>DGII01000082.1 GCA_002393095.1 Lachnospiraceae bacterium UBA3826 | reverse complement strand
AAAAGGCGGTGTAAGAGACCACCGTGCGGCTGGTAACAGCCGTAGCCGTGTAAACCCCATCCGAAGCAAGACCAAATAAGGAGACCATGAGGCGGCCCGTCTCGTCTCCGGGTAGGTTGCTTGAGGCGGTCGGTAACGATCGTCCTAGATAGATGATCATCTTAAATGACAGAACCCGGCTTACAGCCCCACAATAATCAGTTGACATAATGAGTTACACCCGATATAATATGAATGGTTCGTTATGCGAACACAATATATGGTAGAGGGGTAGCACTATGAAGTGTCCGTTTTGCAGTCATGAGAACACAAGAGTAATCGACTCAAGACCCGCTGATGAGAACAACTCCATCAGAAGGAGAAGGGTCTGTGATGAATGCGGTAAGAGATTCACCACATATGAGAAGGTGGAGACTATTCCGCTCATAATCATTAAGAAGGATAACAACAGAGAGGCATATGACAGAGCCAAGATAGAGAGCGGAGTGCTCAGAGCATGTCATAAGAGACCTGTAAGTGCGGCAGATATCACAAAGCTTGTGGACGAAGTGGAGCTTGAGATCTTCAATCTCGAAGAGAAGGAGATTCCGAGTGGTAAGATAGGTGAGATCTTAATGACCAAGCTTAAGGCGCTTGATGAGGTGGCTTATGTAAGATTTGCCTCTGTATACAGAGAATTCAAAGATCTTAATACCTTCATGGACGAACTTAAAAAGGTCATGTCAGGTAATTAAAGATAAAAAACAATCATAATCGTTCATACAAGTGAACGAGAGAGGAGAGAATTATGAAGAGATTTAAAAACCTCCTCGTATCGGCACTTGTACTCATGCTGACTGTTGCACTGTGCGGATGCGGAGGTGACAAGGCAGGCGATGGAGAGACGATTACTGTTGGTATTCCTCAGGATATTGAAGAGAGTCTTGACCCCCACACAGCAGTGGCGGCAGGAACCAGAGAGATATTGTTCAATATCTACGAGGGCTTGGTAAAACCAAATAGTAACGGAGACTTAGTCCCTGCGGTAGCAAGTGAGTACAGCATCGATGACGAGGGTAAGACCTATACCTTCACGTTGCGTGACGGTATCACATTCCATGACGGAAAAGCTGTTACGGTCGAGGACATCAAAGCTTCCATTGAAAGATGTGCCGATACCGGTAGCGGAGACCCGCTGGTAGCGGCATTTTCTAATATTGAGAGTGTGACAGCACCGGATGATAAGCATGTGGTGGTCACACTTAAGGCAGCGGATACGGATTTCTTAAGCAATATGACGACGGCCATCCTCCCTGCCGAATACATAAGCGGTGCAGTGGCAGAACCTGTCGGGACAGGACCGTATATGTTCGTATCAAGGTCTCCGCAGGAGAATATCGTACTTAAGAGATATGACGGTTATTGGGGTGAGAAGGCCTATATAGCCAACGTAATCTTTAAGGTCATCTCCAATCCGGACACCATTGTCATGAACCTTGAGGGCGGTGCAATAGATATGTTCGCCAGAGTTACTTCCGCACAGGCAGCGCAGCTTTCGGATAATTTCGAGATCAAGGAAGGCACGATGAATCTGGTTCAGGCATTGTATCTTAACAATGCGGTAGCACCTTTTGATGATGTGAGAGTACGTCAGGCTTTGTGTTATGCCATTAACCCTCAGGAGATCATGGATTATGCATTTGACGGAAGAGGAACGGAGATAGGAAGCAGTATGTTCCCGTCCTTTGGCAAGTACTTCATGCCTGAGCTTAACGATACATATAATCAGGATACGGAGAAGGCCAAAGCGCTTCTTGCCGAGGCAGGATATGCTGACGGATTGCAGTTCACGATCAAGGTGCCTTCTAACTATACCCAGCATGTTGATACGGCACAGGTACTTAAGGAAGAGTTCAAGGCAATCGGTGTCACAGCGGATATAGAGCTTATTGAATGGAATTCATGGCTTTCCGATGTATATTCCGGAAGGGATTATCAGGCTACCGTGGTAGGTGTGGATGCGTCAACCTTAAGCCCCAGAGCTTTACTTGGAAGATTCGTATCGGATGCCGGCAACAACTTTGTGAATTTTAACAGTAAGGAATATGATGAGGCATATTCGGCTGCTTTATTAAGCACGGATGATGCTGCTCAGACAGGGTACTATAAGCAGTGCGAGGAGATACTTGCCAAGGATGCTGCCAATGTATATATACAGGACCCTGCAGAGCTTGTTGCTATTAATAAGAAATTCACGGGCTACGAGTTCTATCCCATATATGCGCAGGATATGAGTAAGATAAGACCGGCCAAGTAGAGTAATGACTGGAATAATTAAGAAGATAATCAGTTCCATACTGACAATTGCAGTGGTGGCATGTCTTGTGTTCATGGCTTTTTCACTGATACCGGGAGATCCGGCAGTGGCCAAGCTTGGAACACAGGCCACCCCTGAGAAGCTTGCGGCCCTGCGGGAGACCATGGGGCTTAATAAAAGTGTGCCGGCAAGATTTGTCGAGTGGATCGCGGGTGTTGTAAGAGGAGACTTCGGTACGTCCTACAGCTACAGCATGCCTGTGACTAAGCTCATAGCAGACAAATTGCCGGTCACTGTTATTCTTACACTGTATTCTTTCATACTGATGATCGCAGTGTCTGTTCCGCTTGCCATTGTAGCGGCAAGATATGAGAACAGTGCACTTGATAAAACGATACAGATATTAAGTCAGATAACCATGTCTGTGCCGCCTTTTTTCGGCGGTATCATCATAACGCTTATATTCGGGCTCGGACTTAAGCTCTTCGCACCGGGAGGATATGTGTCATATTCGGTCAATGCCGGACGATTTCTGGGATATATGTTCTGGCCGGCTCTTGCCATAGCACTTCCCAAGGTTGCCATGGCCTTTTCACTTCTATACGGCGGACTGACAACCGAGAAGAGGAAGGATTATGCAAGAACGGCATACAGCAGAGGCAACAGCACTAAGGATGTGTTCTATAAGCATCTTCTTAAAAACGCATGTATACCGGTGATAACCTTTTTCGGTATGGCACTTGCGGATATGATAGCGGGCTCAATTGTAATAGAGCAGGTCTTCAGCATACCGGGGCTTGGAAGGATATTGCTTACATCGATACAGAACAGGGATTATCCTGTTGTGGAGGCTATCATAGTATGTATAGCCGTACTTGTGATCGTATCCAATCTGCTTGTGGATATACTCTACAGAGTGATAGATCCGAGGATAATAACAGAGGATTAGCGGATGGGTAAGAACAGAAGATATGATTTTAATTTAATACTCGGAAGCATATTAACTGCCATTACGACCGTTCCTGCGCTGATAGGCATGATATGGACACCGTATGATACCCATACCATGAATAATTCGCTTAAGCTTGCGAAAGCAAGTCTGATGCATCCCTTCGGATGCGATAATTTCGGCCGGGACCTTTTAAGCAGGGTGATGGAGGGCAGTGCAACCACACTTTTGATAGGGCTTGGAACGGTATTCATAGGCGTGGTCATAGGTACCTTCATCGGAGCGCTCACAGGGTATTACGGGGGCCTGGTGGATGATATATTCATGCGGTTCAATGATGTTATGTTCTCATTTCCGAGCCTGCTCTTGGCGCTGGTGTTCGTTGCGGTAATGGGATCGGGTAAGATACAGCTCCTTTTTGCGCTGGGAATAGCCTTTATTCCAAGCTATGTAAGGATAGTCAGAGCCGAGTATGTTCGTGCCCGTAATATGGATTATGTAAAAAGTGCGAAGCTTGCCGGTGCATCGGATATGAGGGTGATGTTCGTTCATATATTGCCGAACACCTTTAAGATACTGCTTAATTCCGTCCTGATAGGGTTTAATAACGCAGTGCTTGCGGAGGCGGGACTGAGCTTTCTGGGTATCGGCGTTCAGCCGCCGGATGCATCGTTGGGAAGGATGCTGTCAGATGCTCAGACGTATCTCTTCAACAGACCCGGACTGGCAATCGTGCCGGGTGTGACGCTTATAATCATGGTGCTTGGTATATCGCTCCTAGGTAAGAGGGAGAAATGAGATGTTATTACATGTGGAAGATCTCAATATAGAATTTCATGACCATATTGTACCGGAGACTGTGGTGTATGACTTTGATCTGGATATGGATGAGGGTGAGATAGTGGGACTTGTGGGTGAATCAGGCTCAGGAAAGTCCATGTCGGCACTTGCCATAGCCGGACTATTAAGCCGTCATGATGCCAAGAAAAGAGGCAGCATAATCTTCATGGGCGAGGACATACTTAACTGTCCCAGAGAGACCTTAAGAGGCTTGCAGGGCGACGAGATTAGCATGATATTCCAAGAGCCCATGACAAGTCTCAATCCTGTTAAGAAGATCGGCTGGCAGGTAGAGGAGGCCATGCGGATACATACGGACAAGACACCGGAGGAGAGGAAGAAAAGGGCGCTTGAAGTGTTAAGAAGTGTGGAGCTTAACGATCCGGAGAGGGTATACAATTCCTATCCGCACCAGTTATCCGGAGGAATGAGACAGAGGGTCATGATCGCGGCCGCCATGGTCAATACACCTAAGCTTCTTATAGCGGATGAGCCCACTACAGCTCTGGATGTGACCGTACAGGCAGAGGTGGTCAAGCTGCTTAAGCGTATTAACAGGGAAGAGAATACCGCCATTCTATTCATATCACATGATCTAAGCCTCATAAGACAACTGTGCAAGAGAGTGCTGGTGATGAAGGGCGGATATGTGGTGGAAAGCGGTGATGTGGAGAAGATATTCGTAAACCCTGAGAAGGATTATACCAAGAGGCTTATTGACTCCATACCGAAGGTTATATTGGATCGGGATTAAGGGCGATGAAGGCATATGAATAATATCTTAGAGGTAAAAGATGTCAGAGTCTCCTTCCTTGAAGAGAGACGGACTATCTTCGATAAACGCAAAAGAATAGAAGTGCTTAAGGGTATAGATTTCAGTATAGGAGAGGGCGAGATCGTGGGCCTTGTGGGTGAGTCCGGCTGCGGTAAGTCGACACTTGCCAAGGTGATTCTGGGTCTTATAAAGCCCGACTCCGGAGAAGTCATACACAGGAGCGAGCATCCGCAGATGATATTCCAAGATCCGTATAACAGCCTCAATCCCTCTAAGACAGTTGGCTTTATTCTGGAAGAGCCTCTTAAGAATCTTACAAAGCTTACAGAAGAGGAGAGACTTAAGAAAGCCAAAGAAAGACTGATACAGGCCGGTCTTAATGATAAGTATCTTAACAGGAAGCCGTCGGAGCTTTCGGGAGGACAGAGACAGAGAGTATGTATAGCCGAAAGTCTTATGATGGACCCCAAGCTCTTAATAGCGGATGAACCCGTGTCAGCTCTTGATGTTACGATACAGTCTCAGATACTTAAGCTTTTAGAGAATCTGCAGGAGAATCTCGGACTGTCCATTCTTTTCATATCTCATGATCTTCGTGTAGTATATCAGCTCTGCGACAGGGTCATAGTCCTTAAGGATGGCAGGATAGCCGAGCAGGGAGATATTGACAGGGTGTACAGAAATCCGCAGCACGAATATACAAGGGCATTGCTGGAGGCCTCCGGGATCATAAGTTAATTTTATTGTCAAAATAATATAATTATCCGCTATTAAGATTTGTTACACTTAATACGATATAATATATGCAAGGCAAAGAAAAGTTGTCTGTATGAGGATATAAGATGAGCATATATGATGTTGGATACGGCGGATTTGGCGCCTTTCAGAACAACTTCAGAATAAATGACATACCCAAGGCAGAGCAGGTTAAGCCGGTAGAAGAGGTTAAGCCTTCTGCGGAGGTTAATGAGCCTAAGAAGCTTGATATACAGGAGATCGAACGTCCGAGGACTACCGACCCGAACAGTATATCATTAGAGTTTAACAAGGGTAATGATCATTCATACATCGGAAGCACTAAGGACATTGCAGGACTTGATGTGCAGAAGGCCATCTCCGCAATGCAGCAGGATAGTGTGCTTCAGGAGTACAACTACTTCGTCGGCAGCTCGGATAAGGTATTCAGCTCAAGCGACGGTGTAGTATTAGCCAAGTAGATAATCACTGATAATACATTTCATTTTCTCCCTTCCTAACTTTTATAAAATACCCACTGCCAAGGCAGTGGGTATTTTGAT
Source organism: Lachnospiraceae bacterium UBA3826 (assembly GCA_002393095.1). GTDB lineage: Bacteria > Bacillota > Clostridia > Lachnospirales > Lachnospiraceae > Colinaster. The sequence goes on along the minus strand of DGII01000082.1, from coordinate 6,877 downwards.
TTTATTCGGATTCTCTGATATTATGTATATATGTTTGAAAGATTATATCCGGATGAATACTATGAATCAGCATATGAGATCCCATATGAGGAATTATATAAGAAGGGTTATCGTGCCATCATATATGATATAGACAACACCCTGGTTCCTCACGGTGCGCCTGCGGATGCAAGGAGTATCGGGCTTTTTAAAAGGTTAAAAGACATTGGTTATACCTGTACACTTCTATCCAATAATAAGAAGGAAAGAGTGGATATGTTCAATAAGGATGTGCAGGTATACACCATATGGAAGGCGGGGAAGCCTTCACCTTCGGGTTATCTTAAGGCGTGTGAGATGATGGGCAGCACACCGGATGAGACGTTATCTGTCGGAGACCAGATTTTTACCGATGTATGGGGCGCCAAGAGGGCAGGTATAAGATCATTAATGGTGCGATTCATCGATCCGCGCGAAGAAATACAGATCATACTTAAGCGGCGTCTTGAGTTCTTCGTATTGAAGGAATACAGGAAAAAGAAAAAATATGTTGAAAAATGACAGGACATAGTATACACTATTAAAGAATTATTGTCGAATATTAGGAGGAATATGTATGATAGCAGCAGGTGATTTCAGAAATGGAGTTACTATTGAGCTTGAGGGTAATGTCTACCAGATCATTGAGTTCCAGCATGTTAAGCCCGGTAAGGGTGCGGCTTTCGTAAGGACCAAGCTTAAGAACATCAAGTCAGGCGGAGTAGTGGAGAAGACCTTCAGACCCACCGAGAAGTGCCCTAAGGCTCATGTAGATAGAAAGGATATGCAATATCTGTATAAGGACGGAGATCTGTATTACTTCATGGATTCCGAGACATATGAGCAGGTCGCTTTAAGCCAGGATGCGGTAGGCGATGCGCTTAAGTTTGTCAAGGAGAACGAGGTATGTAAGGTCTGCTCACACAAGGGAGAGGTATTCTCCGTTGAGCCTCCGTTGTTCGTGGAACTGGTCATCACAGATACAGAGCCCGGATTCAAGGGTGATACCGCAACAGGTGCCACCAAGCCGGCTACTGTAGAGACAGGCGCTCAGGTTCAGGTTCCTCTTTTCGTAGATCAGGGTGAGACGATCAAGATCGACACCCGTACAGGAGAGTATCTTTCCAGAGTGTAATGTAATAAAAAGTGTACTTTTAAGGCAACGATCAAATCGTTGCCTTTTTTGTTGTATCGAAAGGAGAAGTTAATGAATAACAATGAGACTATAAGCAATAATATGACCCTTAGTATGGACTGCTTCATGGAGGAGCTTAAGAACAGGCTCAATGAGTATTATAAGGATGAATACAGCGTAAGCATTAAGATAATGACTAAGAATAACGACAGAGTAAGGCATGGTCTGTCCATACTTAAGAGGGGGGCCAATGTGTCTCCTACCATATATCTGGATGAAGCATATGCGGATTATATTGCAGGACGTAAGAGTCTGGGGGAGGTTGCCTCGGAGGTCATTGCTACAAGGCGTGAATGTAAGGAGTATGTGGATTTTGAGGCGGAGCAATATCTTGATTATGAGTGGGTAAGGAGCAGACTTGGAATAAGGCTTATCGGCAGGAGCCTCAATCATAAGATGCTTAAGAATATACCGCATGTGGATTTCTCTGATATGGCCATAATTTTCTATGTGGAGATTGATGATGACAACATAGGCAGGGGAGCTATCGTTGTAAGGAAGGAGCATATGGATGAGTGGTCGATCAACATCAAGAGACTGTATACGGATGCGATGAACAATGCGATGCAGAAGGAGCAGCCTGTATTGGAGGATATGATGACCATGCTAATGGATATATATACCAGAAGATACGGCGAGGAAGGCAGTGAGGATTTCAAGGCTGTATTAAATGAGATAAAAGAAGGAACGAAGGAGAGAAGCAGGATGTATGTGCTGTCTAACCAGTCTAAGAATAACGGAGCCTCGGTCATCGCCTATCCGGGGATGCTGCATGACATAGGAGAATCACTGGGGTGCGACTTCTATATACTTCCAAGCTCCATACATGAGCTGATAATCCTGCCCGTAATTGATGATACGGAGCATGGCTACAGGCTGTCGGAGTTAGTGAAGGAAGTCAATGAGACCAAGCTTGACCCTGAGAATGTACTGTCGAATCATGCCTACAGATATCACAGGAACACTAATTGGCTGGAAGCCTTATGTGAGGCTGTCACTGATGATCCGGCTGCTTAAGGGGCAGAAGTGATATGGCGGCATATATAAGTGATGTGGGTACATACCTGAAGTCACAGCTACAGGTATAAGGATACTTGATCACGAAGAGAATATAGGTGATGAGGACAGATACGTATCCTGCAAGGAGGAATACGCCTGTATCCTTGTCACCTCTTCTTATACGTATGATTGGAAGGGTGATGGAGAGTATAAAGCATATAAAGCCAAGAATAACGGCTGTTATAAAAGCAAAACGACATATCATAAGAGCACCGTAGCCTATATTCTCAGGGAATATCTCACCAAAAAGTGAGGTCTTAAAAAGGATCGACCATGCGTTGTGACAGTATACGGCATTCTCCGAATGAAAGGGAAAGGAGACGGAGGACTTAACGGGAAGACCGATTATCTCGTCTAAGGGATAGCTCCCAAGATATTGATTGGATTCAGGGGTGGCCGAGGATATGCCGGGGCCTACCGAGAATCTTAGGATATTGCGTACTGACCATGACAATCCGATAGGAAGCGCTATAAGAGCGAAGACCACATATTCCTTAATACAGGCTGCGATGCGGTGAGCCTTAAAGGATGATATGAGATGCAGGAGCATGATCAATCCCATAGGGAATATGAGTACAGCCACATTCATCTTAGAGATGAGCCCTATACCGATGCATAAAGCCATATATATAAGGTGACGAAATGAGTGCCCCTTGTATATCCACAGAAGTGTTACATATATACACAGAAAGCTCATCATTGCAGCTAACATATCGTTATTGACCGTTCCGCACATGTATATCAGACCCGGATGGAAAGCAACAAGTGCAAGAGGAAGACATATATGCTTCGTATCGGGGCTTATAAGCTTAAGTATCCTGTATACGATATATATGCCGATACAGCCATAGATGCAGGTGGGAAGCTGGATGAATTCATACACCTTTGGCTCGCTTATACCGAATGAGTGAGCCACATCCACGAAGATTGCGGCAATTACATGGTGAAGGGGCGGGTGGTAGTATGAGAATATGGAGAAAGGGTCAAAGTCCGGAAGCTTATGGAATTTGGCTATATACTCCACATAACCGAGATGCCCGGGATTAACAAGCTCATCGCTTAAGGAGGTGGCATAGCCCAGATCGTGCTGACGCTGTCCCACATCGGTGTTAAGTACATAGATGATCCTTATCAGGAAGGATATTATCATGATCATTAAGTTGATTAGATCGTATCTTTTTTTCTTCATGAAGATAAGTATAGCATTTTACATAAGGGTGGGCAAATGTTATACTGTACCTATGCGCAAAAAATGGAAAGACAACGGAATAGACCTATTATCCGGCGGCCTGCTGATGCTTGCGGCTGTCATCTGTTTTTTATTATCCTTTAGATATGTATGGGGAGATGATATCTGGTATGACGAGGTCTTCTCCATGGGCTTTATCAAAGAGGATATAAGAGGGCTTGCTGCACTTACCGCCATGGATGTTCATCCGCCCTTTTATTATATATATTTAAAAGCGGTGGTAACTGTAATATGCTCTGCTTTTGACGGGATCGGAGCGGTGCAGGCGGCTAAGATTGCTTCACTGCTTCCGTGGATCGGTCTTATGGCATTGGCGGTTTTCCCGCTAAGAAAAAACCGGGGATATCTGACTGCAGGGCTTTTCCTGCTCCTTGTCAGCGCCATGCCGCAGATAACGGCATATTATACTGAGATAAGGATGTATTCCCTTGCGCTTTTATTGGTTACGTGTCAGATCATGTTATCTGTTAAGATAGCGGGGGAAGTGATATATAACGGTAGGGTGAGAGTCATCTATCCGGTGCTTTATGTCATAGTGGGGATAATCACGGCATATATACAGTACTATGCCTGCATAGCGGTTGCAGGGTCGTATATCGCGTTGGTATGCCTTATCCTCTTATATGGCGGGGATAGCAGGAGAAGGGCGCTTGGGGGAGTCTTGGGTTGTGCTGTCATATCGATCATCCTGTATGCTCCATGGCTGCCCAAGCTTAAGAGTCAGATGGATAATATAAGCGGCAACTACTGGATACAGCCGCTTACACTTAAGAGTATATGCGGCTGCGCCAAGTACCTTACGCTGCCCGTGATCGACATATCGCCTGTTATCAGGTATGCGGCCGCGGGATGTATACTTCTTGCTATCCTGTACATATCCATACTGTACCTTAAGGGAGTAAAAAAAGGCAGTTTTGACAATGAGGGAAGTAATAATGTTATAGGCCAAAATGGAGATAAATATGATATAACACGACGTTATACAATAAATTCCGGGTTGAAAAGCGAGGCATGGATGCCGAGCGCCGGAATTTATGATATAATAATAATGTTGTGCACTCTTATGCCACTGGTGACGGTAGTAATAAGCGGATTCGTATTATCTGCCATGGGTACGCCTATATTCGTATACAGATATATGATACCGGCGGCAGGCGGATTGTGGCTTTATATAGCAGCGGGTGTTAATAAAGAGCGCAGGGTCGCTATCAGGATGTTGCTCGTATGTGCATTCATTGCGGTATGTGCTCTCAATATGAAGGGCTACTGTCTGGAAGAGCAGAAGAAGACAGATCAGGCAGGTATAGCCGGAGAAGCTCTTGCAAGGATTCCTAATGGAAGTGTGATTGTAACTAATTTTGATCATGTCACCGCGGTCATGGGAGAGAGGATGAGGAATGATCGCGTGATACTCTATGATAATGAGATTGACAGGCTGATTCCGATGATGTATGGCAATGTCTCGGACGGACTAACGGATGATGAGCTTAAGGAGCTGTTAGATGCCGGAGAAAGGGTATATTTCTTCGGGAGCTTCAATTCCAGGGAGGATATCGTCGATCATTGGAGGGAGCTTAAGATAGGCAGTGAGCTTACCGATAGTATAATGGTAGAGAGATACTGGATCAACATATACAGACTGTACAATGCTTATTAAGCAGGAATATGAACAAAGAGAAGATACTAAAAGCAGCTAAAAAGAATATTGTGGCCGTTATATTCATAACGGTCATGTCTGTGATATATATATATACCATGTTCAGTAATAAGCCATGGTATGATGAGTTGTATACATATTACTATTTTATAAGCAGAGGTCCGCTGTATGCGGCTATTCATTGGCCGGTGCCCAATAACCATGTGGGATATTCGGTACTGTCCGCTTTCCTTGATCTGTTCGGCAATCAGTATATCGGCTTAAGAGGAGTATCCTGTATAGCTGCGATAGCCAATCTGATCCTCTTGTACAGATTATCACGTAAATTCATGGACAGATTTTTTGCTACGGGTGTAATAGCGCTTTATGCAGGTGCCCATCTTTTATTCAGGCTCTCAATTCAGGGAAGGGGCTACACTCTTGCAATTACCTGTTATCTGATAACTATCACCGAGACATACAATATATGTACGGAGATTCACAAAAGGCGTAATTATGTGATCTTCGCAGTCGCTATGATGTACGGACTCTACATTCTGCCAAGCTCCGTGTACTGGGTTATTCCAAGCTGCATATCGGGCGGCTTATATCTTCTTATGAAGAAATACTATGACAGGTTAAAGAAGATGATAATCAGTTCACTGGCGGCAGCCGCCGGAACCTTTGTCCTGTATTCGATCATATGGCTTGCGATTGGAGCCAATCTTATAAGCAAGAATCCGGAAAGTGCTTTAGCCGGCGTCAATCAGGCTGTGATAGTGCTTAAGGACCCGGTGGGGGCTTTTACAACCGGTATCAGATATATGCTCGATACTCCTTATATTCAGAGCATCAACAGAATAACATGTGTCCGTACCATGCATGTGTACCTCAAGGAGCTTTTCGATAATTTCTACAGCTACAGCGGAATATCCATATTCATACTTGCGGTTATCATCTGTATATGGAATATATCCAATGCATCAAGGCAGCTTTATTATAAGAGGAAGAGGTTCATGGCCAGCATATTCATCGTCACCAATCTGCTTGCCGTACCGGTAATGCTTATGCTCCAAAGCGTTCATCCGTATAAGAGGGTGCTGGGCTTTTATTTCATACCGATAGCCTTCGGAGTCATGCATATGCTTAATAATTTCTGTGAAGAGTATACTTCGGCTGCTTTCAAGAAGAACTTCGGGATATGTACGATGTGTGCAGCGATCATTGTGGCGCTGTATTGCATTAACAGTGAAAGCTACAGAGCACCTCTGGCGGACAGGGAGAATGTGATCGAGGATGTACTGGCTAAGGTAGATACATCCAAGATAGATAAGATGCATTATACTGATGACTATCAGAAGTATGTCCTTAAATTCTATCATGATGTGACACCTGAGGAGTGCGAGGAGCTTGCTGATGCCAATTACGTGATGATAGGACCGGAATTAAGGGATAATAAGTATACTGAACCTGTCTGGCCCGTAATGTACAGCTATCATATGGCAAGACTCAATTATATTGAAGACAAGATGACTGAGCTTGCTTCAAACGGCAGCTATACCATATATGCTAGACAATGAGGACTTAATGTGGTAGTATAGATAGGCTGTAACATTTTCGTAACAATTAATGTTAAGACCATTAGATGTTACAAGTGCCCGTAGTCTAATGGATAGAACGAAGGCCTCCGACGCCTTTAATGCAGGTTCGATTCCTGTCG
>DGII01000014.1 GCA_002393095.1 Lachnospiraceae bacterium UBA3826 | reverse complement strand
CGGGAGTCGAACCCGTGTCCGAAATCATTTCCCTCGTCCTTCTACAAGCTTAGCTTACCTATTGACATTCCCTCCTGTGACCGGTGGTAGGCGACCTGACACATTCAGTAGCTTCATGATACGTCCATATGCTCAAAGCTTTGCATATGCCGTTTCTCACATGGATGATACTCCTTATCTCAAGTGTGAGTGCTTAAGGGGAGCAGCTGCGCTTAGGCAGCAAATGCTAAATCGTTCTTAGCGTTTAATTTTAGTTTTGCGATTAACGTGTCGCAACGGCTTGCTTCTCCGACTTCCATAACCCCGTCGAAACCTTTACTGGCCCGGAATGAAGTAAAACCGATCGTCTCGCTGCAAGAGCAGCTTCGCCGGGTTTTACTAACATCCTAATGCTTAATCAATTATATAATAACACTTTTACAGTGATATTATCAACGAAGATTGCGGATCTTGAAGTCTCTCTCCGCTTCTCTCTTCTGATCTCTCTTGGCGATATCCTCCCTCTTGTCATACAGCTTCTTACCGCGGCACAGCCCTATCTCCATCTTTGCCTTGCCGTTACTGAAGTATACCTGTAACGGCATCAGTGTATAACCCTTCTCCTTTACCTTGCCAAGAAGCTTATTGATCTCAGACTTATGCATAAGCAGCTTCTTGGGACGCATTGGGTCTTTGTTGAATATATTGCCCTTTTCATAGGGATTGACATGCATCCCGTATACCCATACCTCGCCGTTCTCTATCTTTACGAATGCCTCCTTGATACTGCACTGTCCCATTCTAAGGCTCTTGACCTCAGTACCGTGAAGCACCAGTCCTGTCTCATACTTCTCATCCACGAAGTAGTCATGATATGCTTTTTTATTATTCGCTACAAGCTTCATGCTCTCTCTCATGCTTACTACCATCCCGATCACTTTGTGTAAGGCAGCGGGCCGAATATCAGATTCGACAGTACCATCCGCCTTATTCCTCCACTATATCAAAATCAATGGTTCTAAGGAAGGTATCCACTCCGTCTACCCTGACCTTAACCTGCTGACCTAAGACATACTTCTTACCGTGTCCCGTACCTCTCATCTCATATGCGGCCTCATCATATACATATCTGTCTCCCGGAAGCTTCATTATATGCACCAGTCCCTCTACAGTATTGGGAAGCTCCACATATATGCCCCATTCCGTGATTCCGGATATGACACCGGTGAATTCTTCACCTATATGCTCTTCCATATACTGTGCCTTCTTAAGCTTAATCGTCTCACGCTCCGCCTCTTCGGCTCTTCTTTCAAGCTTTGATGACTTATCCGACACTACTGTTAAGATACTGTTATAATGCTCCTTCTTACGTTCATTCATCCTGCCCCGTATATCATCCTTGATTATACGATGTATCTGAAGATCCGGATACCTTCTTATAGGCGAGGTGAAGTGACAATAGTACTTGCACGCCAGTCCGAAGTGTCCGCTGCAATCCACTGTATACTTAGCCTGCTTCATGCTGCGAAGTGCCATTCTTGATATAAGCGCCTCCTCAGGAGTGTCCTCTGCTTCCGCAAGAAGCTTCTGTATCTCCTTGGGATGTATCTCTTCCTTACTTCCTTTTAAGTGATATCCGTGATTGTTGATGAAAGCTGCTAACTTCTCTATCTTCTCCGGGTCCGGAGTATCATGGGTTCTGTATACGAACGGAAGCTCAAGAAAGTAATAGTGAGAGGCAACAGTCTCATTGGCCATGAGCATGAAGTCTTCTATAAGCTTCGTTGCGGCGTTCCGTTCATATGGACGTATATCTATCGGACGACCCTTCTCATCAAGTATTATCTTGCTTTCTTCAAAGTCAAAGTCGATAGAGCCTCTCTTACGCCTGTTCTCCCTTATTATCTTAGACAGCTCGTACATGGAGTCAAGCATGTCAGTCGCATCCGGATATTTATCTCTCTCCTCCTTGTCCTTTAAGTATATCATCTTATTGACGGAAGTGTAATTCAACCTGTGGTTTACATTGATCACGGATTCTACTATACGATAGTCCGTAACCTTACCCGCCTTATCCATGGTCATGATACAGCTAAGGGCAAGTCTGTCCTCACCTGCATTTAAGGAACATATACCGTTAGACAACCTATGAGGCAGCATGGGTATGACTCTGTCTGTCAGATATACGCTTGTACCTCTCTTAAGCGCTTCCTTATCAAGTGCCGAGCCCTCCTGCACATAATTACTCACATCCGCTATATGTACTCCAAGTATATAATTATCTCCGTCTCTTTCAAGCGACACGGCATCATCCAGATCCTTGGCATCCTCTCCGTCTATGGTCACCATGAAGGTCTCTCTTAGGTCGCTTCTTCCTGCCATATCAGCTTCCGATACACAATCCGGTATCCTCTCTGCCTGCTTCATCACATTATCGGGGAATTCTACCTCAAGACCATATCCCTTTACTATGGACATGATATCCACTCCCGGATCGTTCACATGACCTAATATCTCTGTTATCCTTCCCTCCGGACTGTGCCTTTTATCCCCGTAGCTTATCAGCTCCACTACTACCTTATGCCCGTCCATGGCCCCCATGGAATCCTCGATGCGGATATATATATCACTGGCAAGCTTCGTATTATCAGGCACTACGAATCCGAAGCTTTTGTTGGACTTCTCATATGTTCCGACTATCTGTGTTGTTCCACGCTCCACGATCCCAACTATCTTGCCGACGGTTCTCTCAGTTCTCTTACCCGAATTCCCGGCGACCTTCATACGGCTTCTATAGGCTCTGCCGAAGCTGACATCGGGTCTGGTCTCCTTAAGCAGCACTACACTTACGGTATCCAGATGGAATGCTCCCCCCGTATACTTATCCGGAATGAATATATCCTCATCCCTTCCGTCTACCTCTACGAAGCCGAACCCCTTCTGATTGCTTATGAAGGTTCCTGTAATAACATCACTATCCTTCTTATCGGCATTTACATTCCCATGAGGCTCCGGCTTCGCTTTAGTGCCATTACCGCCTGCTTCTCCCGCTCCTATAAGGCTGTATCTGCCGCGCTTGCTTATCTCGATCTTACCCTCCAGCATAAGCTCATTAAGCAAAGTACCGAGTATGGGTCTGTCTTCTGCCGCAACCTGCATGATCACAGCCAGCTCCTTCTCCTTCATAGGGACATAGTGCTTATCCTGCATAAGGGACAGTATTATCTTTTTTCTCTCTTCATTACTCTTTTTATCCATATTTCACACCATGTCAGACCGGCTGTAATTATGACGCTTCTATCCTTATCATATAAAAATCCCTGCGTCAGGGTCAACCGTAACGCAGGGATGAATCAACTCTGTTAAGACCGAAGATCAAAAGCTCTTGATGTCCAATACTATAGCGATGATAATGAACGCTACAGTCAGCCATCTGGTGATCTTCACAAGTGCGCCCTCCATGGAACGGCCCTTGTTCTTGCCCCAGTAGCTCTCTGCCGCACCGCTTATAGCGCCGAGACCTGCCGATTTACCTTCCTGCATCAGCACGATTGCCGACAAAATAATACTTATTATTATAAAAATGACTGTCAATGCAATTCTTAATCCTGCCATTTTACTCCTCCATACCGGGAATTCCTTTTAAATCACGCAATCGTCATTCTAACACAAGTACGGTCTTAAATCAACTATTATTTATGCGTTCTTCTTGCCCTGATTGGCAACCGCATCCATCTTAGCCTTCAAAGCCTCCTGATCTCCAAGGTAATAATGCTTAATAACCTTGAAGTCATCATCGAACTCATATACGAGCGGAACAGCGGTAGGAATGTTGACACCGATGATCTCATCGCTTGACATATTGTCGAAGTACTTAACAAGCGCTCTCAGCGAATTACCGTGAGCTGCGATTATGACTCTCTTACCTGCCTGCATATCCTTCTTGATAACATCATTAAAGTAAGGAATAACTCTCTCGATGGTAGTCTCAAGGCTCTCATTGGCAGGAAGAAGAGACTTGTCTACATCTCTGAACATCTCCTGCTTGGTTGCGCTTCTCTCATCGTTCTCATCAAGTGCCGGAGGCTTAACATCGAAGGATCTTCTCCATATCTTAACCTGCTCCTCACCGTACTTCTCAGCCGTCTCGGACTTGTTAAGTCCCTGAAGCGCTCCGTAATGACGCTCATTAAGCTTCCAAGACTTGATAACGGGAAGCCATGCTCTGTCCATCTCATCAAGTGCTATATTAAGAGTATGGATCGCTCTCTTAAGATATGATGTATAGCACACATCAAAATCATATCCCTCTTCCTTAAGGATCTTACCTGCGTTCTTGGCTTCTTCTCTTCCTTTGTCGCTTAAGTCCACATCTGTCCAGCCTGTAAAGAGATTGAGCTTATTCCACTCACTCTCACCATGTCTGATAAGTACTAACTTCATCATAGCATTTTCTCCATTTCTTATTATTGATTATTATCGGGTCTGTAATTCGCCCAGACCATATTACCATATTACAGCGAATAATTCTATATTATTATCATTAAATCCTGCCACTCCAGCAATAAGTACAGAGCTTGTCCTTATCTATGCCCACGGACTCAACAAGGTCATCCAGCCTGTGGAACCTTAAGGAAGTGAAGTTAAGCTCCTTCCTTATCTCCTCATTCATATATGCATAGCGCTCGCTGTCGGGATCTGTGTATTCCGCAAGCACATCTTCGCTTACATTCTCTCCCTCTTTCCTTGCTATAATACGCCTTGTAATAAGATCCATCTCGGATGAGCTTCTTGAGAAATTAATGAACCTGCACCCATATACGAGCGGCGGACATGCAGGTCTTATATGCACTTCTTTAGCTCCGCTCTTATATAAGAATTCCGTTGTCTCACGAAGCTGTGTACCTCTCACGATGGAATCATCTATAAGAAGCAGGCTTTTGTCTTTAATAAGATCATGCACCGGTATAAGCTTCATCCTTGCTATCAGATTACGCCTTGACTGAATGGTGGGCATGAAGCTTCTGGGCCATGTGGGGGTATACTTAATAAAAGGTCTTGAGAAAGGTATCCCGCTCTCGTTGGCATATCCTATGGCATGTGCCGTACCGGAGTCCGGAACGCCTGCCACGATATCAGGCTTCACATCATCCCTCTTAGCTAAGAGCGAACCACAGTTATATCTCATCTTCTCCACGCTTATTCCCTCATATGAGGAAGAAGGATAGCCGTAATATACCCAGAGGAACGTACATATCTTCATCTTGGTGCCCGGCTTTGCCATTGTCACCACGGCATCCGGTGTAAGCACCACTATCTCGCCCGGTCCAAGCTCCCTTAAGGGTTCGTATCCTAAGTTAAGATAAGCGAAGGACTCAAAGGAAGCACAGTAGGCACCGTCCTTTTTACCAAGGACCACAGGTGTCCTTCCCAAAGCATCCCTTGCTGCATATATGCCCTTGGCCGTAAGTAAAAGTATGGTCATGGAGCCGTCTATCACGGACTGGGCATACTGTATACCTTCCACGATATTGTCTCTCTGATTGATAAGAGCAGCCACAAGCTCTGTCGCATTGATATCGCCGCCGCTCATCTCCAAGAAGTGAGTATTGCCCTTACCGAACACATCCTCCACAAGATTCTCCATATTATTGATCTTACCCACGGTACTTATAGCGAAGGTTCCATGATGTGATCTGACTATAAGGGGCTGAGGCTCATAATCGGATATGCAGCCTATACCCATAGTTCCCTCCATCTCATGAAAATCGCTCTCGAATTTCGTCCTGAAGGGGGAATTCTCTATATTGTGTATGGCTCTGTTGAAGCCATTCTTACCATATACCGCCATTCCGGCACGTCTCGTACCAAGGTGTGAATGATAATCCGTACCGAAGAACATGTCGAACACACAGTCTTCCTTAGATGCAACCGCAAAAAAACCGCCCATTTATGTTTCTCCTGTAAATCATATTACCGCAGCAGCCGCAAAGCATTGATTGCCCGTGACTTACCATAACATCCGTTCATTATTTTATTAGCATTCTGCCCATATGTCCACAAAAAAATTCAAAAAATGAAGAGTGCATATCCATCCTTGGAGATACACCCTTCATCCTGTATAGTATAAACCGATTTCTGATATCCTTTAATCCTACTTGGCAGTAATGGTCAGTGCATGCCAGAATTCATCCGAGCCGACTGCACCTGTTACTGTCACTATTCTGCCCTTGGCAAGACCCTTGGCATTATTCAGTGTAGTGCCCGAATCAAGCTTGAACTTCATTACGCCACCCGATGTATTAAGATACATTATCTCTTCCGTGGAATTGCCCTCCACAGAGCCGGAGAATGTCATGGTCGAAGAGCCTACCGTCGCACCGGATGCTCTGGTACCCACAATCTTGGCCGCATGCATATTGGCATCGTCACCTCTGTACACATAGGCCGTTACCTTATTGCCCGGTGTGAACATGAATCCGCCGGATGTGTCAGTACCGGAATCAACCACAAGATACATTACACCGCCTGACGTATTCAGATACAGTACATTGGACGTAGACTTATCCGTGGGAGTACCTGTTACTGTAGTGGTATTGGCAGGTGCTGACGAAGAAGACGAAGATGAAGATGAGGTCGTGGTCGTAGTGTCGTTGGAGTTCTCAGCTATGCTTATGGCATGCATATATGCATCCGAGCCCCTTGAAGTAACAACCGATATCTGCTTGCCCACGGTCATCAGCTTGATACCGCTGTAATCCGTAGTGGTGTCTAACTTGATATGCATCTCTCCGCTGCTGGTATCAAGGTAAAGTATCTCCTCTGTTGTGGCTTCCATGACCTTACCCGTCACCGTTGCTCTGTTGGAATCTATGGTGACCGAACCGTTAACCTTACCGCTCACTATATTGTCAGCATGAAGATATGCATCATCTCCTCTGTAGATTCCTACCGTAACAGCCTTACCCGGAACCAAGACCTTACACCTGCTTGTGTCCGTATCATTGTCTATCTTGATCACATAATTGCCGGAAGATGAAGAATAAAGCTTAAGCACCTCCGATGTTGTCCCCTTGCTGACAGTTCCCTGCACTGTAGCAAGCAACGTCCTTGCATCTGCCTTCATGCCCGGTGCAAGAGCAAGCAAAATGCCAAAAGTAACCGCCAAAGCCGCCATCGTGCCTGCACTGCTTTTACTTGCTGCCACCGTAAGATCTCTAATCTTAACTATATCACTTAAATCCAGTATACTCTTTAATCCCTTTACAAAGCCGGTATTCTTCCTGCCATCCATGCCCGTTAATTCCTTTCCCTGATTTGTATGATCGTTCATCACTCTAACCTCCATAAGACATTGTCTATATCCCGCTCATCACCCATATAAGTCCTAACATCAATATCAAACCGTATACCATTCTTCACGCCGGAGAAGAGATCAAAGTCACTCTCCTTATCCTCCTTTCCGAAGTTGGCTTATTACCCATATATCTGCTTGTCAGATCCTTGACACCCGCCATGTACTCAGCGAACTCCTCATCGCTTAAAAGCATCGGCGTACTCGACACATCAAGCATATCCCTGCCCGGATCGGCATCCTTCCCGGAATAATAATCCGCGAAATCCTGGGCGATACTAAGCAGCGTGAACTGTACGCTTGTATCACCGTTAGCCGAAGCAATATCATCAGTCAGTCTTCCGTCAAGTGTGTAGGTATGCTCCAAAGTACCTCTTACCTGTCTCTCTCCGCACACCCTGATAAGCCCGCTTTCGCTAAGCAGCTTGACCTGTCTGTACAAAGTCGCTTGGGGAATATCCTTAAGAGCCTCTCCCATCTCCCTCACCGTCACGTTGCCGTGATGATTAATGTATTGCAGGATTCTGTGTCTGACCTGATTGAGCAACAATCGCTGCGTCTCATACGCAGTGCTCTCCTTTTTCCTGCTCATCCGTCATCTCCTGTTTTACTGAATATGCATAAATGCGCACATTCATTACTCTCACTTTCGATTATATTACCATAATTGATAATAGTCAAGCAAAAAAACAGAAGTTTTGCATTTTTCTTTTGCAAAACTTCCGTCAATCCGTAACCTTCTTATATTTTCAAGCTTTAGCAGCCTTTATTCCTTCTTAAGCACCTGCCCTGCCGGCTATCTGATTGTTGCCTTCTCATTGTTCATCCGCCAGTCTATACAGCGCTTAAGATAATGGAGATAGTCGGGATTCTTGCACATTCCCTTACCCTCCACATCGGATATCTTAGCCACATCCATACCATTGCACGCGGTGGTCTTCATAACTATATTAAGTGCCTCCGCATCCGTATCATTGGCTATATATGTACCTATGCCGAAAGCCACCTTTGCCTTATCCTTAAAGTATCTGTATATCTTCGTAGCCCTCTCAAAATCCAGACTGTCAGAGAAAAGAAGCGTCTTGGTATGCGGATCTATTCCAAGTGACTTATAATGCTCTATCATCATATCTCCCCATTCATACGGATCACCGCTGTCATGCCTCACACCGGAGAAAAGGGTTGAATATGTCAGTTGAAAATCCTTAAGGAAGCACTTGGTCGTGATGGCATCCGTCAGTGCCGTTCCGTTAAGCACTCCGTATTCCTTGACCCATGCATCAAGGGCATACCAGTTCGAATACGCCGGATTATGCTTGTGATTGCCCTGCCCGACACACATTATCCATTCGTGTGCCATGGTGCCCACCGGTGTGAGTCCGTACTTCTTGGCCAGATATACATTGGAGGTTCCGACGAATGTGGACGCATCAAGCTTAGCCTGCGAAAGCTCATACACCGCATGATCCTGTGCTTCTCCGGACAGCCTCCTCCTTAATCCGAACTCCGAGAAGGGGCCCAGCTCGTATGTGCCGTTTTGCAGTCCCTTAATCTTATCTTCAAGCCTTGCCTTAAAGCTTTCATATAATCTGTCATAATCATAGGCCATCCTGAAGTATACTTCATTGACTATAGCCAGTGTGGGGATCTCATACATGGATGTATT
>DGII01000117.1 GCA_002393095.1 Lachnospiraceae bacterium UBA3826 | reverse complement strand
GTGAAGGTAAGTAAGCCCTTTAGTAAGTTCTTCCTTTGATCTTCATCCTCTATCTCGGATATTATCCTTATCGCTCTACTTATTGCCTCCTGCTTGCCGTCATGACCCTTTATGGATAGCGGGCAGAGCATGAGCCGTATCATATCCTTGTCACTTAGCTTTATCCTGTCTCTTACTAAGGCATCTGTCTCCCTTAGTATCTTATCCGCATCCAGATCCGTAAGGAATACCTCTGTGATACTAAGCCTCTGTTCGCCAAGGTCTAAGACAGGATCAGTGTCCCCGACAGTAACATCTGCGGTGTATATAACTATTACCCTAAGCTTATGTATCTGCCTGTCTTCATTATACAACCTTGATGTTACCCTCGCAACGTAATTCAGATACTTGATCTTATTCTCATCTGAGGCAACGCTCTCATAATCAATGATAGCATATGAGCCGTCAGCCAAGAGGAATAGATTGTCCATACGAAGCTCATTGGCTTCTATCGCAGGCAGATTAGTAGGCTTTGCCAATCAGAAGTCAGCCTCACAGAGCTTAATGGTATCGCCGATCCCAACCGCATAAGCATCGGGCAGTTGTTAATGTCGTTGACATTTTTAATTTAAACCGATATAATTGTAAACATAATATGATTATTCGTAAATTTATTCGTTTTTAAGTTTACAACGGAGACACAGAACATGAGTCTGACCAAGGAAAATCGGGAAAGTGCAAAACACTATCTTTTGGAACTGATATCAAGAAAAGAGCCAAATATTGTCAAGCGTACAATGGAGGCGTACTCAGTTTCTAAAGTAACGGTATACAAGTATCTCAGAGATCTTATGGAAAATGAAATACTTGAAAAGAACGGCGGCGTGTATTCTCTTCACCATGTGATCGATAACACTTATGAATACAGGATAAGCGAGGATATCAGCGAGGATGTGATTTATACTAATGATCTCAGGCCGGATCTTGATGGTATATCAGATAATTCCTTACATATATGGGAATATGCGATCAGTGAAATGATAAACAATGTTATTGATCACTCAGAGACTGAGGTCTTCTTTGTACGTATAATCAAAGACTATCTGAATACTACTGTAATAATTAAGGATAACGGTATAGGTATATTTAAGAAAATAGCGAACTACTATAAGTACCCGTCTTTAGATCATGCCGTCGAAGAACTATTCAAGGGAAAACTGACAACAAATGCTAAAAACCATTCGGGCGAAGGGATATTTTTCACTTCAAGAGTAATGGATCTGTACGCTGCTGTTTCGTCAGGAAAGTGTTTTACACACAATAAGTTTTCCGATGTATTCGTACAGCTTGATGAAGAGTTGATAGATCAAGGAACAATGGTGTATATGCGTTTAGCCAATAATACCAACAAAACATTGCGAAGTATATTTGATGAATATGCTGATGTCGATGGCGGTTTTACCAAAACAAGAATACCGCTCAGAAATTTCTTTGAGACATACCCTGTCTCCAGATCACAAGCCAAACGTTTAACAAGAAGATTTGAAGATTTTAAAGAAGTTGTTTTGGATTTTGAAGGAATAGCCGATATAGGACAGGGCTTTGCGCATGAGTTATTTGTTGTGTATGTTAAAGCACACCCTGAAGTCATGCTTTTAATGGATAATACGAATGAAAATATACAGAGAATGATATATCACGTTACTCATTAAGATTTCAAATTATTATCGATTATGAAAACGGAATCAAAACCTGTTCACAGTATTAGTGGGCGATCTGCATATGGGAGCATCAGACTTAGCTGCGGTATATATGGTGGTCGCTCTGGGCTGCCTGTCATCAACGGCTTTATTTATGATGATCGTCCCGTTTTTTAAGACATCATCGGCATGCGGCGCCTTCTTCGGAATCCTCTCCGCTTATATATATAGGATAAAAAAACTTAGCCTTTTATGAAAAAGTATCATATGATGATAATATATACTCCGATTCACTCTGCGCTTCTATGGCTGTATGGGATGCATAGTGAAGCGGCGCCGGTTGCCACAGTTAATACCAGAGCGGGAAGCCGTACATACACTGTCATATCAGGCGATACCCTGAGCGAGATAGCAAGAGAACTGGGCACTACGGTAAGTAAGCTCGTGGAACTCAATAACATAGAGAACCCCAACCGCATAAGCATCGGGCAGGTGCTTAAGTATTGATGCGGTCACTTAATGAAGTTTTTCCAATCGAGATTCTTGGTACCTGAGGTCTTATACTTATGTTTAAGACCTCTTTTTCTGCTTTTGATGAACTTGTTCACTATAAAGGACCTTACGCTGAAGATCACTATAAGCGCCAGAGCCACTACCAGAACTATCTGAAGGATCGTCCTGATATTGATTATCCTGATGTTCTTATTCTCTTCCGATTCCACACTTTTCTCAGGCTTGGAGCCAAAGTCGAAGGTGGGCTGCTCCTCCTTGGCAGCCTCTACATTGCCATAACCCACATATACATCATTGTAGTAATAATCTATTCTTGCTATGGTATCCTTTTTAAGATCATCATAATCTATGTTCGAAGTCGTATCATTGAAATCGGCATCAATGGGAAGAACGATATAATCTGAACGGTTCATCTGAAGGATCGCCTTACTGCTTCCGAATATATCCGATCCTGTAGAGAAAAAGTTAAGACTCTGTATCACATAGGTCTTATCGTTTTCCGATATGTTGACTGCTTTAAAATTATTAAAGCCATAGTCAAAAAGCTCAATAGTATCCGTGAACTGGGCCGGAGTCTCTTCCTTAAGGATCACACATACGGTCTTAAGTCCGTTATGCTCGGCACAGCTAACCAAGGTCTGTCTGGCAGCATCGGTATAACCTGTCTTGGTACCGACCAGATATTCATATTCGTATTCCTTACCCTTATGAAGCTTGCTCTTGGCATAGACTGTCATGTCCTCCCTTGGCTGTGTGGATGTCTGTGGAATGTGATAGGATGTGGTTGATGCCATCTTGGTCAGAAGCTCATCCGAATAAAATGCCTTTGCGATGAGCGCCATATCGTATGCCGAAGTATAGTGGTCTTCGTCGTGTATGCCGTTGGGGGTGACAAAATGGGAGTTGCGACAACCCAAAGAAGCGGCTTTTTCATTCATAAGCTCGGCAAAGCCCTGAATATTACCCTCACCGCTTATATGCTCAGCTATGGCATAAGCCACCTCATTGGCAGAGCCTACGAGTAATCCGTACAGACATTGCTCCATGGTGATGGAATTGCCGGCACCTATCCCGATATTGGCATCCTCCCTCCAGTTGATACTGTCTATCGCTGCCTGAGAGAAGGTCACCATCTCATCCATATCGCACTTCTCAATGGCAATCAGTGCGGTCAGCATCTTGGTTATGGATGCCGGATACAGCTTCTCATCCATATTCTTGGCATAGAGTATCGTGCCGGTATGAACCTCCATAAGTATAGCCGCTTCCGCACCTATCTTGGGACCTGCCGGCCAATCCTTGTATTCATCTGTCTGGATCGGCTCATTCTTACGCTCCTCGGCCTGTGCCTGATAATCATCCGATGCCGCGGCAACAGGTTGACATAACATAATACAGGACAGAATAACGACCATGCCCCCGCATATTATCCTGTATGCAGTTTTTTCAAGCTTAGCGTAAATTGTCATATCTCCTCTTTTTTGAGCTTCTTCTGAAGGAGTATGTCATCACGCTTTTCCAACAGCTTCTTGTAGTCATCCTTTGTAATGTACTTGTCGGTCTTGACCGCATACACTCCGCCGCCCTCGGCCTTACGAATGCGTATCTTACTCTTCATAAGCCCGTGTCTGATACAACTGCTGACGGCATAGTAATGCTTACCGTTAGATGAGAACCAGGGGATCTTCTTCTTGATGACACGATTGCATTTATAGCATATGGTCTGAGAGACATCCTTGCAGTTCATAAGTAAACTGCGGTTGGCAAAAGATCTGCTGATATATTTGTCATAATCACTGAAAACTATATGTACCTCATGCTCCTTATCAACCGGTACATTGAAGGTATCAAAGGAGTATTTCTCAAGGACATTCGGGTCCTCAATCTTATCGAAGATCTTGGCAGTATAATATGCATCCGAAAAGGCACGATGGAAGGGAATATCCTTACGGATACTCATCATATCTATCGCATCCTCCAAAGCCTTACGGCTCTTGCCGTCTTCATAAGCAAGGCTGAAAAGCTTCTGTATGTCATAGAACTTAATGGGCCCGTCGGAAAGAGGCTCCATATTGTAATACGCCATATTGCGCTGAAGCTCCAGAAGATCAAGGGCTCCCCATGTGCAGAATAACGGCTCGTCTCCGCACCACTCAAGGAACTCCTTCATTACGACCGGGAAAGTGTCACCCTTCTGCAGCTCTTCCATCTGCAGATGCACAAGACGACTTGTGATAAAGTGCATCTCATGATAGACCTGTGGCTTGATAAGCTTGGAAAATTCAGAGACCATGTCTCTGTTCTTATTAAGCTTGACAGCGCCGATCTCAACTATCTCAAAGGGCAGCTTCTCCTCCCTGTCATTCTCTCCATGTGAAGATTGATTCCATTCCAGATCAAAAATAATATAGTTCATTCCACAATTTTACCATACTGTAATATGATTTAACAACACAATGTATTCTGTATAACTTTTTCACAAAGTTTGACAGAGTCATTTTGTGCAACTTACACAAAGTGGAAAAATTTTAATAAAAAGTGCTTTACAAATCAAAGCTGTTGTTATATCATTCGGCTTACACCAAGCTACACGCAGTTGAAGAGACAGCTTCTGCGGGAATAATGAATATCTGAGGTTCATTATAGGTAGCCCGGTGGTATGGTAAGAATTCTCTTACCTTTTCCAACTAACAATTTATCAAGAGGTGATTACTATCATAGGACTTGTTGTTTTATGTATGGTAGCTGCAATCCTTGATGTATACAGGCGGATAATACCCAATTATCTGGTAATTGCGATCCTCTTATTCGGGGTCGTGCGGGATTACTTACATTCGGATATACGGGGTGTTGTCACTGCATTAACATATTGCGTTGCAGTGGCCGTCATTCTCTATCCCTTATATATGAAAGGTTCATTGGGTGCGGGAGACGTGAAGCTGTACAGCCTTCTGCCCTTGTATTACATCAGGGAAAAACTGCTGATCATATATTTTTTGACATTTTTAATCGCTTTGGCATTTGCGATCATAAGACTGCTTTGTCTCCCCTCACTAAGAGACAGAATCAGGCAATTCTTGCTGTATATCAGATACATGTTCTTTGGCAGTCACATTCAACCGATTCTGCCGGGTCAGATGCCGGAGCTTAGCTTTGAACGTATTCCGATGGCCGTTCCCTTCGCCATCGGAATACTGATAAGCATTATAGCCGATAATACGGGGTACATAGATTTCTATAATTGAAGCTTGTAAGGAGGAGTATATGAAACACACGATGGTCATACTGGACAGAGATACTCAGTATGCGGATAAGGCAGCAGGCTATATCAATAACAGAGCCGGCTTTCCCTTTGAAGTAGTGACATTCAACAGAATATCGGAGGCGGAGGAATATGAGAAGAAGCAGGGTGTGGATATCCTTCTTGTATCGGAGGACATGGCAGATGAGCTGAGTGATCATGATATAACTGACAATACTGTTATATTATCAGGTAACAGCTCCATGACGGATATGGGTTGTAAGGTTATATATAAGTACCAGAGCTGTGAGAATATCGTGAAAGAGCTTCTGCTGTATGCATCAGGCAAGGAGAATCTGGGAAGCCTGATCAGCAGGAAAAGCCGGATGAAGATAGTGGGCTTCTACAGTCCCATAGGAAGGAGCGGACAGACAGGAATAGGACTGTCGATAGGACAGATCCTTGCTAAAAATCATCGGGTACTGTTCTTGGATATGGATTGCCACAGTAATCTTAAGGATATGCTGGACATAAGGTTTTCGGGAGATCTGTCGGATTTAATATATGCGATGAATGATGATTCGAAGGATCTGGCTACACTGATCGGAGGAATATCTGGAAGTCTCGGAGGGCTTGATATTGTTGTATCAATGGACAGACATTCGGACCTTATAAGCATAGCCTTTAAGGAATGGCAGACGATACTTAAGCAGATAGAGTACAGAACGGATTATGAGTATATACTTTTGGATCTGTCCAAGGCTGTTCAGGGATTGGGGAAGCTGATGGCCATGTGCAATAAGCTTATAGTAACGGTCATAGATGATGACAGGGAAAAAGGCAAGCTACAGGCATTCCTCAGGGAATTTGACGATGATGAAAGGGTAGCGGAGCTTATAAAAGAGGTTACGGTTCCGCTAAAACAGAACAAAGATAAGGACAGGGGCTTTGCCTCGATCACGGGAGAGATCGGTGAATGTGCCAAAGAGATAGTAAAGGAGATCGTTGCATGATGTCATCCGATGAAGAGATCATAGGTCATATAAAGGCAAAGCTCCTTGAAAAGCTTGAATATAAAGGAGAAGTATCGGATGAAGAATTAAAGGCGATGATAGGTGATGAGCTTAAGGATGTCAATTCCAGATATCATATTCCTATCAAGGACAGGCTCAATCTCGGAAGGCAGATATTCCATTCCATGAGAAAGCTGGATATATTACAGGGATTTTTGGAGGATAAAGACATAACCGAGATCATGGTCAACGGTCCGCATGATATCTTCATCGAGAAAAAGGGACGCCTAAGCAAAACAGGACAATGCTTTGATTCGGAAGAGAGTCTGAGGAACGTGATAGGTCAGATAGTTGCCAAATGCAACAGAGTAGTTAATGATTCATCTCCCATCGTGGATGCCAGACTGACGGACGGCTCAAGAGTCAATGTGGTGCTTAATCCGGTGGCAATAAACGGTCCGATACTGACGATAAGGAGATTCCCCACAAAGCCCTTTCTTATGGAGGATCTGGTAAGGATAGGCAGTCTGACAAAGGAAGTCGCAGACTTTCTGCACGATCTGGTAAAAGCCGGATACAACATAATAGTAAGTGGAGGAACCGGCTCCGGTAAGACCACTGTTCTTAACGCCTTATCCGCTTATATTCCCAAGGATGAAAGGATAATAACCATTGAAGACAGCGCGGAGCTTCAGATACAGGGAATAGATAATCTCGTAAGGATGGAGACCAAGAACAGCAATATTGAGGGAACGACTCCCATTACCATAAGGGATCTGATAAAGACCAGCCTCAGGATGCGCCCCGACAGGATCATAGTTGGTGAAGTCAGAGGCGGAGAAGCTATGGATATGGTATGTTCAGCCATGAATTGCGGACATGACGGAAGCATGTCTACCGTACATGCCAATAGCGCAGCGGATACCATATCAAGGCTTGAGACAATGATACTGATGGCGGTAGAGCTTCCGATCCATGCCATAAGAAGACAGATAGGCAGCGGTGTCGATATCATTATCCATCTTGGCAGGATGAGGGATAAGAGCAGACGCATATTACAGATAGCCGAGTTATTAAATGACAAGAATGATGAGATTAAGCTCAACTCGCTTTATGAATTCATGGAAGACAGAGAATCGACCAAGGATAAGGTAAGCGGATCGTTGCATAAGACAGGTGATTTAGTTAATGAAGAAAAGCTTAAAAATGCCGGTATCGGTATTAAAACTTAATAAAAGAGAACTGGCAGGCTATTCCTTACAGGGAGTCTTACTTGCCATAGTTTTTGGTTACTTCTTCTACAGATCGGTCCTTATAACTATATGTCTCGTGCCCCTTTCATATCTCTATGTTCTGTATAAGAGCAGGGAATCCGGGAAAAAGAGGGATACGGAATTGCTGATGCAATTCAAGGAGATGCTGGTCTCGGTATGCGGATCTCTGCATGCAGGCTACTCTCTGGAGAATGCCTTTACCGAAGCCTTAAAGGATATGAGGCAGATGTACGGGGATAAGGCAGACATAGTAAGAGAGCTTATTATCATACAAAGCGGTCTTGATAATAACAGAGATATAGTAAGCATTATAGATGAGCTTGCGTTACGCAGCGGCATAAGTGAGATAGAGAGCTTTGCGGGAGTCTTAAGCGTAGGCAGAAGGTCGGGCGGTAATCTGACGGATAATATGGAGAGCTATATAAGAGTGATAGAAGAAAAGGCAGGGGTGATACAGGAGATAGAGACCATGATATCAGCAAGGAGATTCGAACAGAAGATAATGAATGCCGTACCGTTCCTTATCATATTCTATGTTGAGCTTACCAACAAAGGTTTTTTCAGTATTCTGTATCACAATTTATTCGGCAATATCGTAATGACAGTAACATTGGGAATATACATTCTGTCGGTTTATCTGTCCAAAAGGATAATTGAGATCGAGGTATAGACAAATGATGGAGATGATAGGAAGACTTTCGGACAAGATACTCGAAAAATACCTGCTGATCACCGGTAGAAGAGGAAGAAAACCCTTTCCGGGAGATTATGAAAAAAAGCTTTCGTTACTGTCTCCGGGTAAGGAGAGTAAGAAGCTTATAAAGGATTATTACAGTAAAAAGGTGGTTAACATAATACTGTCGACTGCTGCGTCACTAGTTCTCCTTGTACTTATGATAATAAGTTCCGTGACAGATGATAAAATCCGTGACGGTTATATTCTAAAGCGCACGGAGGTAGGGACGGAAGGGTATAATATCTCCTTAAATGCCGTTACGGACGAGGGGGATATCGGTCCGATAGATATAAGAGTCGAGGAAAGAAGGCTATCGGATAAGGAATGTGAGGAGGCGATGAATGGATTGTATGAGAAGCTTCCTGCAATGATCCTTGCGGATAATGTCTCGTTAAGCTGTATAGATTCTAATCTGTCTCTGCCTGCGGCCGTGGAAGGATATCCGTTCTCACTCAGGTGGGAGAGCTCAGACTACAGTCTCATAGATTCGGCAGGGAATGTCCATAACGAAGGGATTGATGATGAAGGAGTTCCGATAGATCTAAAGGTTGTGATGACATATAAGGATAAGGAAGAAAGCTTTGATATCAAGGCGGTCGTATATCCACGGATGCTTGAAGGTAAAGAGCTGTTCATAAAGCAGATATATGATAAGGCGAAGGCCGAGAATGAGGAGAACAGCTTCAGGGATTACTACAGATTACCTTCGGATATCAACGGTAAGAGGATAAGCTGGAAGGAGATTAAGGAGCCTGTAGTTCCGGTCGTGATCGTGATCGGTTTCAGTCTGGTATTCGGATTATGGCTCGGTACGGATAAGGACCTTAACAGGAAGTACGAAGACAGGAACAGACAGATGATCATTGATTATGCGGAATTTGTCAGTAAGCTGCAGATCTTGTTAAGTTCGGGAGCCACGATAAGGACGGCTTTTGAGCATATGGTCATTGACTATAAGAAGAGCAGATTGAAAGGAGGTGGAAGAAGATATGTATATGAAGAGTTGGAGCTCTGTGTCAGGAAGCTTGGGGACGGGATGAGTGAAGGTGCATGTTATGAATACTTCGGTAAAAGATGTAATATTCTGTGCTACAGAAAGCTTATGTCGATACTGATCCAGAATCTGAGAAAGGGAACAGACGGTCTTATCGAAGCAATGGATAACGAAGTACATACGGCATTTGAGGAACGCAAGGCGATGGCCAAAAGGATGGGAGAGGAAGCCCAGACTAAGCTTATCTTTCCGATGATGCTGCAATTGGGAGTCGTTATGATAATCATAATGATACCCGCATATCTTTCATTCGGAGTGATGTAGGACATATAAAGGAGGAAGAAAAATGAACAGATCAAAAAGCTTTAAGAATTTTCTCGTAAGTGAGGATGGAATGGGAACTGTAGAGATAATACTGATAATCGTGGTGTTAATCTCCTTAGTGATCATATTCAAATCCCAGCTTACATCTCTGGTCAATACCATATTCAATAAGATAACCAGTACTGCCAACAGCATATGAGAAAAAGCAACAACAAAGGGTATATCACTGTCTATCTTGCTCTGATACTTGGGATCATGATCACCTTCATATCAACGATTCTTATCGGAGCAAGGAATCAGACTATACGGTTTAAAACAGAATGTGCCATGGATCTTGGACTTAACAGCATATTCGCTGAGTATCACAGGGAGCTTCTTAAGCAGTACGGACTGCTTTTTATAGACAGCTCCTATGGGAAAAATGTGTCAAAGGCTACAGGCGAAGAAGCGGTCAGGAAACATCTGCTGCATTACATGAACCTGAATCTGGATGATAAAAAAGGGTCTCTTGTAATAAGGGATCTTACAGCAACACATGCGGATAATGCTGTACTTGAAGGAATAGCATACGCAACCGATGGCGGGGGTGAAGTGCTGGGATATCAGATTACAAGGTATATGAAGGTCAAATACGGTCTGTCATACCTGCCGGTAAGCAGGTATGACGAGACCTATGAAGAGAGCATGCTAAATGATTATGAGGGCTATCACTCCCGAAGAGGAGCGGAATCCGACAGAGTGGATTCAATCATAGATGAGTATAACAGTACACTTCCGGAGGATGAGGAGCCATATAGTATAAGCAATCCTGCGGATGCTGTGGAGGATATAAGCGCAAGTAATGTACTCTTCTATGCTTTGGGAGAGACAGACGGATCAGCTTTTCACAGGATCGATAAGGATACTCTCATAAGCCACAGAGGATATACGGAGGGAGCGGGATTAAGAGATCATCAGGAGAAGCCATTTGGAGCGGTATATAAGCCCCTTCTGATAGATTATATATATGATAGATGCGGATATTATGGGAATGAGAAGGAAGCCTCGGCTCTGTCGTATGAGGTTGAATATATCATAGAGGGTAATGGCTCGGATCTGGAGAACATGGAAGGGATTGCGGACAAGATATTCAAGCTGCGCTATGCCGTCAATATGTCATATCTTCTGTCAAGCTCCTCTAAGCAGGCAGAGGCAGAGGCTATGGCTGTGGCAGCCACATCAGCCATAGGCTTGCCGGAGCTTGCCGAAGCAGTGAAATACACCATTCTTTTTGCATGGGGCTATGCGGAGAGTGCCAAGGATCTGAGGATATTGTATGACGGTCACGGATTAAGAGCAGTTAAGGATGATTCCACATGGAATACTCCGCTTGCCCAGATGGTGGATTTTAAAGGGCATCTTAACGAATATGCCGATCCCGGAGGAGAGCTTGATTATAAGATGTTCCTTAATATCTTTCTGATGGCCTGCGATACGCAGAAGTTAAACCTCAGACTGATGGACATAATGGAGGCAGATATACGGAGGACACCGGGTAATGCAGCCTTTATGATGGACAGACAGATATATCAGTTGACTGCCGATGTGAATGTCTCAAGCGGTTACGGATACGGATGCAGTATTAAAAGGTATTATTCCTATGAATGATAAGGGGGATGATCATGTCTTCTTGTAAAAAAAACCAACCATATTTTTCTATTCTAATTCCCCATAAGGCTGATCCCGCCTTAGACTCCCACAGAAATTTTTTAGACAAAGCTTACAAGAAGACATCATCATCTCCCTTAAGAAATATTCTAAGGAAAAGAATAAAAGCAGGGATGACGGTAGAGGCAGGATTGGCTGTTCCCTTATTCCTTTTTTTCATAGCCAATATCCTTTCGCTTTTCATGATGTATGAAAAATACTCCAAGAATCTGGCAACAATAAGCGAGCAGGGTAAAAATCTGGCGATGATCGCCCATACTGCCGATGTGGGAGGAGATCTTGTAATCCTTAAGCTGCCACAGCAGATAAGTCCATTCATAAAGAGTATGGGATTTAATACCGCATATACTTCTTCGGATGTATATATCAGAAAATGGACAGGCTATAATGTTATGTCAACCACAAGCGAGACATCCGAGGAGGAATATGTATATATAACAGAAAGCGGTGTCGTGTATCACAGGTCAAGAGCATGCAGTCACCTGAGGATCAGAATAAGTGTCATCAGTGCCGCAGATATACAAGCGGCAAGGAATGATTACGGACACAAATATCTGCCTTGTGAAAAATGTGCATCGGGAAGCAGTACAGGATTGGTATTCATAACGGATAAGGGAGACAGATACCATAACAGTGCAGGGTGCAGCGGACTTAAGAGGACGATAATCACGGTTCCTCTATCAGAGGTTGGCGGAAGAGGACCCTGTAGTATGTGCGGAGGATAGAAGAGGTAATAATGATCATATTATTCTTGATGCTAATGACAATGGCTTCCTTTCATGACATAAGGACCCTGCACATTCCGGTGTGGGTCGTGATAATGCAGGGGATGACCGCCGCAGCGCAGACAGTGATAAGGATCGTAGCTGAAAGAGGAATATCGGATGAACTTAAGGGGATGCTGGTGCTTGCAGCCTGTCTGCTAGTGGTATCGGCGGCTATGACGATGCTTAAAAGGAAAGCGGTGGGTAGCGGAGACTGGATAGTGCTGATACTTACAGCCTTAATGCTTACTGTGGCGGAATTCTGCATAGAAGTCATGACGGCATTGACAGCGGTAGCTGTATTCTCGGCATTTCTCATGATCTTTAAGAAGGTCGGCGGCGATCACAGAATACCCTTTATCCCCTTTTTGACGATCGGTATGGTGTTCGGTGTATGTATAGGCTGATCCTGTATCGATCTGAAAGGAGCTTAGGCGAAGAAGGAGAAGTATATATGAAAAAGAGAGGTATTCCCGCATATATGACGGTAGAAGCATCGTTTATCGTACCCTTTACCGTAATATGCTTTATCATCATCATTTTTTTCACTTTCTTTTTATACGACCATATGCTTGTATATCAGAGCTGCTATCTGTCGGCACTGCGCGGAAGCCAGCTTAAGAATACGACGGATGATGCGGTGGAGGCCTATGTTAAGAAGGAATTGGAGAAGCTTGAGGATAATCTGATATATCAATACGGCATCAATAATGATGTAAGAGCAGGGGCTCTTGGAATCAGCGTAGAGAGCAGACTAAGTATTGAGAATAGGATGTACAGATTCAATCTGTATAAGGAAGAGGAGATAGCGGGACAAAGAGAGGTATCGATTAATCGGACAGATCCGGTTAGTTATATCAGAAATGCTGACAGATTCAGATAAACAGACAGATCGGAGGATGATTATGAATACGGATAAAACAGAGATAGTGCAGGAGTTGGGTAGAAGCTTTGTAAGGACAGATGTTCCGTGCAGTGATGAGGGATACATGATCCGCATGCTTACGGACAATAAGATAGAGGGAATCCCGATATGTAAGAGGGAAGCGGGCACAGAGAAGCCGGTCCTTAAATATGATGTAAGCAATATGAAGTCCCTGAGGCGGGAATTCGAAGACAGAGCGATGCATTTTGAGGATCTTAAGTGGCTCTTATATGGGATATCAGGGATCATAACATCAGCCTTGTCATATCTTCTTGATGAATCGATGTTCCTTTTTGATCCGGATTATATCTTCATTGATATGGAGGATGACTCCCTTAATATGATATATGTACCTGAGGATAATGACAGAGGTGATAAGGAAGGTATATACAGAAGACTTGCCGATTTCATACTGGATAAGACAGACCACAGGGAAGAAAGCGCCGTAAGCATAGCCTATCAGTTCTACAAGATGTCAAAAGAAGAGCTTTTCTCCATGTTAAGCTTCTGCTCATTAATCAATAAAGAACAGCCGTCAAAGGCGGTAAAATACGACAAGAGCATAAAAAGCAGCGCAATATCACCCGGCAGTGCACCGGAGGATACGGCATATGAAAATGACAGGGAGTCGTTCCTTTTTGGTGAAGATGTCCCGGTATCTTCTGATGATAAGAAAGGAGCTAAAGGCAGCAGGATCAAAGCCGGACTGCCCATTATCATAACGTCAGCCTTGCTGTCGGCGGAGGTGGTCTTATATATCATAACAGGCTCTAAGGGAGTATATACACTTCAGATATTAACCCTTATCCTTCTTACCGGTATTGTTTTGATCGCATTAATCATCTCTAAGATGATTAATCATGTGAGACGGAAGAAAGAAAAAGAACTGGAATCAGAAATGTCCGGAAGGGAAGTCAGCGTAAGTGAGTACTGGGGCGGTGATGAAGAGACGACCTTTTTCGAGGATGAGAAGACAATGTTCTTTGATACGGAAAAAAGTCGGGATCATACACTTGTGTGGAAGGAGAACGGAGAAGAGAAAAAGGAGGTACTTAAGGGCAGTACCGTGACACTTGGCAAGAAATTCGATGAAGTGGATATATGCATCACAGATCCTACGGTAAGCAGAAAGCACGCAAGGATGGTGATAAAAGGCGGGGATATTTTTCTGCAGGATATGGGCAGCACCAACGGTACATATATAGACGGTGAAAGGATAGAACCCGGCAAGGATATCAAGCTGCCGGGAAACAGGGATTTCCTGCTTGGAAGAGTGCAGGTTCGTGTGGTATAATTATATCATGTCGTACTTGGTATCTTAGGAGGAAATGTGAAAGTCAATATTTACTATGGCGGCAGGGGTCTGATGGATGATCCTACCCTGTATGTGATCAATAAGATGCAGAAGGTGTTGGAGGAGCTTAATGTCAAGGTTGAGCGATTCATGCTCTGTGAGCTTAAGAATAATATAACAACCCTTCCTCAGACACTTAAGGATGCCGATGGAATCATACTTGCGACCACTGTCGAGTGGTATGGTATAGGCGGATATATGATGCAGTTTCTGGATGCATGCTGGCTGTATGCGGATAAGGAGAAGCTGTCAAGGATATACATGTCCCCCATTGTTATGTCAACCACATACGGAGAGAGAGAGGGTAAGCTTAATCTGACGGCGGCATGGGAGATATTAGGCGGCCGGCCATGCAGCGGTATGTGCGGATATATTGCGGATACGGCAGCCTTTGAGATGAATGATGATTATTCTGTCCTTATAGAGAAGAAGGCTGAGAATATATACCGTACCATCAATCAGAAGGTAGCAAGTCTTCCGGCAAGTAATCAGGCGGTCAAGCAGAGAGTATCCGTATCACAGAATACGGATCTGACACCTCAGGAGTCAGAGAGGCTGTCTCAGTATGCGGCAGATGACAGCTACGTTCAGCAGCAGAAGGAGGACATTCAGGAGCTTGCCAATATGTTCCGGGGTATGATGAGTCATGAACCAACATCCACGGAGAGATATATAAGCCAGCTTAAGAGCCATTTCACTCCCGTGGACGGCTTCAAGGGCACATATAAGATGGTCATTGGTAATAAGCCCATAGGCGTAAGGATCAACGGAGAGGATATAACCATTACCGATGAGCCCGGCAATAAGTTCGATGTGGAGATGAGTCTGACAGAGAGCACTATGAATGATATTACTGCGGGACACATCACATTCCAGCGAGCTTTCATGAGCGGAAGCATGAAGACCAAGGGAGAGTTCGGGATGTTAAGGACTCTGGACGAGCTTTTTGATTTCATGAAATAGATATACAGAGTTAAGGATAAGTACAGAAGAGAGGACAAGACCATGCGAGATGATAACTGCATATTCTGCAAGATAGCGGGAGGGGATATACCGACGAATGCTATCTATGAGGATGACGATCATAAGGTAATACTGGATATGAGCCCTGCGACCAGAGGACATGCGCTCATATTGCCCAAGCAGCATTACAGGAATATATATGAGATGCCTGAAGATAAGGTCGGAGAAGCTTTCAAGCTGGCAGGCAGGATGGCACAGGTCATGACTGACAAGCTTAAGGCAGACGGGTTCAATATCGTACAGAACAACAATGAGATTGCGGGACAGACGGTCTTCCACTTCCATATTCACCTCATCCCCAGATATGAGGGGGACGGACAGGTAATAGGATGGAGACCGGGAGAGAGTACACCCGAAGGATTATCCGAGATCAAAGATTTGTTCCAATAGGAATCAAAAGCGCACTATTACGCAGTATTATTCATTTTTCGACTTACAAAACGGACAAATCTTTGGTAAAATATAAGGGTGACATGATTTTAAGGCACTATAGATAATTTTACGAAAGGATACGGAATGTTCAAAGTCGGCGAATATGTAGTATATGGTAACAAAGGCGTGTGTCAGATCAAGAGCGTGGGGCCTATAGATATGCCCGGTGTGTCTAAGGACAGGCAGTACTATACCATGTCGCAGGTCTATCTAAGGGGAAGCACGATATTCACTCCGGTAGACAACGATACTAAGGCTTTGCGTAAGATACTTACCAAGAAGGAAGCCAAGGAGCTTATAGCCGACATTAAGAATATCGAGCCCAACTGGATCAAGGATGACAAGGAGAGAGACAGGATATTCACGGACATCTTAAGGACTGCGGATTGCAGAGAGCTGTGCAATATGATAATCTCTCTGCATCACAGGAAGGAAGAGCGGCTGGCCGGAGGCAAGAAGGCTACAAGCACAGATGAGAGATTTTTTCACGCGGCTGAGGATATACTATACGGAGAATTGGGTATAGCCCTTGGTATAGAGAAGGACCGGGTCAGGGATTATATAATTGAAAGCGTGAGTTAGCACGCAGGATACAGCAGGATATTGATAATGATACAGAAGAGGCGATCAGACGGATCGTCTCTTTTTTATGCCCTGCATACGCAGAGAGTATGAACAGACAGGCTGCGGACACAACACAATATATGGTATATATAATGATAAAGGTGTACTTTAACTTGTATTTTATATAACGCTATGATAGACTAAATGGGATAGTGGGAAAATATTTATTAATCAGAAGCAAAGAGGTGGAGACCGTGGATAAGTACGAGTACAATCTGCGCAATGAAGAGATCAATGATCTTATGGAGAAGAGAGATTTCGTGAAGGCTGTGGAGATAGCCGATACGATTGACTGGACAAGAGTAAGGTCGGTCAAGACACTCTGTAAGATAAGTGATCTGTATAAGGTGAACAGAAGATATGAGGATGCCAAGGTAATCTTGGAGAGGGCATATGAGAAGCTGCCTACCAATAAGAGCATAGTATACTCATTGTGCGAGATCTGTATTAAGATGGGAGATGTGGTAGGAGCCACAGAGTATTATAAGAGATATGTGCAGATGGCACCCACAAGCAATCAGAAGTTCATCCTTCTGTATAAGATATATGAAGCACAGGATGTCAGTCTTGAGGAGAGGATACAGGTTCTTGAGGAGCTTAAGAAGAGAGAGCCTCTGCCCAAGTGGTGCTATGAGCTGGCGCTTCTGTATCACAGGATAGGGCTCACTACCAAATGCGTAGAGGAATGTGACGAGCTTATCCTTTGGTTCAGGGAAGGTAAGTACGTCAAGAAGGCCATGGAGCTTAAGATGCTGCATCAGCAGCTTACGGGCTCACAGGAGGCTCTGTATAAGAATATACTTGCGCCGGATGAGAATGTGAGCAGCTTCTCGGATGAGGAAGTGGAGAAGTATAAGGAATCGGTCACGGAAGAGATGATGACCGAAGAGGAAGTAAAAGATACGGAGATATCTGAGGAAGCCGGGGAGCAGGAAGCTCCTGCGGAGCCGGAGGAGATCAAAGAGCCGGAACAGGAGCCGCTTCAAGAGTTAGTTAAGACTGTGGATGTGGGACAGTACAGTACCATCAATATCCAGAGAGCCCTTGAGGAAAGCATCAAGGGAACCCTTGCGGCAGAAGAATCCAATGGAGATGATAAGGGGGATACCTTACAGGCAGCGGAAGAGGTGTATGAAGATGAGACCAAGATAATGCCTGTTAAGGAGCTTAACAGGGCTGAAGCGAATAAGGCGGAGGATAATTCCGAAGAGGATGACGATAAAGAGGAAGAGGAAGAGGCTAAGAAGCCGGGCGGTATCACCGAGACCATATTAGCTCCCATGATGCAGGATACGGGAGAGATGGAGGAGATAGTCTTCCCGGATGAGCCTGTGACCGAAGATACCATAATCTATGATCCGAAGGAAAAGGAGCGCATCAAGGCAAGCGCCACGGCAGCTCTTGAATCCATTGATACACAGAAGGTATCCAAAGAAGAGCTTATGAAGCTCATAGACGAGAAGGTTGCATATGCGATAGAGAACGCTATCAACGGGCAGCAGAAAGCAAGGGAAGACCTTAAGAACGCGACCATAAGCGATAAGAGCAGGTCTTCGGGCAATCAGGACAACCCTCCCAGATCCATGCAGAAGATGCTCGCTCAGGAATATGACGGGCAGATAAGTCTGGTAGTTCCGGATGAGAATCCTGTCGAGAAGCAGATAACCGGACAGATAGACATAGAAGGCTATCTGAATGACTGGGAAGACAGTAAGAAGCAGAGAGATATAAGACGCGAGGAGAAGATAGACAGACTTGTCGCACAGCATACGGATAATCTGCTGGCGGATTTTGATACACAGACCAAAGAGGGACTTTTGGAGAAGCTTACGGAGGAGGCCGCAGCAGAAGCAGAGAGCGATGCCGATACCGATAAGGCGATGGAGGCAGCATTCGCCGCAGATGCCGAGGATGAGCTTCCGGAGGTGGAAGAGCTTACCGAGATAGAAGAGACGAAGGACGAGGCAGAGGATACGGAGGAAACGGATAGTACAGCTAATACGATTCCGGAGGCAGAAGAGGAAGAGACAGAGGAGGTATCGGAGGAAGCTGCACAGGAGTCCTTGGAGAATAAAGCGGTAACAGCAGATGAGCCGGATGATAAGTCAGAGGAGAACGAAGAAGATCCCGAAGAAGCTGCAATAGAGGCCGAGCACATAGCAGCAGCCGAGGAAGAAGCAGAGACCGAGGGTGAGAATGAAGCCGATGAGAGAACCATGACGGATGAAGAGAACGCTCTGTTCGGAAGCTTCGTACAGACCAAGAAGGGTAAAAGAGAGCTCCTTAAGGCACTTGATTCAATCAGTCTGGCTTCATATGTGGGCAATGTATGTGTGACGGGAGAGACAGGAGAAGAATCCGTAGATCTGGCTAAGAACGTGGTACAGTACGCGAAGATGACGGATAGCAATTTTTCTGGTAAAATAGGTAAAGTATCGGGTAGTGCTCTTAACGAGAAGGATATGGATGCTCTGATCGAGAAGCTTAAGGGCGGCGGCATGATAATCGAGAAGGCCGGAGATATGTCCGATGCGACAGCAGAGAAGCTTAAGAAAGCGCTCAATCAGGAGAATCTCGGTATCCTTGTGGTGATGCAGGACTCAAGGAAGGCTATCAACAGGATACTCGGTAATGACGAAGAGTTAAAGCAGATGTTCGGCGTACATATCGAGATAGAGGAGCTTAGTGATGATGCGCTTGTTGCTTACGGTAAGAAGTATGCGGAGAAGAACGAATTCTCGATAGATGAGATGGGCATACTGGCACTTCATACCAGAATAGATGAGATGCAGACATCCGATCATATCGTCACGGTAACGGATGTAAGAGAACTCATAGATGAAGCAATAGATCATGCCACAAGATTCTCACCGAAGCACTTCACGGAGATACTATTCGGTAAAAGATATGATTCCGAGGATATGATAATCCTTAAGGAGAGAGACTTCATAGCGTAAGCACTAAGGGGCAACGGTGAACAGCTAGGCAGATGTAACAGGAGGCAGCAAATTGGCAGTTAAGAAGAGAGAGCAGGTATTCATATCGGAAGCGGACGAGTATGTATTCGCTCAGGGTACGCACTATGATATATATAAAAAGCTTGGTGCACATCCCTCATGTGAGAACGGGGAAGAAGGAATCTTCTTCGGGGTATGGGCGCCGAACGCAGCGCGCGTGTATGTGACGGGTACCTTCAATGACTGGAATGAGGAGTCTCATGAGTTAAGACGTTTAGGTCCCGGAGGAATATTCGCAGGATTTTTTCCGGGGATCAAGACAGGAGAATTATATAAGTTCTTAATCGTTACTCCTGACGGAAGAAAGCTCTATAAGGCCGATCCTTATGCCAACAGTGCGGAGGTAAGACCGGGAACCGCATCAAGGATAGCGGATATAGGTTCCATCAAGTGGACGGACTCGGCATGGATGAAGGCAAGAGCCGGCAAAGACATGAACAAAGAGCCGCTTGCTATCTATGAGTGTCACATAGGCTCATGGATGAAGCATCCCACGGGCGATGATGGCTTCTATACATACAGGGAATTCGCGGACAGAATGGTTGAGTATCTGCGTGAGATGAGGTATACCCATGTGGAGCTTATGGGAATAGCGGAATATCCCTTTGACGGATCATGGGGATA
>DGII01000038.1 GCA_002393095.1 Lachnospiraceae bacterium UBA3826 | reverse complement strand
TTAATCATATGAGGAACCGTCTGTCAGACTATCAGGAGCAGTACGGTGATCTGTACAATCTTGAAGCGACACCCGCAGAGAGCACTTCATACAGACTTGCCAAGCATGACAGGAAGCAGTGGCCTTCGATCAAGACGGCAGGCAAGCCCGGAGATACACCTTATTATACGAATTCATCGCATCTGCCTGTGGATTATACTACGGATATATTCGATGCGCTTGATATACAGGATGAGCTTCAGACATTATATACATCGGGAACCGTATTCCATGCATTTCTTGGAGAGAAGCTTCCCGATTGGAAGTCGGCTGCGGGACTTGTACGTACCATAGCCGAGAATTACAAGCTTCCGTATTTTACATTGTCGCCCACATATTCTATATGCAAGGAGCATGGCTATCTGTCGGGTGAGCAGAATGTATGTCCTCACTGCGGAGCGCCTACCGAAGTATACAGCCGTATAACCGGCTATTATAGACCTGTTCAGAACTGGAATGACGGCAAGCTTCAGGAATATGCCAACAGAACAGAGTATGATATCGCCAATTCCAGCATGAAGAGACCGATAAGCACGGTTGTCACGCTTTCGGATTATGACAGTGATGTGAAGGTGGATGTTGAGTCGCCTCAGGATGTGAAGTATCTCTTCACCACCAAGACATGTCCCAACTGCAAGCTGGCCAAGGAATATCTGAAAAATGAGAATTATATACTCATAGATGCGGAAGAGAATATGGAGTTATCCGCAAGATATCAGATAATGCAGGCACCTACCCTTGTGGTGGTGGACGGCGGAAAGTACACCAAGTACGTCGGAGCGGGCAATATCAAAAAATACGCCAATGAGCGAAGCATGGCGGTCGTATAAGATGAGCTTAATGACTACCACCCGTAATTAAACAGAGTACACAATAACAGGGCTAAGGGCAATCTACCTTTAGCCCCTTTGCCGTTATACATGAAGAGAGCCGGAGGTTAGTGAGAATAGTATGATCAATAAACTTGTAGCAGAGATAAAGAAGAAGAACGCACCTATAGTCGTGGGTCTGGACCCGACAGAGAAGTTAATTCCTGATTATATAATCAGGAAGCATATCAAAGAAAAAGGCGAGTCGCTTGAGGCAATGGCAGATGCCATATGGGAATACAACAAGGGCCTGATAGATGCCCTGTATGAGCATATCCCTGCGGTCAAGCCGCAGGTGGCAATGTATGAGAGATTCGGACTTCCGGGGCTTGGCGCCTTTGAGAAGACCATAAAGTACTGCAAGGAAAAAGGACTTGTGGTGATAGGTGATGTCAAGAGAGGAGATATCGGCTCCACATCGGCGGCTTATGCGGATGCCCATCTTGGCAGGGTTAAGATAGGAGATACGTATATCGCTCCCTTTGATGAGGATTTCGCAACGGTCAATCCATATCTTGGAGCAGACGGTATCAAGCCCTTTATCGATGTCTGCAAGGAGTATAAGAAGGGTATATTCGTACTTGTCAAGACTTCTAACCCCAGCAGCGGCGAGTATCAGGACAGGAATGTGGACGGACGCCCCTTATATGAGCTGGTAGGTGAGAATGTGGCCGCCTATGCCGAGGAGCTTATGGGTGATGAATACAGCTATATAGGTGCAGTTGTGGGTGCCACGTACCCTGAGCAGGGTAAGGCATTAAGGAAGATAATGAAAAAAAGCTATATACTTGTACCGGGCTACGGAGCGCAGGGCGGCAAAGGAAGCGACCTTAAGTACTTCTTCGACAAGGACGGACTCGGTGCTATAATCAATTCCTCAAGAGGTATAATCGGAGCGTATCAGAATGAAAAATACGCAGGCTATAAGGAGGAAGGCTTCGCGGATGCCGCGCTTAAGGCGGTAAAGGATATGAAGGAGGATATCGCCGCGGCGATAGCCATGAAGGATTAACGGACATCGAGGTTGACGGAGGATCGGAGTGAAAAATATGAGCGATATTACAGAATACAAGCAGGAATTCATTGAATTTATGGTCGAACAGAATGTACTTAAGTTCGGGGATTTTACATTAAAAAGCGGCAGGAAGTCTCCCTTTTTCATGAATGCCGGAGCATATGTGACGGGAGAGGCATTAAGCAGGCTCGGAGAGTATTATGCCAGAGCCATTCATGAGGCCTACGGAGATGATTTTGATGTGCTCTTCGGACCGGCGTATAAGGGAATTCCGTTAAGCGTAGCTACCGTAATGGCATATAACAGGCTATATAATAAGAATATAAGCTACAGCTCCAACCGTAAGGAGATAAAGGATCACGGAGATGTGGGCATTTTCTTAGGAAGTGTGATAAAGCCCGGAGACAGAGTGGTCATAATCGAGGATGTTACAACCTCAGGAAAGTCTATGGAGGAGACAGTGCCCATAATCAAGGGCGTTGGAGATGTTAATATCCTCGGACTTATGGTATCCTTAGACAGAATGGAGAAGGGTAAGTCGGATGAAAGTGCCCTTAAGGAGATCAAGAAGCTCTACGGCTTTGAGACCA
The DNA here is from genome assembly GCA_002393095.1 of Lachnospiraceae bacterium UBA3826. Lineage (GTDB taxonomy): Bacteria > Bacillota > Clostridia > Lachnospirales > Lachnospiraceae > Colinaster. Next base: position 3,803 of record DGII01000038.1, on the reverse strand, counting down.
ATGCCATAGTCAATATGGCCGAGGTGACGGAGTATCTGTACGGAAGAGAGACAAGGTGCGGAGTCATCATCGATGACGATATCAAAGCGCGGATAGATGCGTATTATGCGGAGTACGGAGCAAATGCTTAAGCGCAAGTACATATATACGGATAAACAGCATACAAATAAAGGAATAATGTCTACATTATTGGGCATTTTGGACTTGGCATCAATAGTCTATGCCATATATAATACATATGACAGAGGCGGACAGGCTCCTCTGCGTTATGCAGCCTCATGTGTGCTCATACTTGTTTTTTCATTTACCGGGATAATACTTGGACTGATAGGCAGGCAGGAATCCGAGAGGTTCTATGCATTTGCCTATATCGGGATAATACTCAATATACTTTCTGTGATTGGAATAAGCGGAATACTTTATGCCGGAGCTTATATATGATCTATTAAAAAACAGAATATTAAAGACTGCGGACGAGATCGGGGATTGTGGCATATACTGCGGCTATTTCAAGGAAGTCGGCGGGTTCATAACAGATGTTATTAATCTGTATGAGGAGCTTGTGACAGGAAGGTACTACACCCTTGCAGCGCGGGATAAGAAGCCGCTGCTCGATAATCTGTACAGACATGTAGCAGAGAACTATGATGACAGCTTCCTTAATCCCGATAAGGCGGTCTCGGTCTTCGGAACGGATATGGGAAGAGTCTTATCCGCCGTATATGCGGAGCTGTTCTCTGCCATAGGCTATGCTTTCGATAAGGACAGGGAAGCGCTGGTCATAAGGTTAAGTCTTTATCTTGAGATATACGGGGCGGTATGCATGTCTCTTACGGAGGAGAATGAAGCCGGAGAGGATACGGCAGCGAGACTTGGCGCCATACTTAAGGATTATGCCTTCGATTATTCCATGCAGATGGCACTTAACAGCGCCGGTAATCTCTATGGCAGGGATAATAAGGCGGCAGGACGGATAATAGCCGAAGCTGATTTAAGCAATACGGATTATCTGTATGATTACGGTGAATATATAGGTGATAATGAGATAAAGGTATCCGGATATCTGGCTTCTCTTAGCGAAGAGAAGATAGAGCTTATGGCATCTGTCTATGTGAACGGATATATTAAGGGCTTTGAGGTAACAGGCAAGGATGTGACGCTTAAGAATCTGGTTGAGATAAGATACTTTATCGGATTCGAGAGAGTTGTAAGGAAGGCTGTTAAGCTTTTTAAAGAGGCGGGGCTTGATGTAAGCTTAAGACGAAGCGAAGTAAGCTTCGTGGCAGGCAGAAAGCTCAATAAGACAGGGTATTATTCCACTGTGGTCAACAGGCAGTTCGAAGCGGATCATGAGAATGACAGGGCGCTTTACTATGACAGAAGGCTTATGGAGCACAGACTTATGTGCTACAGGAATGCTTTGGAGGAATATAAGACAGAGGCGGGAGGCTATGGCGGACCGGCAGTTATAGAGAGCTTCGGAGAAAAGTCTGAAGTGCTTTCAATAAAGGAAAGTGCGGTAAGACCGGATGAGGCATTTTGCAGGCTAAGCAGTGAATATACGGTTAAGGCTGTGGATATACTGAATGAGTATGTTAAGGGCGAAGAGAGAAGCTTCACCATAATAGCCTTCCCGATACCGGCCATAGGAGATGATTTTGAGGCTGTCTTTAATGAGACGCTTAAGCTTAATACACTGGGATATGAGAAGTACAGGGATATACAGCAGAAGATGATAGATGTCCTTGATAAAGCGGATCATGTCCGGATACTTGGGGACAACGGCAATGAGACCGATCTTAAGGTCAAGCTGTGGAAGCTTAAGGACCCCGATAAGGAGACGAGCTTTGAGAACTGTGTGGCGGATGTCAACATTCCGGTGGGAGAGGTGTTCACATCGCCCGTACTTAAGGGAACGGAAGGGCTGCTGCATGTCAAGAAGGTATATCTTAATGAGATGCCCTTCATAGATCTTAAGCTTAGGATCAAGGATGGGATGATAGCGGATTACAGTCTGGGTAATTATCCGGATAAAAAGGATAATGATGAGTACATGAAGAAGTACCTGCTGTTCTCACATGATTCCCTTCCGATGGGAGAATTTGCCATCGGCACCAATACAACGGCATATGCCATGATCAAAAGGTATGCTTTATGGAGTGTGATGCCGATACTTATAGCCGAGAAGACGGGGCCGCATTTTGCCATGGGTGATACCTGCTACTCACATGAGGAGGATATGGTCACATATAATCCTGACGGCAAGGCAATTGTGGCAAGGGAGAACAGCATATCGGCAGCAAGAAAAAGCGATCCTCTTAAGGCATATTACGGATGTCATACCGATATAACCATACCCTATGATGAATTAAAAAGGCTGTATGCGGTAACGGAATCCGGAGAGATCAGTGATATAATAAAGGACGGCAGATTCGTCCTGGAGGGAACGGAGGAGCTCAATGTACCTCTTGATGAACTGTAAAGTCAGAAAGGCAGAGTTAAGGTAATGGATAAGAAGATTATGGTAAGCATTGTCATGGGCAGTGATTCGGACATGCCTGTTATGGCCAAGGCAGCGGATATACTGGAAGAATTCGGAATAGGATATGAGATGAACATCATCTCGGCTCACAGAGAGCCGGATGAATTCTTCGAATATGCGAAGGGCGCGGAAGAAAGGGGCATAAAGGTTATTATAGCCGGTGCCGGAATGGCAGCGCATCTGCCCGGAATGTGTGCGGCGATATTCCCGCTTCCGGTCATCGGAGTTCCTATGGGCGGCGGAGCCTTAAACGGAACGGATGCTCTGTATTCAATATTGCAGATGCCATCGGGTATACCTGTGGCTACGGTGGCTATCGGCGGCGGAGCCAATGCCGGACTTCTGGCTGCCAGAATGCTCGCCATATCGGATGATGAGATACGTGCAAGGCTTAAGGAGTATAAGAACACCCTTAAGGAACAGGTCGTGGCAAAGGATAAGAAGCTTAAAGAGACCGGATATAAGAATTACGTTAAATAGGAGGAGTTATGGCGCTTAATTACAAATCAGCCGGAGTGGATATTGAAGCAGGATACAGATCGGTGGAGCTTATGAAGGAATATGTGAAGACCACCTTAAGAGATGAGGTAATAGGCGGTCTGGGCGGATTCGCCGGTGCCTTCTCACTATCCAAGATTAAGGAGATGGAGGATCCGATTCTTTTGTCGGGAACCGATGGCTGCGGTACCAAGGTCAAGCTGGCATTCATAATGGATAAGCATGATACCATAGGGATAGATGCGGTGGCAATGTGTGTTAATGATGTTGCCTGCGCCGGAGGAGAGCCTCTCTTTTTCCTTGATTATATTGCATGCGGTAAGAATATTCCGGAGAAGATAGCATCCATAGTCAAGGGAGTAGCGGAGGGCTGCAGACAATCGGATGCGGCGCTTATAGGCGGAGAGACTGCCGAGCATCCGGGGCTTATGCCGGAGGATGAATACGATCTGGCCGGCTTTACGGTAGGTGTGGTAGACCGTAAGGATATGATCACGGGTGAGAATATACGTGAAGGAGATGTGCTTGTCGGTATAGCATCAAGCGGTGTCCACAGCAACGGCTTCTCCCTTGTACGCAAGATATTCGAAATGACGAAGGAGAGCCTTGATACATACTATGATGAACTTGGCGAGACATTGGGCGAAGCGCTCATAAGACCGACAAGGATATATGTTAAGGCGCTTAAGAATGTCAGAGATGCAGGGATTATTATCAAGGGCTGCAGCCATATAACCGGCGGCGGATTCTATGAGAACATCCC
>DGII01000120.1:4819-5464 GCA_002393095.1 Lachnospiraceae bacterium UBA3826 | reverse complement strand
TCCTGCACCTTGTCAAACACCTCATGTGTGATGATTGCTTCATGTGCATCGAGCTTACAGAAGGCCTCCCTATTTCCATCGGACTTCAGAATCACAGCATTACCTGTATATTTTTCATTCGTCAGCACCGTTTCAATCGCCTTCTTACTCCATCGTTCTTTGCCACGGGAGGTGGGGATATTCCGTTCTGCTAATTCCTCTATGATCGCCGCCTCGCTCTTTCCCTCCAGATACAGCTGAAATATATGTTGAACAACGGTAGACTGGTAAACATCCGGAACCAGGTTCCCGCTTTCGTCTTTCACATAACCATAGCATGGTTTTGAGTATAATCCACTGGTCCCAAGCTCAGCCTTTTGCCTTAAGCCAATTTTGATATTCTCGCTTCGATGCTCATTCTCAGATTGAATAATCGATGCTCTTACTGACAAATCAAATTCTGGAGTATCTTTTGTAATCTCTTTTTCTTCCACCATGAAATAGATTGCCACACCAGCTTTTTGCAACAGACGAATTGATTCTATGCTTTCAATCGTGTCCCTTCCGAAGCGCGACATGCTCTTTACAAGCACATAATTCACCTTGCGATTCTTGCAATCCTCGAGCAGTCGTGTAAACTCTCTCCTGCTTGATCCTGTTTTTGCG
>DGII01000120.1:0-4772 GCA_002393095.1 Lachnospiraceae bacterium UBA3826 | reverse complement strand
TTCCAACATCTATATAAATGTCCCTGATTAGCATATCGTTTCTCTGATATGTATACTGTGATAAAGCAGAAACCTGAGCTGCAAGACTGCGCAACTGTTCCACTCTTGCTGTGCTAACCCTCGCATAGATCCCCACTTTCTTCACTCCAGGGTTATTCTTATATGATGGAATGACATTGACTTTTGAGCCTATAGCCATTTCTTCCTCCGTTAGACTAATCATCAATCGCAATAATATTGTCCTCTTGTTTATTAGTCTATCACAGTTTACCACCTATGAATAGCTGTGTTTTTGACAATAGTTCCATAGTCTCCCACCCCTCCGACAATAGTTATTCAGCCTCGCCCTGATGTTTTCCAATGGTCAGAACTACTGTCAAAACAATAAAAAAAGGACTCCAGGAAATCTCCCATCTGAGAGAAATCCAGGAATCCCTTGATTTCAAGCCTTTTACGGCCTCTTATGCATCTTTACGTGACAGCAGTACTACCGTCTCCACATGTACGGTATGAGGAAACATATCAACAGGCGTTGCCTCTGATAAGGTATAGCCGCCATCACACAGAAGCTTAAGATCACGGGAAAGAGTAGCGGGATCGCAGCTTACATATACAATGCGCTTCGGTTCTACACGCAGCATTGTGTCTATTAAAGCCGTATCACATCCCTTTCGAGGCGGATCTACAACTATCACATCGGGTTTGGGAAGTATTATCTTGTCCGTATCAGAAGACATATCTATCAAAGCTTCCGAAGAATTGCCGGCCGCATCTTCATTAACCGCAATGTCCTCAGCTTTACCCACATAAAAATCCGCATTATCTATGCCGTTCTTTGCTGCATTCCTTTTTGCATCCTCTATTGCTTCAGGCACTATCTCCACTCCGAATACATGTCCTGCTGCTCCGGCTAGGAATAATGAGATGGTTCCTATGCCACAGTACAGATCCCAGACTGTCTCACTTCCGGTAAGTCCTGCATATTTAAGTGCCAGAGAATACAGCTTCTCAGTCTGTATGGGATTGACCTGATAGAAGGATCTTGGAGATATCTCGTAAGTGATCTCCCGATCAAGCCTATCAATACCGCATCCTGCATCTATATCCTTACTAAAGTCAGATAATGTACAGCTATCATCATCTGTTATATCCGCCGATATCCTAAGACAGTCTTCGATACACTCTTTCCCCCATATGGTATGTGTCTGCTCACCCATTATTACATTGTCCCTTGATCTGTTGAGATTAACTGACACAGATGTCATGTTTTCAACAGATGATAAGCTCCTAATGAGCTCACCCTGACCTGTAATATACATACCGTCATAAGACGGACCCCTGTTAAGTATAAGACATACCATCAGTTCACCTGTATTATAGCCCTTGCGCACGAGAACATGCCTTATGAGTCCTGTACCTGATGCCTCATCATATGGCGCAATGTCATAACGCCTCATATGCTCTGCCACTTTATCCATTATCTGCGCATATTCTTCGGCACCTATGACACAGTCGTCTATAGGTATGATATTGTGACTGTGTCCCGCATAGAAGCCTGTCACTATATGTCCTTCCCTATCCCTTCCTATAGGGAACTGAGACTTGCCACGGTATCTTATGGGATTCTCCATGCCTACTATGGGCTTAAGCACAGATGTAGCATATTCCGGGTCAAATCCTCCTATCCTTATAAGATCATTCCTTACCTTAGACTGCTTATAGCTTAACTGGGCTTTATAATCAAGCGCCTGAAGCTGGCATCCGCCACATGCCTTAGCCTTAGGACATAAGGGCTTAACCCTGTCTTGGGATGCTTCGATCACCTCATCAAGATGTGCATATGCATAGCTCTTCTTAGCCTTCATGATACTTACACGTACCTTATCACCTATCACGGCATCTTTTACAAAAAGGGTATAGCCGTTTATCTTGCCTATACCCTCTCCGTTAATACCCATATCTGTTATATCTATGGTGAGAATATCACCCTTTTCATATGTCATATTAATCCTCCATGCCGAGCACATTGTACGAGGCTTGCGAGGCGAATTTCAGATTCGCCGATGCGATAAGGCGATTTGGGCTGAGAGTTGAGATCAACTCTCTTGCACAACATCGCTGTATGAAAAATATGATATCGATTATATTTTTCACACTACTCTCCCCTTCTACTCAAGCCTCGTACCCCTTACATTGCTGTCAAGAAGTCTGTTGAAGCCCTGCCAATCCTTGGGATTCTGACTCTTATCAAGTAGCTCCGTGAAGGTCTCCATCTTGGCATCCAGATCATCAGCGAAGTTAAGAGCCACCGCCTCTATGAGCGCCGGAACCTTAGGTGAACCGAACTCGTACTTGCCATGATGAGCCAGTATGCAATGCTTAAGCTCGCTTGCAAGCACAGGCGGAAATCCCTCGATACCGCGTATCTTCTCATCTATCATCTCAGTTCCCATCACAATATGTCCCAGGAGGCAGCCGTCATCCGTGTAATCATTATCCGGATATGCCGACAATTCCTTTACCTTGCCGATATCATGGCATATAGCAGCCGTCACCAGAAGATCCCTGTCAAGCTTTGGATACTGTGCAGCAAAAAAGATGCAGTTCTTAGTCACGCTCAACGTATGCTCAAGCAATCCTCCGACGAACGCATGATGCACCATCTTGGCAGCAGATGAGAACTTGAATCCGGCAATGAAGCTCTCATCCTCCTTGAAGAAGGCACAGAGCAGCTTCTTAAGATACACATTCTCAGTGCGATCGATTATATCTGTAAGCTCCTTATACATAGCCGCTACATCCTTGCTGCTTACAGGCAGATAATCGGAAGGATCGTATTCTCCTTCGTGAGCCTTTCTTACACGCTTGACACTTACCTGAAGCGCGCCGTTGAAAGAATTCACATCCCCGACTATCTCCACATAATCCTTCTCGTCGAAATCCTCTATCCCAGCACTGTTAGGGTCCCATACCTTGGCATCTATGGTTCCTGTCTTATCCTGTAATATCACATTCAGGTAGCTCTTGCCGTTCTTGGTAACAGCAGAGGTTCTCTGCTTGATCAGATATATATCTCCTACCCTGCTGCCTTCCGTAAGGTCTCTAAGGTATCTCATGACATTTCCTCCAAAGTAACTTCAAGTTCAATCTCTCTGTATTCTTCACCCGACTGCCTCATAAGCGCAAGGCTGACATTACTGTCAGGCGTGGCACTCTCAATATATTCGGTAAAATCGGCATATTTCTCTATCTGCTTGTCTCCGATCCTTATGATTACATCACCGCTCTGTATACCGGCATTCATGGCAGGAGAATCCATCACAATTCCTGTCACAAAGGCACCTACAGGTACTCCGCTTGCTGCATTGATCTCTTCTGTCACATCGGTTCCGTTAATTCCCAAGTATGCTCTTGGCTTTCCATTGGACATCCTCTCTATGGTTCGCTTTATATCCGATATTCCAATGGCGCTTATGATATTTTTCATATCGGCCGTATTATGACTCTGATCGATGATTCCAAGGATCTCTCCCTTAAGATTGACTATCACACCGGTCGCTTCACTGCTTCCGTATATATCCGTAGTCAAAAGCTCATAATTCTGGTCTGTTAGGTTGACATAACTTCCCTTGCTCGTCAGTATGCCATATCCTACCGATTCTGAAGAGCCATAGGGTCTCCCCACGGCTATTATTGGCGTTGCCAGAATGGTGCTTACTCTTGAATTGGCCAGCGTCACAGGACTCATATTGTCTGTTATACTCTGTGCAAGTCCTTCCATTGGTACCGCCACTATTGAAAGTCCGGTGTTGGGATCTGACGCTTTAATATAACCTTCAGCTATAGACTTGTCATTAAGAGTAACATTGATAACCTCTGCTTTCTCAATAACATCGGTCCTGCATAGGAAAAGCAGCTCCTTATTATTATCCGTTATATACAGACCCGGTGTACTGTTCTTGCTCTCATAGTAATTATCGAACCAGTCGGTGTCCTGACTTACGCTTGTGATCTTTACAACAGACTTCTGTACCAGTCCCGCAACCTTGTTCAGATCCATGTATTGATCCCTGTATACAGCTATCGGGTCCACATCCGTAGTATGCTCGATTATCTGCACAGGACTCTCTTTTATCTGATCCTCTTCCATTATCATATCTTCCGGAAGTATCTCATCGGTATCCATGGGTATCTCCACAAGCTCCGGTTCTTCTTCCGGATGCAGGATATTGGAGAATACAGGCTCAAGAACAAGAAAAGTAATACACGCCAATACACCAAATATCACCGCCATTGATGCGGTGATAATTGTCCTTCTTAAAAGCTTCTTACGATTAAGCGGTCTTTGCTTAACCTTTTCCTGAATATTACCAAATTCAGTATTGCTCAAATTCTCACTCATTGTCTCTATGCTCCGGTGCCTCTGAGATTATCCACAAAGTGCTCTATTCTTCCCAAAGCTTCCTTAAGAGCTTCCATAGAATATGCGTAAGATATCCTTAAGAACCCTTCGCCGCTGTCTCCGAAAGCAGTTCCCGGCACTACTGCCACTTTCTCTTCCATAAGTAGACGAGTGGCGAATTCGTCACTGCTTAAGCCGAATTCCTTGATACACGGGAAGATATAGAATGCTCCGTAAGGCTCAAAGCACGGAAGTCCCATCTTCTTAAAGATATTCATAAGGAAGCGCCTTCTCTGATTATACGCATCCCTCATTCCTGCCACATCATCATCACCGTTCTTAAGCGCCTCAACTGCAGCATACTGGCTGG
>DGII01000165.1 GCA_002393095.1 Lachnospiraceae bacterium UBA3826 | reverse complement strand
TATTCGGTATGCTTTATGCGAGATTTAAGGATAAGATCACAGGCTTTAGCCACAGGCATTACAGACTGTTACTTATGCTTTTTTCGGTAATGTGTGTGATCACCGTATTTCTCTCTGTTGTAGCCGTGCAGAGATACGGTTACTATCACGAGCATGTTTCGTTTAAGATTAAATATGACGAAGCCGTCACCTTGCTGTCTCAATCCGTTGCCTGCTTAGTCACGACGATGCTTGTGCTCTTAATGAACATGAAGCTTACCTTGGGTAACAGAGCACTTAAGTACATAAGCGGTATAAGTATGGAATTATTCCTAATACACGGGTATTTTGTGACGAAGATATTCGGCGGGATAAGGATGAGAGATACTGTAAGACTTACGGCTGTGATAGTATGCAGCATAGTCTGTACAGCCATACTCTCTCCCGGTATACAATGGCTTGTTAAGCACCTTATAATGCTGCTGGCAAAGAAGAAGGTATACCATGATACCTTAGAAGGCAGGATAGCCGAAGAGAATAGGAGAAAAAGAGCGGATATCGTTCGAAAAGCCGTGATGGTACTGATGATACCGGCGGTGTTGGGCGTACTGTATTTTTCTTTTGGACGATACTTCCTTGCCGGAAAGGAATACAGAGATGAATGTGCGGCGATACGGGAAGCCGACATAGGTGATAAGGTATTGTGGGGACATTATAATACGGTCAATACATTCCCCGGTAAAGAAAGATTATCGTGGGTCGTGATAGCAAAAGAGGATGATAAAGTATGCCTCATATCCGAGAAAGGTATAGCCGGAAGCTCATATAACCGGACTCACAGAGAGGTGTCATGGGAGGATTCTGATATAAGAGTATTGCTTAATTCCAATATATATACTGCAATGTTCAGCAGATATGAGATAGCAGCAGTCATACCCATGGACGGAGATATTATAAGTCTGCTTACAGTCAAACAGGCGAAGGAGCTTTTTGCCGATGATGAGGCCAGAGAGCTTGCCATTACCGATGCTGCCAGAGTAAGCGGAGTCAACGAGAACTATCTTAGTAAGGATAATAACTGGGATATGAAGGGCTATAGGAGTTCGTGGTGGTGGCTTAGAGGAGAATCCGGTGTGAAGAGCTATACGGCACCTGTTGTCACGGTAGATGGGTATATATCGCCTGATGAGAAAGAGGTGAACAGACCTAACGGAGCCATTAGACCGGTGATATGGGTAGACCCGTATATCACGGATTAATGGTGTAATATTTAAATATTTTGGCATTTCTGATAAAATATCCATATGAACCAAAAAGTACTTACAGTATTGGAATACAATAAGATAACCGCAATGCTTGCAAAGCAGGCTACATCGGCTCCGGGAAGAGAGCTTGCCATGGCGCTGCAGCCGGTGTCGGACATAGGACAGATACGAAGGGCTCAGAGAGAGACTAAGGATGCGCTTTCAAGACTGCTTAAAGGGGACAGTATATCCTTTTTGGGCAACAGAGATGTGGGAAGAAGTCTTAAGTCGTTGGAGATAGGGGTATCATTATCCTCAGGCGAGCTGCTTAAGATAGCGGATCTTCTGGATAACGTAAGCAGAGTAAGAGCATATGGTGCAAGAAAAGCTGAAGATGATAAGGCTGATTCATTGACCGGAAGATTCGAAGACCTGATCTGTCATGATGATATTGCTGCGGATATTCACAGATGCATACCATCCGAGGATGAGATATCGGATGATGCGTCTGCGGGACTTAAGGCAATAAGGAGAGAGATAGCGCTGTCCGGGGAAAGGATACATAAGCAGCTTAACGGTATAATAAACGGCTCCCTGCGTACCTATCTGCAGGATGCCGTAATCACACAGAGAGACGGTCGCTACTGTATACCGGTCAAATCCGAGTACAGAAGCCAGATACCGGGAATGATACACGATCAGTCGGCTACCGGTTCCACAGTATTCATAGAGCCTCAGGCCGTGGTTGAACTTAACAATAAGATCAAGCAGCTTAAGCTTGACGAACAGAAGGAGATAGAGAAGATACTTGCAGGCTTAAGCGTGTCTGTGGCAGAGGAGAGCGGCAGTATTTCAGAGGATCAGAGGCTCCTTACAGAGCTTGACTTTATCTTCGCCAAGGGACGGCTGGCTCTTGCGCAGAATGCCACCGAGCCCATATTCAATGACAGGCATGTGATCAATATCCGCAGAGGCAGGCATCCTCTGCTTGATAAGGACAAGGTCGTTCCTGTAGATATAAGGCTTGGTGATGATTTCGATCTGCTTATAATTACGGGACCCAATACCGGAGGTAAGACAGTGTCTCTTAAGACAGTGGGACTGCTTACACTCATGGGTCAGGCGGGACTTCACATTCCTGCAGGAGACAGATCAGAACTGTCTGTTTTTAAAAAGGTATATGCCGATATAGGGGATGAGCAGAGCATAGAGCAGAGTTTGTCCACTTTTTCATCACATATGAAGAATATAGTGGCAATCCTTAAGGCGGCGGGTGAAGACAGTCTGTGCCTTTTTGACGAGCTTGGTGCGGGAACTGATCCCATAGAGGGAGCGGCACTTGCAATAGCTATCCTTGATAATCTGCACAGGCAGGGAATCAGAACGATAGCGACCACACATTACAGTGAGCTTAAGGTGTATGCTCTCACTACGGACAAGGTTGAGAACGGCAGTGAAGAATTCGATGTAGCCACCCTCTCTCCTACATACAGACTGCTTATCGGTGTGCCGGGTAAGAGTAATGCATTCGCCATATCAAAGCGTCTGGGACTTAGAGATGATATAATAGAAGAAGCCAAGGCGCATATTACGGAGGATAAGGAGAGCTTTGAAGACCTTATATCCGACCTTGAAGACAGCAGGCGGACTATTGAGAGAGAGCGCGAAGAGATAGCGGATTATAAGGCACGGATCAAGTCTCATCAGGATGCTCTTGAACGCAAGAGAGATAAGATAGATATAAGCCGTGAGGAGATACTTAGAAAAGCAAGGGAAGAGGCGGCAGAGATACTTAAGGAAGCCAAGGATGTAGCAGATGAGACTATACGGCTGTTCAATGATGCCAAAGCGGATGCTTCCATTAAGGATCTGGAGAAGGCAAGGGATAAGATAAGGAATAAACAGAAGGATAATAATGCACATCTGGCATACAATGCCGATACGGACGCAGGCCGACCCGTTAAGGCAACGGAGCTTAAGCTTGGCATGGATGTCAAGATAAGATCGCTTGGACTTAAGGGTACTGTGAACAGTCTGCCGGATGATAAAGGGGATCTGTTCATTCAGTGCGGTATCATGCGTACCAAGAGCAATATATCGGATCTTACGATCCTTAAGGAAGAGTCGGACGGATCGGGTATATCGAAGAAAAAGAATAAGTCCGTGAATAAGAATTCTTCCGGTATGGGCAGGATCAAGGCCGGCAAGTCATTAAGCGTTACATCGGAGATCAATCTCCTCGGCAAGACTGTGGATGAAGCTTTGTATGAGCTTGATAAATATCTTGATGATGCATATCTTGCGCATATACCGAGCGTGAGGATAGTACATGGCAAAGGAACCGGAGCCTTAAGACAGGCGGTTCAGAATAAATTAAGGAAGACTAAGTATATAGACAGCTACAGACAGGGAGAATTCGGAGAAGGTGACGCGGGTGTCACAATAGCGACGTTCAAGGAGTAAGGAGACCAAAGTATGGCTACAAAGCAAAAGATAATGATCGTTGACGATGACAACAACATAGCGGAGCTCATAAGCCTGTATCTTACCAAGGAATGCTTTGAGACCGAGATATACGGAGACGGAGAATCGGCGATAGCGGGGTTCGATACATTTGCCCCCAATCTCATACTGCTTGATCTCATGCTTCCGGGCATAGACGGATATCAGGTGTGCAGAGAGATCAGGGCTAAGAGCGCTATACCAATAATCATGCTCTCTGCCAAGGGAGAGGTGTTCGATAAGGTGCTCGGACTTGAGTTAGGAGCGGATGATTATATGGAGAAGCCCTTTGATACCAAGGAGCTTGTCGCAAGGGTCAAGGCCGTGCTTCGAAGATATAAGGCTGCTCCGGAGGTAAGCGAGGAGCCTATGGTCAAGTGTGTGGAGTATCCGGATCTTACCATCAACCAGACCAATTATTCGGTCGTGTATATGGGTAAGAGCGTGGATATGCCGCCTAAGGAGCTGGAGCTTCTCTTTTTCCTGGCTTCATCACCCAATCATGTATTCACCAGAGAGCAGCTTCTCGATCAGATATGGGGATATGAGTATATAGGTGATACAAGGACCGTTGATGTGCACATCAAGCGCCTTCGTGAGAAGCTTGGCGATCATGAGCACTGGCGCATAGCCACCATATGGGGAATAGGCTATAAATTCGAGACGATGGGATAGATGAAGGAATATGCGTAAGACACTGTATCTTAAATTCATATTCGCTTATTTGATATTCGGTGTGTTCAGCTTCATCATGGTTGCTACCTTCGCATCCAATATGACAATGGAGCAGCTTAAGAGGGAGAAGGCGGAGACACTCTATAAGGAGGCCACACTTATAGCCAATACCTATGCAGCCGACCTGTACACCAATGATATCGGACTGGATACCGTGAAGCGACAGCTTGATGCCATAGATATATACCTTGATTCGGTCATATGGATCATCAATCCGTCGGGGCGAATGGTCATAGATTCATCAAGACCCCTTAACGTTGATGATGAGGTGGTGATAGACGGATTTGACCCCACAATTATGAGCGGCTCATATTACACCACCGGAGATTTCTTCGGAAGCTTCGATGAAGAGACGTTGTCGGTGCTTGCCCCCATAACTACCGATTACAAGGTCAGGGGCTATGTAGCGATACACACCTCCATGAATTCGCTGTATAAGAGCAAGGAGAGCCTGTTGTCCATCTCATATATCCTGATGGTGCTGATATTCCTGCTGTCCATGATAATACTCATATTCTTCACCGAATTTGTCTATGTACCCATAAGGAGGATTACGGACGCCACGGTACAGTATGCATCAGGTAATATGCACTATGAATTTACTGTGGATTCGGATGATGAGATAGGCTATCTGGCAGCAGCTCTTCAGTATATGGCGAGCGAGATAAGCAAGGCTGAGGATAATCAGAAGAAGTTCGTTGCCAACGTATCCCATGATTTTCGTTCGCCGCTTACATCCATCAAGGGCTATCTGGAAGCGATGATCGACGGCACCATCCCGCCGCAGATGCATGAGAAATACCTGGGTATAGTTCTTAATGAGACGGAGAGGCTTACCAAGCTCACCAATTCCCTGCTTACTCTTAATAATCTCAATGTCAGGGGTGTGGTCCTTGACAAATCGGTATTTGATATCAATCAGGTGATAAGAGATACGGCGGCTTCCGCTGAGGTTCAGCTAATCACTAAGAATATAACTCTTGAAATGGTTCTTACGGGTGAAGAACTTATGGTGGAAGCGGATATGGGTAAGATACAGCAGGTATTGTATAACCTCCTTGACAATGCCATCAAGTTCTCTCATCAGGACGGCAATATCAAGATAGAGACCACGGAGAAGCATCAGAAGGTATTCATCTCGGTCAAGGATAACGGTATAGGCATTCCCAAGGACAGCCTTAAGCTTATATGGGACAGGTTCTATAAGACCGATCTGTCCAGAGGCAAGGATAAAAAGGGTACGGGACTGGGGCTTTCCATAACCAAGGAGATAATAAACGCCCATAACGAACACATCAATGTCATATCCACGGAAGGCGTGGGAACGGAGTTCATATTCTCGCTTCCGATAGCGGATGATGATGACGATTTTTAATAAAGTATAGAGGATTTTAAGAATTTAACCCTTGCCCCGATGCGTATGATGTAGTAAGATAGGACAGTCAAGAAGTAGTGGACTTTAAGGGTACGGAGAGTTATTTATGGATTTAAGAGACACTTTGATCAGATTAAGGGAAGATACGGGTATGAACAGGAGAGAGTTCGCTGATTACTTCGGTATTCCCTACAGAACTGTTCAGGACTGGGAGCTTGGCAACCGTAAGATGCCCGAATATCTTTTAAGACTCATGATATATAAGGTTGAGACGGAAAAGCTTACAGCAAAAGACAGGAAAAGCGGCAGATAAAGGTGTTGCTATGAGTAGATTATCAATGAGGATATGCACCGGGGTATGCATATCCTTATCTTTATTATGTATGGGCTGTGGCAGTGCAGAACCGGAATATGCCCATGTAAGGGTGCATGAGGAAGAGCTGCATCTGGGTATCGATGAACCCTTTGACCTTGCTTTTATCGCAGATACTCATATATCACTTGTTGATGAAAGGGATAAGGAGTTGACGGATAAAGCCATGCTCAGATATGGAGCCTTCTTATCTCCGGATGGTCTTCATGCGGATGAGATGTTCGCAGAGGAGATGAATTACATTAAAGAGATATCACCTGACCTTCTGATACTCGGAGGAGATATAGTTGATTCGGCGATGTATGCATCCATTGAATATGTGAAAGAGAAGGTTGATGCAACCGGCATTGATTATATCTACGGAATGGGCAATCATGATTTTGAGTATGGTGATGAGTACTATACGGATAGAGCCTATGAGGAATATCTTCCGAGGCTTGAAGTGATAAGTGATACCAAGAACGGGTATCAGGTCAGGGAATATGATGGCTTTACCGTTATGGTGACGGATGACGATAACAATCAGGTCACAGAAGGAGCTCTTGATAAGCTTAAGGAGCTGTGCGGGGAAGGCAAGCCCGTAATCCTCTGTACGCATGTACCGATAGAACCGGATGCCGAATATGCCGGAGAGCTTATGGATAAGTCCATAGAGGCTTGGGGAGCATATGATGACGGCAGAAGCAGGGTGCTTATAGGGTATAATTCCTGCATACCCAATGAGGTAACATCGCAGTTCATAGACATCGTTAAGGCTAAGGACAGTCCTGTCGAGCTTGTCATATCCGGACACATACACTTTTACAATAAGAGCAATCTTACGGGTGAGCTTACTCAGATAACCACAGGTGCGGGGTTTGAAGGGGATGTGATACATCTGCATATCGATTAGCAAAGTTTGGACAGGGAGAAAGAGCGGATAGAATATGAAGATAGGATTTGATAATGAAAAGTATCTGAAGATGCAGTCGGAGCACATTAGGGAAAGGATAGACGAATTCGAGGGTAAGCTGTATCTTGAATTCGGAGGTAAGCTTTTTGATGATTTTCATGCATCGAGAGTACTTCCGGGATTTGAACCCGACAGTAAGCTTAAGATGCTGCTCCAGTTAAGAGATCAGGCTGAGATAGTCATAGCAGTCAGTGCCGAGGATATAGATGAAGGTAAGGTAAGAGGAGACTATGGTATCACATATGATATGGATGTACTCAGGCTTGTGGATGCATTCCAAGGGATAGGACTGTATGTCGGAAGCATATGTGTCACTAAGTACAGCGGTCAGACAGCAGCGGATCAGTTCATTGAGAAGCTGACAGAGCTTGGGATAAGATCATACAAGCATTATAAGATTCCCGGATATCCCTCGGATGTAGCAAGGATAGTCAGTGATGACGGCTACGGCAGGAATGAATATATAGAGACGGATCGGCCTCTTGTGGTCGTTACGGCACCGGGACCGGGTTCGGGTAAGATGGCGACATGTCTGTCACAGTTGTATCATGAGCATAAGAGGAATATCAAGGCGGGCTATGCCAAGTTCGAGACATTCCCGATATGGAATCTTCCGCTTAAGCATCCGGTCAATATGGCATATGAGGCGGCTACCGCAGACCTTAATGATGTGAATATGATAGATCCGTTCCACCTTGAGGCATACGGAGAGACGACGGTCAATTACAACAGAGATGTGGAGATATTCCCGGTACTCAATGCCATGTTCACACAGATATTGGGTGAGAGTCCGTACAAGTCACCAACTGACATGGGTGTCAATATGGCAGGTAACTGCATTATAGATGATGATGTGTGCAGACAGGCATCAGAGCAGGAGATAATAAGGCGTTATTATCAGTGCATGTGCGACCTGAAGCGCGGCAAGGACTGCAAGGAAGACTTATATAAGCTTGAGCTTATCATGAAGCAGGCATATCTGTCTCCTGAGGACAGACCTGTTGTTGGAGCAGCCCTTGCAAGAGAAGAGAAGACGGGACATCCCGCAGCGTCAATAGAGCTTCCGGACGGGGCTCTGATAACAGGTAAGACTACAGATCTGCTGGGAGCCTCTGCCGCAGTCCTGCTTAACTCTCTTAAAGAGCTTGCCGGAATAGACCATGAGCTGCATCTGGTATCACCTGAGGCAATAGAGCCTATACAGAGACTTAAGACGGGGTATCTTGGGAGTCATAATCCCAGACTTCATACAGATGAGATACTTATAGCCCTGTCCATATCGGCTGCATCGGATAAGAATGCGGAGCTTGCCCTTACGATGCTTCCCAAGCTAAGAGGACTTGAAGCACATTCATCCGTTCTTCTGTCGAGCGTGGATGAGCAGACATTTAAGAGACTGGGACTCAGACTCACATGTGAACCCAAGTATGAGGAGAATAATAAAAAATACCACAAACACTGATAAACATTGTTACACACTGATACACACTGATACACACTGATACACAGAGAATAAATGGAGGATACCATGGATAACAATATCAATAACTATGAGGGTGGAGATAATGGTTATTCCGGTGGCGGTTCGGGAGGACAGAGACCGGGAGGAGGTAACAGTCCCGGCAGCAACAACAGCAATTCGCCCAAGAAGCAGAGCCTTTTCTTCCTGCTGATCGCATGTCTGGTGACATTGCTTTTTATGAGTTATTTCATGAAGGCGGTCAATGGAGCCACAAGTCAGGAGATATCTTACGACCAGTTTGTCAAGATGCTTGACAGTGACATGGTGCAGAGCGTATATATTAATTCCGATAAGATCGAGATCACGCCCAAGACTAAGGAGAGCAGCTCACCCAACAGTCAGAATGGACTCGGATTATTTGGCGTGAGCAATCCTGTCATTACATATTACACGGGTATCAGTGAAAGCAACGATGCCCTGACAGCGAGATTATTGGATGCCGGCGTTGAGATCAATAATGAGATACCGGATAATTCAGGTTGGCTGCTATCGATACTTCTTACTTATATCCTGCCCATAGCCCTTCTTTGGGGGCTTATGAGCCTTGCCTACAGACATATGTCCAAAAACGGCGGAGGCATAATGGGCGTAGGTAAGTCTAATGCCAAGGTATATGTGCAGAAGGAGACGGGTGTCACCTTCGCGGATGTGGCCGGTGAGGATGAGGCCAAGGAATCACTTGTGGAAGTGGTGGACTTTTTGCATGATCCGGGAAAATATACCCAGATAGGAGCCAAGCTTCCCAAGGGTGCGCTTTTGGTGGGACCTCCCGGTACCGGTAAGACGCTTCTTGCCAAGGCTGTTGCGGGTGAGGCACATGTGCCCTTCTTTTCGCTTACGGGTTCGGATTTTATAGAATTATATGTGGGAGTCGGAGCCAGCAGAGTAAGAGATCTTTTCAAAGAAGCAACCAAGACCGCTCCATGTATCATATTCATAGATGAGATAGATGCCATAGGAAGAAGCCGTGACAGCAGATACGGCGGAGGCAATGAGGAGCGGGAACAGACCCTTAACCAGCTCCTGTCCGAGATGGACGGATTCGATACGACAAAAGGAATACTTGTGCTCGGTGCCACCAACAGACCGGAGATACTTGATAAAGCCCTGCTGCGTCCGGGTAGATTTGACAGACGTATCGTGGTTGAGAAGCCGGATCTAAAGGGCAGAATCAATATACTTAAAGTTCATGCCAAGGATGTCAAGATGGACGAGACGGTTGATTTCGAGGAGATTGCCCTTGCTACGAGCGGAGCGGTTGGCTCGGATCTTGCCAATATGATCAACGAGGCTGCTATCAATGCTGTTAAGGAGGGTCGGGAGCTTGTAAGTCAGAAGGATATGTTCGTTGCCGTGGAACAGGTTCTTGTGGGCAAGGAGAAAAAGGACAGGATCATGTCTAAGGAGGAGCGTAAGATTGTCTCATATCATGAGGTGGGTCATGCGCTTATATCGGCTCTTCAGAAGAACTCCGAGCCGGTACAGAAGATAACCATAGTGCCCAGAACAATGGGAGCCTTGGGATATGTGATGCAGGTTCCGGAGGAAGAGAAGTACCTTAATACGGAAGCAGAGCTTAAGGCCATGCTTGTAAGTACGCTCGGAGGCAGAGCTGCCGAGGAGATAGTATTTGATACTGTAACTACTGGAGCTTCCAATGATATAGAGAAAGCCACAGGAATAGCCAAATCAATGGTTACTCAGTATGGTATGAGCAAAAAGTTCGGGCTTATAGGACTTGCAACGGTAGAGAGTAAGTACCTTTCGGGAGAAGCAACACTTAATTGTGCGGAGTCAACAGCGGCGCTGGTGGATGAAGAAGTCATGAAGATACTTGCGGAGAGCTATGAGGAAGCCAAGAGACTCTTATCCGAGAACAGAGAGGTGCTAGATAAGATAGCTGAGTTCCTGATTGAGAAGGAGACCATCACAGGTAAGGAATTCATGAAGATATTCAGGGAACTTAAGGGGCTGCCGGAGCCCGATCCCGAAGAGGAGAAGGCGGCGCGTATCAATATGAAATGATTTAATCCTTTTACTATAGTACAAACAGACATATATGTGGTATCATAGATAATAGTGCGGATTAAGCTTTAAGGATAGTATATATTCGGGGAAAGATAATAATGGCAGGTAGTAACAACAGTCAGAAATATAATGAACTGGGCGACCAGATCAAGAATTCTGTGCTTGATGCCTTAAGCAGCGGAGATTTCACGGGATTAAGCGACAGCATTGCCAGATCGGTGAATGTGGTCATCGGGGATGTGGGCGACCAGATAAGCCGCGCTGCGTACACAGCAGCCAACAGCGCACACACAGGTGTGAAGAATGCGGCAGCAAGTGCCACCGCCAAGAGGTATCATGACGAGCAGGAAGCCAGGATACAGCGTAATAAGGAGCTACGTGCGCAGGCTGTGAAGCGTGCGTCAAAAACCGTCAGGTTTAATGATCATTGGGGAGTGTCCACCATACTTGGGATTATTTTAGGAGCCCATTTTACCTTTTACGGAGTAATAGGTGCTCTGGCGTTTCTTTTAACCGGATTTGAACTCGGAGGCTTTGTAGTTTCACTGGTATTTGCCTTTTTCGGGGGTCTGGCGTTGTATAAGTCCATAAACAAGCGTAAGGTGCTTAAGTTCGCCAGAAGACTCAAAGAACTTGTAAAAGAGAAGATGTATACATCCGTTAGCGATATAGAGGCGGCAACCGGACGAAATCATAAGACTGCGGTTAGGGATATAAAGAAGGTTTTGGCTGAGAATTTCTTCCCAGAAGGCTTTCTTGATGAGGAGGAGACGACATTTATGGCATCCAAGGCCGTATATGACCAGTACCTTGAGAGCAAGAAGCATCAGATAGAAGAAGCCGAGGAGAATCTTGCCAGACAGGGTATAGACAATACCGAGTCCGTTCTTACTCCCGAACAGCTTAGAGAGCTTAATGATATGATGAGTGAAGGCAGCAAGGTCATTGTAAGGCTTCATGAGCTCAATGATGAGATACCGGGTGAAGCCATATCAGCAAAGCTTGACAGGACAGAATCCTTGCTTCAGGATATATTCGGCAGAGTGAAGGAACATCCGGATCAGATGAAGAACTGCCATAAGCTTATGGATTATTACCTTCCCACGATGCTTAAGCTTGTGGAAGCATATGCGGAGTATGACAAGGTAGCCGAACCGGGGTCTGATATAGTGAAGGCCAAGGATGAGATAGAGAAGACGATAGATACCATTAACGGAGCTTTTTCAGAGCTTCTCAACAAGCTTTTCAGGGATTCCGTATGGGATGTAACGGCTGATGCGAGAGTACTCCAGTCTATGCTAGGACAGGACGGATTGGCTAAGGAAGAATAAAGGTGAGTTTCTTAAGGAGGGAATGAACATGGCAGAAGAGGCAGTATTAACGGCAGAAGAGACACAGGCGACCGCAAGTGTAGTTACCGGAGCGGCACCCGCACAGACTCAGGCACAGGATCTTGACCTTACGGCAGAGGATCAGGAGAAGATCAAGGCTTATGCTGAGAAGATAGATATTATGGACAGCCAGATGGTGCTCCAGTATGGCGCCGGAGTACAGAAGCAGATAGCGGATTTTTCAGAGAGCGCATTATCAAGTGTTAAGACCAAGGATCTCGGAGAGATAGGAGACATGCTTTCCGGAGTGGTAACGGAGCTGAAAGGCTTTGATGCCGGTGAGCAGGCTAAGGGTCTTAAAGGACTTTTTAAGAGGAGCACAGGCAAGGTAGCAGCTCTTAAGGCTAAGTATGACAAGGCCGAGAATAATATCAACGGTATAGTTAAGGCCATGGAGGGTCATCAGGTAACTCTCATGAAGGATGTGGCCATGTTGGATCAGATGTATGAGACTAACCAGCAGTACTACAAGGATCTTACACTCTATATCTTAGCAGGCAAGGATAAGCTTAAGACTGCCAGAGAGGAAGAGCTTCCCAAGCTTTTGAAGAAGGCAGAGGAGACGGGACTTCCGGAGGATGCACAGGCAGCCAAGGATTATTCTTCCATGATAGATCGTTTTGAGAAGAAGATATATGATCTGGAGCTTACACGTAATATCTCTATGCAGATGGCACCCCAGATCAGACTTATACAGTCTAATGATACCGTAATGTCTGAGAAGATTCAGTCTACGATACTTAATACCATCCCTCTGTGGAAGAGCCAGATGGTCATCGCTATCGGACTTGAGCATTCACAGGATGCGGCTAAGGCACAGCGAGAAGTTACAGATGCTACCAATGAGTTGCTTAAGAAGAATGCCGAGGCACTTAAGATGGCATCCATTGATACTGCAAGGGAGAGTGAGAGAGGTATCGTTGATATTGAGACTCTTACCCAGACCAACCAGACACTTATCGATACTTTGGATGAGGTTATGAAGATCCAGCAGGAAGGTCGTGTTAAGCGCGCCGAGGCGGAGAAGGAGCTTGCACGTATTGAAGATGAGATGAGGACCAAGGTTTTGGAAGTCAGCAAGGCCTCAAGATAGATCCCATTAGCTGACGGATAGAAGATTAAGATGGTTTTTTCGGGATTAGCTTTTATATTTCATTTTTTGCCCATATTTTTGATAGTATACTATATTGCGAAGCCTAGGTTTCGCAATATAGTTTTGCTTTTAGGCAGCCTTGTGTTCTATGCACTGGGCAGCCCTGTTTACGTGCTTTTACTGGTGGTATCGGTACTTGTGAATTACTTTATTGCGGGCAGGATACAGAAGATATATGCAGGTGGACAGGTTAAGGATGATGAAGAAGAATCCGACACGGATGATGATCCCGACATAGATATAATAGATTTTGATATCGAGACGGAGACGGAGGACAAGGAGGAAAAAGAAGCCTTAACAAAGGTTAAAAGTCCTGCCGCTACCATATGGCTTATTACGGCCTTGATATATGACCTTGGAATACTGTGTATATTCAAATACTTGGATTTCATACTTGAGATGACAGGCTCTGTGTTGAAGATGGATATGGGAAGTATCGGGCTTGCCCTTCCTTTGGGAATAAGCTTCTATACCTTCCAGATGATATCCTTCATTGTGGATGTATACAGAGCGGATATTCCCCGAAAGGTGAGTCTGCTGCATTTTGCCGCATATTCGACCATGTTCCCGCAGATAACGTCAGGTCCCATAACAAGGTACGGGGAGGTCAGTGAGCGGCTTGAGCAGGAGAAGGGTGTAAGCCCCAGACTTTTGGAGAAGGGTGTTACGGCATTTATCATAGGTCTTGGTTACAAGGTGCTGTTGGCTGATAAGATAGCTGCACTTTGGAATGATATCTGGAGAGTCGGGGCTTATGGAGTGGATGTTGCCAGTGCTTGGCTTGGAGCATGGGCATATTCCATGGAGATATATTTTGATTTTTTCGGTTACTCGCTTATGGCAATGGGTGTCGGCTGGATGCTTGGATTTGAGCTTCCGGTCAATTTCTCGGAGCCTTATTCCGTTAAGACCATGACCTCCTTCTGGCGTAACTGGCATATGACACTCGGAAGGTGGTTCAAGGATTATCTCTATATACCTCTTGGCGGTAACAGGTGCAGTAAGATAAGGATGCTCTTTAATATGCTGGTGGTATGGCTGCTTACAGGCATATGGCACGGAGCGGGATATAATTTTATCATATGGGGTCTGTTCCTTTTTGCAGTCCTTATGTTAGAGAAGCTTACATACGGGAAATGGATGGAGAAGACCAAGGTTCTGGGTCATCTGTATATGATAGTGCTCATTCCGGTTTCATGGACGATATTCAATATAACAGATGTGACACAATTGTCTGAATATCTTCTCAGAATGATCGGTGTGCCCTTGGAGGGAATGGTGGTATACGGGTTCAGTATGCTGTGGGAGCTGGTGCAGACGTACTGGTGGCTTTTGCTCATCTGTATATTGTTCTGTACGCCTTATCCCATGAAGTTTTTCAAGAAGTATTATAAGAATTTTCTGGTTAAGCTTATGCTTTTGGCAGTGTTCTGGTACAGTGTATATCAGTCGGCTTTAAGCGGCGGTAATCCGTTTATCTACTTTAAGTTCTAAGTGCGAGCTGAGATAATCAGCTACAGAAGGCGGATGCATTTCTTAAGTGAGCACAGGCAGAGATGGCCGGCAGCGTAAAGTGCGGAATAATTAATAACATGGTAAGAGTATTATAAATTATGGGTAGTGCTGATAAGAAGGTAAAAAAGAAAAAAAAGAAGATCGCAAAATGCCCTCTTTTCATAATGATATGCCTGACGATCACGGGTATGATGGCATTTGGCGTCATTATGTCCGCCATGGGTGAATATGAATGGAAGCTTACATGGGAACATCCTGTATTCGCTGCCGTACTTTTAGATGAGCGGCCGGTTAATGAGCCGGAACCGGAGCCGGAGCCTGTACAGAAGGTTGAGGAGGCGCCTGTTGTGACGGATGCTGTTAAGGAGGCTACCGACATAATGGCTGAAGAACCGTCCTCGGATGCTGTTGAGGAAGAGTCCTCTGAGGAAGAAGAGGTTATTATAAGCGATGAAGAATATATGGAGATGTACGGAGAAATCCCATATTACATAGAGGGTGGCGGAGCCGTGAAGTACATCACATGGGATACGGGAGAACCAAGATCAAGGTATTATTCCAATCCGGGGGTAAGACCGATTACAAGTGAGTATCACTATACGCACATAGGCAATCCGGATTATTATGAGAATTGTCTTTTTATAGGAGATTCAAGAATAGGCGGTCTGGGAACCTATTCAGGGTGGAACAAAGCCTTCTTTGCATATAAGAACGGAACAAGTGTATATAATATAATGGAGGCCAACTTAAGTGTCATCAACGGTATGAATGCTACTCTTCCGGAGCTTCTTGAGGTAGGTCCGTACAGGATGATATTCATTATGCTGGGTATCAATGAGATCGGTATGGACACGGCAGATTACGGTCAGAGATTCGGTGAGATACTGGCAACCATAAGGGAATATCAGCCGGAGACACCGATTGTTATCATAGGCAATACCTTTGTGACCAAGGAGAGGGACAATTCCGACAATGTGACCAATAATGCCAATATTAATGATAAAAATGTGGCGATAGCCTGCTACGCCAATGGTGAGGATATATTCTACTTTGATGTTAATCCGGCGCTTGTGGATGAGGAAGGTTACTTAAGAAGCGATATAACAAGGGATGGTGTGCATATAACCGCACAACACTATCATCTGTGGGTAGACTGGATGAATGAACACGGCTTCTATGAAGGATATGAGATCGATCCATATGCCGAGGAAGAGAACTCTGAGGGAACAGATGAAGGTGAAGCTACAGAGAATGGGGAAGGCGAAGCTGTAGCAGACGGTATGGATGATAATTCTGAAGGCGGACAGTGATCCGCATGATGCTAAGGATGGATCTGAGAGTATATTAATGTCGGAGAATCGATAATACTACCTGTTAAGGGATGAATTGTGTAATGGCTGATAAAAAAAGCTTTGATAAACTCAGAGAAGAATACAGTGAGTTCATATATAAGGGTTATTCCATAGATGAACGTGACGGAGCATATCACGTGGTATATGAATTCGAGATACCGGGTCTTAGCTCTTTCAATGCAAAATGGACTTTTCCCAAAGCTGCTTTGGATTCTGGCAGCAGTAGCCCATCCGAAGCATCCGGCCGGGATATCAATATTAAGAATGACAGGATACTTAACGAGCTTATCTTTAACCTTGGTATGGTGGAATGCATCAGCTATTATAAGATAACATGTCCTAAGCTATTCAGAGTAGAGTGTCGTTCTCTAAGCGATAAGCAGTGTAAATGGTGGTCGAAGCTTATATATAACGGGCTTGGAGAATTCATGTACCGTAACGGTATAGAGGTGTCAGAGGAAGAGCTTGTGAGGATTAAGGCACCTGCAGATCAGTCCGACAGACTGAATGATGATGCGGTAGCCAAACAGCCTGATGGTGAGTTTATTGTATGTCGGACAGGCTCAGAGGAATCAAAAAGGCTTCATGATGATGGAAGCTATGAAGGTTTTCTGGTTCCTGTAGGGGGAGGTAAGGACTCGGTTGTAAGCCTTGAACTTCTTAAGGGTAAGGACATAGTGACCTATTCCGTGAACGGCAATTCAACAACAAAAGCCGTAATTGATGTGTGCGGGCATAAAAGCGGAGACTATACCGCGAAAAGGGTGTTGGATAAGAGGATGCTTGAGCTTAATGCCAAAGGGTATCTGAACGGTCATACCCCTTTTTCTGCAATAGTTGCTTTTTCATCAGTGATAGCATCATATATTCTGGGCAGACAATACATTGTACTATCCAATGAGAACAGTGCCAATGAAAGCACAGTCAGGGATTCTTTTGTCAATCACCAGTATTCCAAAAGCTATGAATTTGAAAGAGATTTTAATGAATATCTGAGTGATGTCACGGATTCGGACATTCACTATTTCAGTATGCTCAGACCGCTTACTGAGATGCAGATAGCTGCCCTTTTTGCGAGCTTTAAGGATTATCATAAGGTATTCAGAAGCTGTAATGTGGGAAGTAAGCAGGGTATATGGTGCTGTGATTGTCCCAAGTGTCTCTTCGTATATATCATACTTTCACCTTTTATGGCAGAAAGCGAGCTTACGGACATATTCGGAGAGAAGCTGCTTGATAAGGAAAGTCTTGATAGGGATTTCAGAGAGCTGGTCGGTATAGATGAGAATAAGCCCTTCGAGTGTGTGGGAACAAGGCGTGAGGCTACGGCCGCAATGAGATATTACAGAGCACGGGGTGGCAGAAGTCTGCTGACAGATAGATATGGAGACTACCTTGATAATACCGGCGCAGACAGTGCGGATGATGATATTAAAGCCATGCTTAAGGAATGGAATGATGAACATGCACTGCCTGCATCCTTAGCGGAGATGCTCCGTTATGAGATAATGTCACAGACCGTGGAGGACTAATGTGTAGGACTAAATGGAGAATTTTATAAATCAGTCCTATGAGATAAGCGAGAAATGTAGGACTAGATGGAGAACGTGATAGATCAGTCCTATGTGACAGGTGAGAGATGTAGGACTAAATGAAGAATTTTATAGATCAGTCCTATGAGATAAGCGAGAAATGTAGGACTAAATGGAAAATAAGATAGACAAGTCCTATGAGACGAGCGAGAAATATAGGACTAAATGGAGAACTTGATAGACCAGTCCTATTTGACAGGTGAGAAATGTAGGACTAAATGAAGAATTAGATAGTTCAGTCCTATTTGACAGGTGAGAAATATAGGACCAGATGAAGAATTAGATAGATCAGTCCTATGTGGCAGGCAAGAAATGTAGGACTAAGTGATGAAAAAAACGATTTAGTCCTATGTATTATAAAAATGTGCTCAGGAAATCAGGGTAAAAACGGCAAAAAGTGAAAGACATATTGAGAGATATAGAAAATAAGAGAATACTGATATGGGGATACGGCAGGGAAGGGAAGTCTACGGAGAGCTTCCTTAAAAGATGTGCAAAGCCTGCAAGTGTCAGCATATACGAAGGTGACAGGGTGGGTATAGATGATGATAAGTA
This sequence comes from Lachnospiraceae bacterium UBA3826, assembly GCA_002393095.1. Lineage (GTDB taxonomy): Bacteria > Bacillota > Clostridia > Lachnospirales > Lachnospiraceae > Colinaster. The sequence goes on along the minus strand of DGII01000165.1, from coordinate 21,678 downwards.
TGATCTGATAGTCAAAAGTCCAGGTATCAGAATGGATGAGGATGATCCGAAGTACACCTCTCAGACGCAATTATTCCTTGAAGCGTACAGGGATCGAGTCATAGGCATCACCGGTACCAAGGGTAAGAGTACCACCAGTATGCTCCTGTATACGGTATTATCAAAGTGTACGGACAGACCGGTGCTTCTGCTTGGTAATATAGGTAAGCCTTGTCTTGACAGCTATGGGGAAGTGACAAAAGATACTATAGTCGTATATGAGATGAGCTGCCATCAATTGGCGCATCTGACCGTTTCTCCACATATAGCGGTATTTCTTAATCTGTATGAGGAACACCTTGATTATTATGATACGGTAGACAGATACTTCGAAGCTAAGGCTCATATAGCAGCCAATCAGATATCAGGAGACATATTCTACGCAGGTGAGAATGTTCCTAAGATCGAAACTCTGGCAGATACAACGATCATCGGGCAGAAGGATGTGGGAGAATACGAGATGCTCATACCCGGTGCACATAACCGCTACAATGCGGAATTCGTATTCAGGATAGCCACGGAATGCTTCGGATGTGATCCGGATAAGGTCAAAAGGGTACTTTCCGAGACACCGGGACTTCCGCATAGGCTTGAATACTCAGGACGAAGAGGAGATGTGACTTATTATGATGATTCCATATCCACTATTCCTGAAGCGGCAATCAGCTCGCTTGAAAGTATACCGGAGGCAAAAACAGTACTTATTGGCGGAATGGATAGAGGGATAGACTATACTAAGCTTACGGATTATATACCCGCTCATCCGGAATACAATTACATATGTATGTATGCATCCGGCAGGAGGATATATGACACAGGTGTCATATCAACTCTTCCGAATACATACTATGAGGAAGACCTTAAAGCAGCAGTAAAGAGAGCGGAAGAGATAACGGATAAGGGTGCGATAATCCTGTCCCCGGCATCGGCATCATACGATCATTTTAAGAATTTTGAGGAACGGGGAGATTGTTTCAAAAGCTTAATTATGATAGGATAATATCAGTTCATAAGACAGTCTGTGCAGGAGCGTCACGGACTCAATACGGCATTGCCGGATAAGTGATCCGGTATCCACCTTATCAACGCTTCGGAATGGAGATACGAATGAAGAAGATAATCATAACAGGCTGCAACGGACAGTTGGGAAGAGAGCTTAACAGGTTCTATGCGGATAAGAGAGGATTGGAATTCATCAATACAGATGTTGATGAATTGGATATCACTGATATAGAGGCGGTAATTGAGCTTGCAAGGGGAGAGAGACCCTATGCCATTATCAATTGTGCGGCTTATACTGCCGTAGATGCCTGTGAGACCAACAAGGATCTGGCCTTCAAGGTTAATACCTTAGGGGCAAGGAATCTTGCCATTGCCGCACAGAGTGTGGATGCAAGACTTGTGCATATTTCGACGGACTATATCTTTGACGGAACCAAGTCAACGCCTTATATGGAGTATGATGAGCCTAATCCCAAGACTGTATATGGTATAACAAAGAACAGAGCAGAGGATTTTGTCAGACAGTTCTGCCATAAATATTTCATTCTCCGTACCGCATGGTTATACGGGGAAGGTAAGAATTTTGTAGGAACCATGCTTAAGCTTGCGGAGGATCATAAAGAAGTAAAGGTTGTAAGCGACCAGTTCGGTACACCAACTTCGACTGCAGAGCTTGTTAAGGCAATAGACAGCATCATATTTACACACAATTATGGTACCTATCATGCTACCTGTGAGGGACGATGCTCATGGGCGGATTTTGCCGAGGAGATATTCAGGCTTGCAGGCAAGGATACCAAGGTTATCAGAGTCAGTACCGATGAGTACGGAGCTGCGGCTCCGAGACCATTAAGCTCGGTACTTGAGAATTATATGCTAAGGATGGTAGGCGGATATGAGTTCGCAGACTGGCATGATGCTCTTGCCGAATATATGAAGGGATTGGGTTGTCAGTGCTGACTTAATATATGATTTGGCACTTCTTATCTGTGACAGGTTCTATTGATGGATGATAACAGGAATATGCTTAAGAACACTGCCGGTTTATCCGACAGATATAAGACTGAGCCCAATAAGTACACATATGCCGTGATACTTATGGTTATTATAATGCTGCAATTTATTGCAGCATTTTATTTCTGTACGAAAAAGGAGGGATTCCACTATGATGAATACTACTCTTATTATTCCTCCAACGTATCCTATGGACTGATACCTACAGATAATGAATGGATGGACACCTCGGAGATATCGGACGAATTCAAGGTGCTTAGGGGGCAGGGCTTTAACTATGGTATGGTTAAGCTCATGCAGACCTATGATGTACATCCGCCTCTCTATTATTATATCCTTCATACTGTATGTTCTCTTACTCCGGGAGTTTTCTCCAAGTGGCAGGGACTTACAGTCAATCTGATATTCTGGCTACTTAGTTTTCCGGTACTTATCGGGATATGCAATGAGATATTATGTAAACAATATAACAAGCCGCACCTGCGTATTTTAGGAGAAAAAGATGATAACAGGCATTATAAGTTATGTCAACTACTGACTGCTTTTATCATTTTCCTTTATGGCTTTTCACCGGCTGTCTTAAGCGGTGTCATGTTCATACGGATGTATGTGCTTTTAACATTTATATGTCTGTTGACCATATACTTTAATCTCAGGATCATAGGGTATGTGGAGAATATACGGTCTGATAGAACAGATGCTTTGCTTAAGGGAGCAGAGGCGGATAATGAGAGGAAAAGGCGATGGAATACATTACTCTGTGGGATCGGAATCATCGCCATGACATTTATAGGAACACAGGTTCATTATTATTACATAGTGTTTCTCTTTTTCACTGCGGCATATATGACATTGTATATGCTTATATCGCCTTCAGGCAATACATCGAGAGAAAAGGTAGGTAGTACAGTGGGTGATAAGCCCGTATATCATGCAGATATACGCAATGCTTTGGGATATGCCGCTGCGATCATCACAGGACTTATAGCATCGGTCATATATTATCCTTCGATGCTTCGTCATATATTCAGAGGTTATCGCGGTACGGAGGCTACGGCTGCCTTCTTCGATATGGGCAATCTAAGGGAGAGGGCAGGACTCTTCGTAGGGCTGCTGAATGAGTATCTCATATATGATTTCTTCTATCTGTTGATACTGGAGGTACTGATGTTTTATCTGTATCAGAGATATCGAAGGAGCAGGGGTAAGAGACAGGATGAGGGCAGGTTCTTTGATCACCGCATAGGTCTTATCGGCTTTGTAACGGCAGGGTATTTTCTTGTTGTACTCAAGACGGCCCTGCTTAATGCTGAGGAGGCCGTAAGATATGAGATGCCTGTGTATGGACTCATAATTCTCTTAATAGTCCTTGGGATTGGCATTAACCTTAAAGGCATAAGCAACCCTGATGATAAGAAGGGCTCTAAGATAAGTGCGGAGCAACTGATCCTGTGCATAATAATGATATCTGCCTGCTTTGTACAGATATACGGTCTGTACAGAGGCAAGGTACTGTTCTTATATGAAGAAGATGCAAAGTTCCGTGAATGGGCAGCAGAGCATGAGGATGATACAATAGTGTATATATACAATCCTGATAATCAGTGGATGATATGGGATGATGCCGCAGAGCTTATGCAGTATGACAGGATTTTTTTCATCAGTGCCGACAATAAGGATGAGATATCGGATAGTGATATTGCGACAGCGGATCGTATCTATGTCTACTCCGCAAGGAGTGATGAGGCCATGGAGAGACTTAAGAATATGCTTGAGCTCGGCGGAGAAGAGAGAACTCTCTCCATAATAAGGCAGCTTAAGTATGCAGATCTGTATGAATTGGAGCATATAGAATAAAAACGTATAGAATAAAAACATATAGAATAAAACCAAAGTGCAATACCGGCCATGTATAAAAAAGAGCAGTTCGACAATATGAATAAGACAGATGAAAAAAGTAAAAAAATGAATATCGCCATGTTCGGACACAAGCATATTCCGTCAAGAGAGGGCGGAATCGAGATCGTTGTGGAGCAATTGTCGGTTCGTCTGTCACGGCTTGGACATAAAGTGACCTGTTATAACAGAGGCGGTGATTTTATAAGGCACTCTAACATCATGGATTCTTCAGATTCTTATGTGTCGGATGAAAGCGCGGATGACGGGGCTTTTGAGACTGACGATAGAAGATATAAGGGCGTAAGGATCAAAAAGGTTCCTACCATTAATGTGAAGGGAATGGCAGCGGCAAGTTCTTCTGTTTTTGCCTCCATTGCTACGGGACTTGGAAGATATGATGTTGTACATATACATGCGGAAGGGCCCTGTATCATGTGCGGATTCCTTAAGGCCTGCGGCAAGAGAGTCATAGTCACGATACACGGACTGGATCATAAGAGGGCGAAATGGGGGAGATTTGCTTCATGGTATATCATGAAGGGCGAGCAGGCTGCAGTTAAATATGCGGATGAGATAATAGTCCTAAGCAAAAGTGTACAGGATTATTTTATGGAGCTTTACGGACGAAGGACGGTGCTTATCCCTAACGGCGTAGAGGAAGCGAAAAGTGTGGAAGCCGATGTAATAAGGGACAGGTGGGGGCTGAAAAAGGACGGATATATACTGTACCTTGGCAGGATAGTGCCGGAAAAGGGCATACATTATCTGATAGATGCATTCAGAAGAGTTGATACGGATAAAAAGCTTGTGATAGCGGGAGGCTCCTCCGATACGGATGAATATTACAGAAGCCTTAAGGAATCTGTATCCGGCGATATATCTGACAGGATAGTATTCACCGGCTTTGTACAGGGGCCGACTCTTGAAGAGCTCTACAGTAATGCATATATATACTGTCTTCCAAGTGATCTTGAGGGAATGCCCTTAAGCCTTCTTGAAGCAATGAGCTACGGCAACGCCTGTCTCACATCAGATATATCGGAATGCGCGGATGTAATTGAGGATAAAGGGATCACTTTTAAGAAGGGCGATGTGAACGATCTGGCAGATAAGCTAAAGCACCTGTGCAATGATCCGGATGGTGCAGCCACGGTTGAATCCCTTAAAGCTCAAGCCTCAGTATATATAACGGATAAGTACAACTGGGATGATGTTGTAAGCCGCACCGTCAGGCTATACTGCGGATAATGGCAAAGGCTGATGTGATTGATAAATGCTGTAAAATATGCTATTTTATTAGTGCGTGTATCTAAGGGGTCTCATACAGAGAAGAACGGTACATAATAAGTATAATAAGGAGTAGATGATGGCTGATATAGCGCTTATAACCGGTATCACCGGACAGGATGGATCATATCTTGCGGAATTTTTGCTGGATAAGGGATATGAGGTACATGGTCTTATAAGAAGACACAGTACACAGAATACAGAGAGGATAGATCATATAATAGCAGGACCGTATAACGGAACCAAGTTTTTCCTGCATTATGCGGATATGACAGATTCAAGCGGACTCATCAGGCTTGTATCGGAGATAAAGCCTACAGAGGTATATAATCTGGCGGCACAATCCCATGTAGGAATTTCTTTTGAGGTGCCGGAGTATACGGCAGAAGCGACGGGAGTATCCACGATCAAGCTGTTGGAGGCGTTGAGACTTTATGGCGGTTCCTGCAGATATTATCAGGCATCCACGTCTGAGCTTTTCGGAGGAATACCGGAGACGGCGCCTCAGAGTGAGAAGACTCCTTTCTATCCCAAGAGTCCTTATGGGGCGGCCAAGCTTTATTCATACTGGATAACTGTCAATTACAGGGAATCGTATAAGATGTTCGCCTGCAATGGTATACTCTTTAATCATGAGTCGCCAAGGCGCGGAGAGAATTTCGTGACACGTAAGATCACACTTGCCATAGCCAATATCTTAGCCGGCAAGCAGGAAAAGCTCTCATTGGGTAATATGAATGCCAAGAGAGACTGGGGATTTGCAGGGGACTATGTGGAAGGAATGTGGCTCATCTTACAGCAGGAGAAGCCGGATGATTTTGTCCTCGCTACCAATGAGACACATACTGTAAGAGAATTTGTGGAAGCGGCTTTTGCCGAATGTGGAATTAAGATACGCTGGGAAGGCGAGGGGATAGACGAGAAGGGTATTGATGATGCCACAGGCAGAGTGCTGGTGGATGTGAATCCTATGTTCTATCGTCCTGCAGAGGTCGAATTCCTCTGGGGTGATTGTACTAAGGCAGAGACTATGCTTGGATGGAAGCGCAAGACTGATTTTAAGGGGCTGGTAGCCATGATGATGGATTCGGATCTGCGTGCGATCGCAGGTGTAAGTACGGCTGAATACAAGGAAGGTAAGAGACCGTAAGAGGTTAATATAAGCGATATCATACAGACGACAGGGGTAGTGTACCTTTGTCGTCTGATTAAGTATTAAGGTATTACCGGTAAAATGGCAGAAGTACTGATAAGCTGGATATTCATAGGGATAACTTCATATGTGACGGGTTTTGAGATATGCAGTCTGCTTACAGGCATGCTTACTGACAGGAGGCAGGTGAAGACTGCCGCAGCTTCCGGAGATGATGCCTTTATTATAAGGCTTAAGGTGCTGTCACATCCCAATGTCCTGATATGCCTTGTGGGACTGTGTGCGGTGAATGTATATGCCCAGATCATAAGCCTTTTTACAGGCGTAGGAATGTGGGCGGACTATATACTTATGTTCTTAAGCCTTGTGATGGTCTATGCAGACAGAAGCAGGATCGGTAAGGCTTTGGATATAGGACATGAGGTGGGTGCAAGACCGGTTAAGAGCTTTATATATGTGATCCTTGTACTTCTTATGGCTTATGGCACATCAAGAGGATATATGCACTTTGATACCAATCTGTATCATGCTCAGGCAATAAGGTGGGTTGAGGAATTCGGTGTTACGCCGGGTCTTGCCAATATACAGAGCAGATTCGGATATAACAGCTCGATCTTTACCCTTAATGCATTGTACGGGTTCAAATGGTATTTAGGCAGATCTCTTCATACAAGCGCAGGCTTTTTTGCCCTTCTGTCATCCTTTGTGGCAGCAGGTATCTGTAACAGCGGTAATCCTGTGGACTTAGGCAGAGGTATGTCAGAGAGGATAAGGATATCCGATTATGTAAGGCTTGGATTGATCTTCTATCTGGGACTTATATATGCGGAGATGGTCTCGCCTGCATCCGACTACTACGCGCAGCTTCTTTTGTTCGATGTGGTGATAATATGGCTTGATATAGCCGATGAGACGGATGAAGACCTTAAGGTGGCATACTACGGCATCCTGTGTCTGCTGTTGGTTTATTCGGTCACTATCAAATTAAGCCTTGCCCCTCTTGTACTTCTGGCTTTCATTCCGGGAGTGCATATGATAAGACAAAAGGATATCCGAAGTATACTTATATGCATCGCGGCGGGACTTGCGATAGCCCTTCCGTATTTTATAAGGGGATATATAATATCGGGATGGATATTGTATCCTTCCGTGCTCGTAAGCCTTGGAGCTCCTGATTGGAGAATTCCTAAGGGTATGGTGCAGTATGATGCGAGAGAGATAGGAATGTGGGGCCGCGGTATCACAAGAGCCGAGGATTGGGACAGGGTAACTGCCTTTAACTGGCTGCCCGGATATATAGAGGCGCTTTCTCCCATGGAGAAGCTATGGCTGGCAGGCTCTATTGTCTCTGCGGTATATATACTGATCCTTGCGATAAGGTCATTAAAAACAGGGCGGGATAAGAGGCTTATTACTCTTATGGGCGTTCTGTGCGTTGGCCTTATAGTGTGGTTTGTTAAGGCACCGCTTATCAGATACGGTTACGTGTATATAATCCTGGTTCCGACCGTTACTCTGGGTTATGTGATGCGGAGGATATGTATAATAGGCAAGAGCAGTACAGGGAAAAAACTGCGGATCGTACCGTTTATCACACTTGCCCTGTTAATCGGAGGGTTAAAGGCTAAGGGACTTATATATGATATAATGCGTACAGCAGATGAACCGTATTATGTCAACCAACAGGATTATATTGACGGCGACGCCTTTGAATATACGGTTGATGACAGTGTCTTCTATGTAGCTGAGGATTCCGGACAGATAGGATACTATAAGTTTCCTTCGACCGTAGAAGAACGACATGATTTCGGTCTAAGAGGAGATGATATCTCGGACGGCTTCTATCATATCGATTAAAGTAAGCCAATGATGGCGGCTACGGAAGAATTGTGGTATTATGTTTTGTAGCGGGCAGATATCCCGGTATAATTAGATAAAGAGGTGTACAGAATGTCTGATTTAAAAAAAGGTGATAAGATATATGTTGCGGGTCACAGAGGCCTTGTGGGAAGTGCCATTGTCAGATCCCTTAAAAGAAGCGGTTACGATAACATCATAGGAAGAACTCATGCAGAGCTTGATCTGACTGACCAGAGGGCAGTGAGGGAATTTTTTGAGGCTGAGAGACCGGATGTTGTGGTTCTAGCAGCAGCCAAGGTAGGCGGTATCAATGCCAATCAGTCGGAGCCTGCGGAATTTGCATATCAGAATATGCAGATACAGTGTAATGTGATCAAATGTTGCCATGATTATAAGGTTAAAAAGCTCTTGTTCTTAGGAAGTACCTGTATCTATCCAAGAATGGCACCGCAGCCGATCCCTGAGGATGCACTTCTTACCGGGCCCTTAGAGATCACTAATGAGGCGTATGCCATAGCCAAGATATCCGGACTTAAGATGTGCAGCTATTACAAGCAGCAGTATGGGGATGATTTCATAAGCTGTATGCCGACCAACCTGTACGGACCCTATGACAATTATGAGCTTTCCGGAAGCCATGTGATGCCTGCCATGATCAGGAAATTCCATGAAGCCAAGGTCAACGGAGCTCCTTTTGTGGAGTTATGGGGAAGCGGTACGCCTTTAAGGGAATTCCTGTATTCCGATGATATGGCGGATGCATGTGTTTTCCTTTTGGAGCATTATCAGGGATTAAGCCATGTCAATATCGGCACAGGTAAGGAAGTTACCATACGCGAGCTTGCCGAGCTTGTAAGGAAGACTGTGGGCTATGAGGGTGATATAGTGTGGAATAAGGATATGCCTGACGGTACTCCAAGAAAGCTTACCGATGTGACCAAACTGCATGAACTTGGCTGGACACATAAGATCGAGCTTGAAGAGGGCGTTAAGCTTGCATACGAATGGTTTAAGGACAATATCGACTCAGCAAGGGTTTAAACAGGGGATCATATATGCGATCATTTAGTATAATGAGCGTTCTTGGGATCGCAGAGATATTCTTTGTGCCCTATATGCTTGGATATATATTGAAGACAATGACAAAAAACCGAGAAACCGGTCGGATTGGGATGATTGAGATATATCTGACAGGTTTCTTTTTCCTTTTTTTACTGCAGGGACTGGTCTTTTCGCCTGCTTATCTTATATTCGGGATGGAGCTTGAGGGTATCATCGTATGTTATAAGATCATGCTGATAGCCGTGCTAATCCTTTTTACGATAGCTGTCGTACTTTCACTTACGGTATTAAGAGATGAACCAAGGGAGGAAAGATACAGACAGAAGCTTAAGAAGGAAGAAGGCGTTCTCCTTGGCATAATGATAGTGGTCGCAGTGCTTATCTGTATCAGGACTGTCGGGATCATAGATTATGTGAGGGATGATTTTATGCTGCCCATGGTGAGGACAACCATCGATACCGGCACGATCAACACATATAATCCCGTGACCTCAAGGGCATATGTGTACGGGATCATCAATTCAAGGAAGGTGATCACACTGCCGTTGTATTATGCCTGTGTATGCAGCGTGTTCGGCCTTGACGAGATAATAGCCCTGTACATCATGTGTACGATACGGACCATAATATGCACATATTTCTCATGTGTTCTGTTCATGAGCATCTTTACGAGGATCAGAGAGAGGCTTTTTGTATTCTGCATTTTCTTAGGTGGCCTGATACTGAGCGGAGACTATTTTAACAGGGCCATAGGGACCAAGCTTATGTGGAATGGCTACGCAGGGGATACGATTGTTGCATCCGTCATGCTTCCGTATGTGATATATGCGGTATTCACAGGTTACAGGGACAGGAAGATGACTGCCGGCAGTCTTTTAAGGCTTCTGCTTGTACTTACGGCATCCGTATTCATTACAAGTGTTGCAAGGGGAGCCGTACTTATAATGATCACGGCAATCGTTACATATATAAGTTGTATCATCACGGGTAAAAGTGACAGACCACAGAATGATGCAGCGTTGATTGTAGAGGAGTAGTCGGGGGTATATGGGCACAGTAACGGAGACAATGTATACATTCTTCCAGAACAGCAAGACAGAAGGGGCTTATATGCTGCTATTTGCCCTTAGCCTTGTTATACTGTATTTTACTGACAGAGAGAGGGAGAAGTACCTGATAGTATATCCGATCCTTATGCTTTTCGGGGTGGTGTTCAATCCTGTGACCGTATGGACTTTATCACGGTTTTTTCCACTGCTTGGATTATATGCGCCGCTTTGTGTACTGATACCCATACTTGCTTATGTTCCATTTGCCCTGACAGACCTTGTCTACAGTATCAGGTCGGTCAGGACACAGAGAGTAGCTATGCTATTGCTATTCTTATATATATCCATATGCGGTAATTTCTTCGGAGCTTTCTCCGGCAATACAATGACGGAAGCGAATCACTATGATGATGAGAAGAAGAGGATAGTGGAATATCTTGAACAGAATACGTCAGAGCTTGTGGTAGCTGATGATGAACTGCTTCCTTTTATTGCGTCATACGGCAGGTCTGTACCGCTGCTTTACGGATATGATCTGCTTCATGTAGACAGTGATCTGGGAATCATAGACGGATATGATGACATGGTACATTACATTCACAGTATGATGTTGTTCCCGGAGGATAACATGGAGGAGATAGCTAAGGTGGCTAAAGCCGGAGGATGTGATATAATAGTCGTTAAGAACCACGCAGGTGCGAAATCTTATGCCGGAGTATACAGACAGGCGCTTGCGACAGATGAATACATAGTATACAGGAGTATAAGCTGATGCTGCTTAGTGTGATAGTTCCCTGTTATAACGAAGAAGAGAATGTTAAGTGCTTCTATGATGAGCTTATGCGTAACAGCGACTTCTTCGCTGAGAAAAAACTGGATATTGAGATCATATATGTGGATGACGGGTCAAAGGATGGGACGGTTTGTGAGGTTAAGAAGCTTAAAGAAGCCGATGACAGGATAAGACTCATATCCTTCTCCCGGAACTTTGGCAAAGAAGCTGCAATATACGCGGGATTTAAAGGATCAAGGGGTGATTATGCGGTCATGATGGATGCTGACCTGCAGGACCCTCCGTCATTGCTTCCGGAGATGTTTTCCTATATCGAAGAAGGATATGATTCCGTGGCTACCAGAAGAGTAAGCCGTAAGGGTGAGCCTTTAATAAGGAGTTTTTTCGCAAGAAGATTCTATAAGCTTATGAACAAGGTCAGTAAGACTGATATAGTTGACGGGGCAAGGGATTACAGGCTTATGACCAGACAGGTCGTGGATGCGATCCTTGAGCTTGGTGAGTATAACAGATTCAGCAAGGGTATATTCGGCTGGGTAGGCTTCAAGACCAAGTGGGTGGAATTCGAGAATGTTGAGAGAGCAAAGGGTGAGACCAAGTGGAGCTTCTGGGGGCTTTTCCTGTATTCGATAGAGGGTATAATCGCTTTCTCTACGGCCCCGCTGGCAATAGCTTCCATGCTTGGAGTTTTGTTCTGTGTGCTGGCTTTTGTGCTTATCGTATTCATACTCGTAAGGTCTCTGTTCTGGGAAGATCCCACCAGTGGCTGGCAGTCGATGGTATGTATCATATCTCTGGTAAGCGGAGTCCAGCTTCTATGTCTTGGAATACTGGGTGAGTATCTTAGCAAGACATACTTGGAGGTTAAGAACAGACCCAAATATATTGTAAAGGAAGAATTGTGATGATATCCGTTATCACTCCGGTATATAATGCGATCAACTTCATAGACGATACCATCAAGGTAGTGCTGGGACAGGATATGGAGGACTTCGAGTGGATAATGGTTGAGGATGGCTCCAATGACGGTACAAGGGAGAGACTTAAGGAATATATTGGATCGGAAGAATATGACAGGCGTGTCAGAATAATCTTTGCCGATGACAACAGGTTCGGTGCGGCAGGTGCACGTAATATCGGTTTGGACGAGGCGAGGGGAAGATATATAGCCTATCTTGATGCCGATGATGTATGGAGCAGTGATAAGCTGTCTGTTCAGCTTAAGTATATGGAGGAGACCGGCGCGGCTTTTTGCTTCACATCATATGAATTCGGAGATGAGAATGCTGTCGGAACGGGTAAGATAGTCAGGGTTCCTGACAGACTTAATTACAGACAGGCACTTTCAAGAACTGTGATCTTCACAAGTACCGTAATGTTTGATACGGAGAAGATCAATAAGAAGAAGCTGTATATGCCGCATATAGCAAGCGAAGACACTGCCACATGGTGGAATATACTAAGAGAGGGATATACTGCGGTGGGACTTGACAGAGTTCTGACAGTATACAGGAGACCGGGGAAGTCGTTGTCAAGCAACAAGCTTACGGCAATTAAGAGGATATGGAGACTCTACAGGGATAACGAGGGACTTGGGATCATTAAGAGCATGTGGTTTTTTGGCGGCTGGGCGGTAAGAGCCACGTTAAGAAGGATATAATCGGGACGGATGAGTACTAAAGAGACTGTTAAGCGTACAATCATATTATTGTGGAGTCTGCTTGGAGTAGCGATCCTTACAGCTATCTATGCTTATGTATGGATAGAACTTATACACGGGCGCCTTGTATGGCATATTAAGCTGTACTTTAAGGGACATCTCCTTATGGTCTTTGTGTATTTTGTACTGATATTCTTTTTCTCCAGTACCTTCGGAGGATTGAAGATCGGTTATCTTAAGCCATGGGATGTGTTCTTTTCGGATGTTTTTGCCATAGTGATAGTGGATATCGTAAGCTACTTTCAGATATCCCTTATGGAGATAAGACTTTTTAAAGGTGATACCATGTTCGGCATGATGCTTGTGCAGATAGCATTTGCAGGGATATGGGTATTTCTGGGCGGAAGATTGTACAGGATATTCTTCCCGCCGCGGAGATTGCTACTTATCTACGGTGATCATCCTATAGATGATATACAGGAGAAGTTCGCTACCAGAAGAGACAAGTACAGGATAGAGAAGCTCATGTATATGGGCGAGTCCGAGGAAACGCTCAATGAGGAGATGGTAAGCCCGGATTACGACGGAGTGGTGCTGTGGGATGTTCCGGCGCAGACCCGCAACCGTTTCCTTAAGTATATGTATGCCAGAAACATTAGGGTATACATGATGCCCAAGATATCCGATGTTATCATTAAAGGTTCGGACCCGCTCCATCTTTTCGATACGCCTATTTTCCTTACAAGGGAGTATAACCTTAAGGTTGAACAGCGTTTTGCCAAAAGGTGTATAGATATAGTCTGTTCCATAATACTGGCAGTGGTAACGTCACCGATCATGCTTATCACCGCTATTGCCATCAAGTGCTATGACAGAGGGCCGGTACTGTATAAGCAGATCAGATGTACCGAAGGCGGAAGAGAATTCAAGATCATGAAGTTCAGATCAATGATAGTGGATGCCGAGAAGGATGGTGTGGCACGACTTGCCGGCAAGAATGATAATCGTATCACTCCGGTGGGGAAGGTGATCAGAGCCGTTCGTATAGATGAGCTGCCGCAGCTTTTTAATATACTTAAAGGGGATATGTCATTCATCGGTCCGAGACCGGAGAGACCTGAGATAATCAAGGCATATATGGAAGAAATGCCGGAATTTGCTTTCAGGATGAGGGTTAAGGCAGGTCTGGCAGGTTACGCGCAGGTCTACGGCAAGTACAATACGACACCCTATGACAAGCTCAAGCTTGATCTGAGCTATATAGAGAATTACAGTGTATGGATGGATCTCAAACTCATGATGCTGACACTCAAGATATTGTTCTCTCCGGAAGCAACGGAGGGTGTAGGAGATAATCAGGTGACTGCGGCGAAAAAACACGTTGATTCATAAGGCAGGTACAGTTATGTCAGAATACAATCCCGGTACGACCGGTCTAGACTTAAAAAGGATATTCAGACAATTTATGGGAAAGGTATGGATGGTAATAGCAGCGATAGTGATCGGTGCTATTATTGGCATTCTGACATATGTTATATACAGTAATATCAAGAGCGGCAATACGGTATACAGGATCAGCAACGATTACTATATCACCCTTGATTATGAGGGGCATCCTAATGGTGTTGATTACTACAATGCCTATACATGGGACGGGATACTCAGAGACGATCCAATAGTGGACTATGCGCTGACCTTGCTTCCGGGAATATCCAAGGAGACGATACTTGAATCCGTGACAGGCGAGATACTTGGGGATTACAGGCTTTTGACAGTCAATGTTACGGGAACTGATGCAGATGTGGTGCAGAGCATATCGGATGCTTATAAGAAGGCATTGCCGCATTTTGGTGAAGAGATAGATATGATATCACATATAGATGTATGGACCGATGCGAAGATGGTTGTCTATGATGCATATACCAGAGAGCCCAATGCGGCTTTCTTAGGCGGTTTGATTGGCTTGATCATAAGTGTGTTCGGTATATTGCTATATTATATCCTTGATGACGGAATATATTCCGAGAGAGACTGGACGGAGAGATATCCGGATATAGCCTATCTCGGTGTTACGGGAAGTGAGGAGGCAAGGGTCAATACGGAGTATATCCTTGGAGATACTGTCGGAATGTATGAGCTTAGGATTAAGGATTTTGTGTTTAACGCAGGAGCATTTGATGAGATGAGAAGCTCCGGCGGTGTGCTCCTTTATGTGACCGAGGGAAAGGACAAGGGTGAGGCTATAGATAAGGTGGTCTATACACTTAAAAAGCAGAGGATCGATATAAAGGGCGTGCTTATCAACCGTAAGAGAGAAAAAGGCTTTAAGGAGTCAGAATGACAATACAGACATTGGTGTCAGGGGTACAACTCAATATCAGAGAGACTGCGGCGAAGATGAATCTTAAGACAGATTCAATAGTGATCAATCAGTGCGATGTGAATTCCTATGATGAATATGAGTATGAAGGTCACAGAATATGCTGCTATTGCTTTGCGGAAAGGGGTGTCGGACTGAGCCGTAATAATGCTCTGCTAAGAGCCACCGCAGATATTATACTTTTTTCTGATGAAGATATAGTATATGAAGACGATTATGCGGATAAGATACTTAAGGCATATGAAAGCTATCCGGATGCGGATATGCTGCTTTTTAACCTTGAGGTAGACAGTGAGAGAGCAACATACCATACGGAAGCGGTTAAGAGAGTACACAGGTATAATTGCGGAAGATACCCCACATATAGCTTTACCTGCAGACGCGAGAGCATCCATAAGGCGGGAATAACCTTTCATCTTCTCTTCGGCGGGGGAGCAAGATACAGTAACGGAGAGGATTCGCTTTTTATTGATGAAGCGTTAAGGAAGGGGCTTAAGGTATATGCGCTTCCCGTAGGTATCGGGCGTGAAGTCCCAAGGCCAAGTACATGGTTCAAGGGATATGATGATAAATTCTTCTATGACAGGGGAGTCCTGTATAAGTATCTGTACGGGAGACTTGCACCGGTTATGGGATTTCGCTTCCTGTATAAAAACAGGACTAAGATGCTGACGGACAAAACCTTTAAGGAAGCATCATCTCTTATGAGAAAAGGCATGAAAGAGGCGTAGGATATGCTGTTGTACGGCTTGATAACGGTCACTACGATCGCATTGGCATATATGGTAAAGGAGATACCTGTTATGACGGACAGATTAAGCAGCAGGTATGCTCTTAGAATGTGCAGACAGGATGCCGTCAATCGTGTGGTTATCGCTGCTATTTTCACGGTGCTTTTTCTGGCAGGAGCGCTCAGGCTGGAGGTGGGTAACGACTACGGAACCTATGTTGTCACCTGTCATGAGATATTCCAGAGAGGATTCGTGGTCACGGAGCCGGGCTTTAATCTGGTGGTCAGGATACTGTATACCTTGTCCGGCAAAGAGGATTATCTTCTTATGTTTGCGGTGTTCGCCGCAGCTATTGCCGCAGTATTCCTTAAGGTGATAAAGGATGGGAGCGACTCCTTTTTCTTAAGCTTTTTTATGTTCATGACTATGGGCATATATTTCAGGACTTATAATACCGTAAGATACTATTTTGCGTTAGCCCTGGCAATTTATTCCATAAGGTATTTGGTTGACATAACAAAAGAGGACTTTATTAAGTTTCTACTTCTTATCTTATTTGCCGCAACCTTCCACAAGAGTGTATTGATTGTCATCCCCATGTACCTGATAGCAATGCTGCCATGGGGTAAGTGGATGTATATCCTGATGGCTGCAGCTACAGTTGTCACCCCGTTTTTTGGAAGAGTGATAATGGATATAGCTCTAAGGCTTTACCCTTCGTACAGGAATACAGTATATATAGAGCAGGAGCATACCGTACTTGAGAACCTTCCGGTCGTCATAGGGTGTGCAGCCACACTTTTTCTATGCTTTATCTGCTATAAGGATGGTGTTAAGAACCGTCGTGATAATAAGATGTACTTTCATATGTGTATAATGGCCATAGCCCTGTATATAGGCTGCTATTTTCTGCCTCTTGTAACAAGACTCGGATATTACCTTGTGACTCCCATGATACTGCTTGTACCCAATGTCATCTGTTCGGTAAGGGATGAGGATCAAAGAAGAAGACTTAAGCTTGTGACATGTGTGGTATGTGCTATTTATTTCCTGTACTTTTTGACCACCGCGGATGAGGTGGGAGTCAGAGTCCTTCCGTATAAGAGCTTTTTATTTCATGACAGGTACTGGCTTAACCAGACGGATACCTTCTGATGTTCTACCGGCACAAGATGATCATGGGAGAAAAGGTTAGTGATGAAGATACATTTTAATATCATTGTTGTAAGCTATAATTCCGGAGACAGACTTAAGTCTACTCTTAAAAGTATATACAGGCAGGACTATTATGATTATGATGTCATAATAGAGGACAGCTGCTCCGATGACGGGAGCATAGAAGGTATCAGGGAAGATGTATCCGGGGATATGATACGCGGAATGAGCCGTACACATATATATGTTGAAAAGGATGAAGGCATATACGACGGAATGAACCGCGCATTGTCGAGGGTAGTTTACAGGGAGATTCCTGATAATGAGGAGGTCAGGGAGTACGTCCTTTTTCTGAATTGCGGAGACACATTGCATGACAGACAGGTACTTGGAGCTGTGGCTGATGCAGTATCGGACAGGCTTGCGACTGTGCCGTATGAGGAGGCAGCTTTACCGCATATCTTTTACGGAGATATGTATAATCTTACCACCGTAAGCCATGTGAGCTCGTGCCCAAGGCTTAACGAGTTCGCCCTGTACAGGAACCTGCCGTGTCATCAGGTATGCTTCTATGATATAAGCCTTTTTAAAGAAAGAGGATATGATACGGAATATAAGGTAAGAGCCGATTATGAACATTTCCTGTACTGTGTATACAAAAGGAAAGCAGTGACCGAATACCTTAATGTGACGGTATCGGACTATGAGGGAGGCGGGTTCTCCGAGACTGAAGGGAATCTTAAGTTATCTGCCATGGAGCATAAGAGGATAACTGCTGTATATATGGGACGCAAAGCATCGATATATGCGTTAGTCCTTAAGCTGTCACTGTCAGGACTAAGAACAAGGCTTGCCAATGATCCGAGATTCTCGTCCGGATATAACAGGATTAAGTCACTTATATATAATAAAGGGGATAGAGGATGAGAGTACTGTGGGTATGTAATACCATTCCGGGTGTAGTTGCCGAAGCGATGGGAAGAGAGGCCGGCAATAAGGAAGGGTGGTTAAGCGGGGCACTTATAAGTCTTGCGGATAAAGCGCCATACAAGATAAGTGGGGGAGATGAAGACCTTATACTTGCCATAGCGACACCTGCAACAGACGCAGCGTGCAAGGGTAAGAATATAAAGAAAAACAGTATAAGTCTCACAGAAGGATTTGATACTGTCATATATGAATATTATGAGGATGTGATACACCCGGAGAAATATGATGATTGTATTGAAGAAAGCTTTACATATATCATGGAGGAGTATCGACCGGACATAGTGCATGTATTCGGAACAGAATACGGACATTGCCTTGGTGTGTCCAGAGTAACGGACAGATTGCGTAAGGCAGGGAGTGATATAAGGCTTTTAATAGGGATACAGGGTATAATATCCGAGTGTGCCAAAAGGTATACAGCAGGTCTTACAGATGATGTGATTAAGGGCCGGACCTTCAGAGATATTATACGGGATGATAATATCGAAAGACAGGTTGAGAAGTTCACCGAAAGAGGAAAGCATGAGACAGAAGCGGTGGGTTATGCCACCGATATAGTCGGAAGAACGGAATTCGACAGAGAGTGGAGTCGCATACATGCTCCGGAGGCTGTATATCATCATATGAATGAAACCTTACGTCCCGAATTCTATGAGGGGACATGGGATGTTACAGAATGTGACAGACATGTCATATTTATGAGTCAGGGGGATTATCCGCTTAAGGGATTGCACAATGTGCTTGGGATACTTCCGGAATTGCTCCTGAGATTCCCTGATATAAAGCTTGTGGTGGCGGGGATGGATCTTACGGATGTATCCGGTCTTAAGAATAAGATAAGATTAAGCGGATATGGCAGATACCTAAGAGAATTGATTCATAAAAACGCTCTTGGAGATCATGTTATATTCACTGGTCCTCTTGATAGTATAAGGATGAAGGAGCAGTATCTTAAGTGTGGAGTGTATCTCTGTGCAAGTTCCGTTGAGAATTCGCCTAATTCCATGGGCGAGGCAATGCTTCTGTCAGTGCCTGTAGTGGCACCGAGAGTCGGAGGGATACCATCCATGATAGAGGATGGTGAAGAAGGTCTTCTTTATGACAGAATAGAAGAAATTCCGGATATTATATGCAGGCTTTTTGGTGATGACGGACTGTCTACAGAGCTTGGTGCGGCAGGAATGAACAGGGCGCTTATCACCCACGATCCGGACACCAATTTAAAAAGATTACTGGAGATATATGAAGAAATCCGTTAAGATCACAATGGTATCCAATTACATAAATCACCATCAGATGCCATTCTGTGAGGCGCTCTGCGAGCTGGAGGATTGTGATTTCTGCTTTGTCCAGACTATGCGAATGGAGCAGAAGAGGATAGATATGGGCTGGTATCTTGATCCGGCAGATATTCCGTATGTGGTGGAGGAATATAAGGACAGGGATAAGGCATATGACAGGATAATATCGGCAGATATCCTTCTGATAGGCTGGATTGAGGATGAAGCAATAGTACGGAATGCCCTGATACGTAACAGGAAGGACTCTAAGGCATATGACCGGGGAAGTAGGGAAGAGCCTCCGCAGCTTATCATACGTATAAGCGAGAGACTCTACAGAGAAGGTCAGTGGAAGGCCATATCGCCTAAGGGACTTTTACGTAAGTACAGAGATCATATAAGATTTAAAAGATCGTATATATACCTCCTATGCAACGGCGCATACGTAGCAGCAGATTATAACCTTATTGGTGCTTACAGGGGTAAAATGTATAAGTTCGGGTATTTCCCAAGGACAAGATACTATTATAATGATAACGACCTGTGGGCCAATAAGCCGGAGCTTAGGAGAGTATTCATAGAGCATGAGGAGGAATTGCCGGGAGAGGTTCCCACACTTACAACAGAGGAAGTGAGGATCGTATGGGCAGGAAGATTCATGCCTCTTAAACACCCGGAATATATGGTAAGACTTGCCGTAGATCTTGTTAAAGCAGGCTACAGATTCCATATTGATATGATAGGCTCCGGGGAGCTGGAGAATGAACTTAAGAGAGAAGCCTCGCTTAACATGATAGAGGATTATATCACCTTCAGAGGCTTCATCCCACCGGATAAGGTGCGGTTCATAATGGAGAGAAGCCATATACATATCTTCACCAGTAACTTCTTAGAGGGATGGGGTGCTGTGGTCAATGAGGCCATGAACGGAGGATGTGCTGTTGTAGCTAACGGAGAGGCGGGAGTGACCCATTATCTTATTAAGGATGGGGTCAATGGTCTTATATACGAGAATGGAAGCTATGAAGAACTTCTGATGCAGGTTAAGAAGCTTTTTACTTATCCGGAGCTGATAAGAAAGTATGGGCAGGAAGCATACAGAACCATTCTGGATCTGTGGAATGCCGAGGTAGCTGCCAATCGACTTATGGATTTTTACAGGGGATATATGGAGGGCAATATCACGGTTCCCAAGGACGGTCCCTTTTCAGAGGCACCGGTTATCCGCCCCGGTTTCTGGAAGAGCGGAAAGCTAGGAGAATAACAGAAAGTGATTAAAAATGATTTTTTGGTATCGATCATAATCCCGGTCTATAATATCGAAAAAGAACTGCTTAAGCGATGTATAGATTCCGTACTCGCCCAGACTCATGCAAGATTACAGGTGATCATAGTGGATGACGGATCAACGGACGGATCGGGTGAGTATGCAGATGAGCTTGCTAAGCAGTACCTTGAGTCTGAGAGAAGGGATGATAGGAGAAGCATCACTGTTATACATAAGCCGAACGGTGGTTCGTCGGATGCAAGGAATGTCGGGATAGATGCGGCCGTTGGGGATTATCTTTCCTTTATAGATTGTGATGATTATGTGGATGATGATTTCATCGAGCTAATGGCAGATGCCATGGTAAGGTATAACGTCAGGATGGTGCAGATCTCCAGAGATGAGATTGCCGAAGACGGAACCAGGCTTGCGGATGTATGCATACCGCCTGCAGAAGAGAAGTTGATAACAGCCAGAGAACAGACAAGGGAGCTTCTGATGCACAGAGGAGATTGCAGCTTCTGTACGAGACTTACACATAAGGCTCTTTTTGAGGGCAGACGTTTTCCCAAGGGTAAGCTTAATGAGGATTTCAGGCTGTTAATGGATATGCTTGGGGATGCAGGAGACTTTGTTATACTTCCGAGGCAGGCATATCATGTGTATTACCGAACCGGAAGCAATTCAAGGAGCGGTGATAAGGAAGTATTCAGAACGGTATATGAAGATATAGTTGATAACGCAGATTATGCCACAGAGCTTGTGAGAGAGAGATACCCTGAACTTACGGAGGAGGCAAAGCGCTTTGCTCTCTTTCAGAGACTTGACTATATGCTGCATATCCCCGTGTCTATGATGAACGGTGAGAATGCCTTTTATGCAGCTGTGGTAAGGTATCTCAGGTATAGTATCATAGATACGGTCTTCAACAGATATCTTACGGTCAGGAATAAGGTGTACCTGCTGTTGCTAACGATTGCTCCGAAGCAGGTAAGGAAGATACACAAAAAGCTAAGATCGATCTGAGACTGCCATAATATACAGGAGTATGCGGTTA
>DGII01000024.1 GCA_002393095.1 Lachnospiraceae bacterium UBA3826 | reverse complement strand
CCGAAATTATTAAAATCCTGCCTGATCTGACTGGCGGTAACCTTCATGATGCCTGACAATTCCCCACTGCTTATCCTTTCCACGCCATCATCCTTAAGATCACCCAGATATCTGTAGTATCTCGGAAGCCTCCCGATGACAGCCTGTGATATATTCTTATTATCCAAATCACTGTTCATAATATCTATACCGCCAAATACATCATATTGTATACCATGAAAAGAAAAACCACAATCTCTTCCATGAACATACACGTTAATATTTTAACACAAAAAGAGCAATACATAAAGAAATATTGCTCTTTTTAATAAAATCATATTAAAAACCGGATCAAAGCCTATAATCTGTCGGCAAGATCAAGGATCAGTTCTCTTGATTTCTCCCATCCGAGGCAGGCATCCGTGATGGATTTGCCGTATATTCCCTCTCCTATCTTCTGGTTGCCGTCCTCGATATAGCTTTCGATCATAAGCCCCTTGACCATTTTGTGTATATCATCATTATACGATCTGCTGTTAAGGACCTCTTTGGCTATACGTGCCTGTTCAAAAGGATTCTTCCCCGAATTGGCGTGATTGCAATCTATGATCACGGCAGGATTAAGGAGATCGG
This sequence comes from Lachnospiraceae bacterium UBA3826, assembly GCA_002393095.1. Classification (GTDB taxonomy): domain Bacteria; phylum Bacillota; class Clostridia; order Lachnospirales; family Lachnospiraceae; genus Colinaster. The sequence goes on along the minus strand of DGII01000024.1, from coordinate 8,025 downwards.
CAGCCTCATAGAACTTATGAAGAAGGATAAGATCTTCATAATGGTAGTTGGGCATAGCCTGATCGTGCTTATTGGCGTAGCCTCGTAATATCGCATGGGCAAGCGGATTGCCGTCCGAATGGACTTCCCATCCCCTGTATATGAAGGTATGACCGTGCTGCGCCGCCTTGATCGCGTTGATCATTACCGAATAGCCGCCGCTTGTAGGATTCTTCATTCCGACGGGTATGTCCACACCGCTTGCCGTCAGCCTGTGTTGCTGATCCTCAACACTCCTTGCGCCTATGGCAACATAAGCCAGTACATCATCGAGATATCTGTGGTTCTCAGGATAGAGCATCTCATCCGCACAAGAGAAGCCGGTATCCGACAAAGCTCTCATATGAAGCTCTCTGATAGCAACAATGCCCTTGAACATATCGGGCTTGCCCTCAGGATTGGGCTGATGGAGCATACCCTTATAGCCCTCGCCGGTGGTACGGGGCTTATTGGTATATATCCTTGGTATGATGAATATCTTATCCTCTACCTTATCCGCAACCTCTCTTAACCTTTTTAAGTAATCTATGACACTGTCCTCTCTGTCAGCGGAACAGGGTCCGATAATCAGCAGGAACTTATCGCTTTTACCCGTGAATATGTCCTTTATCTCTTCCGCTCTCTTTTTTACGATTTCACTCATCTCGGAAGTAAGCGGATACATCTCCTTGACTTCCTTCGGAATGGCGAGCTTTCTTTCAAATAGCATTCCCATGTTCTTATCTCCGTTTTATATTTCTATTTTTTGTTAAAAAGTGCGCGTCTTGCAGTGGAGGTGCGCATTTTCTCCTTCATACCCTCGGTATCTTCCGCAGCAAGCTCATCCCTTAGAGACTTGAATTCCTCCATGAATCTGTCCATCTCTTTTAACAGACTGTCCTTATTGAGTAGGAAAAGCTCGCTCCACATGTTCTCATTGATGCGCGCGATCCTTGTAAGATCTCTGAAGGAATCACCCACATAATCCACAAGCTTCTCATTATCGGAACAATTCATAAGTGTTACCGCGATACAGTGTGTAAGCTGGGACACGAATCCGATCATCTCATCATGCTCTTCGGGAGACAGTATCGAGATAGCACCGAATTGCAGGAGTAAAGCGATCTCACGACATATCTCAATGGCATTCTCGGTATTCTTATCTGTAGGTACAATAATATAATTGGCACCGTAGAATATCTTCTCATCTGAATTTTCCACGCCATAGACTTCTTTACCGGCCATGGGATGTGCGGCTATGAATTCCACATCTTTACGCAGCATATCCTGAATATCATATACGATACAGCTTTTGACGCCGGTTACGTCCGTAAGTATGGCACCTTTTTTAAGATACCTCTGATTATCCCCGATCCATTCCTTGAACACATGAGGATAAAGAGCGAATACAACAATGTCAGCCTTTCCTATCAAATCAGGGTCCGGACTTACAGATCCTTCATCTATGATCGCATTTTTCAATGCATAATCTATGGTTTCTTGTCTTCTTGCCAAAGCCGATACATTAAAGCCGAGCTTTCTAAGTCCCTTGGCATAGCTGCCACCTATAAGACCGAGTCCGACTATCAATATATTACACTGTCTGTTGATCAGCATATATTAACACCTGCCTTCCTTAACGTATCTATAAAGGACGGGAAGCTCTTATCAATGGACTCCACACCGTCTATGGTTCCGCCGTATAAGCTGCACAGAACAGCCATCGACATGGCGATCCTGTGATCATTATGACTGTCTATTACATCGCTTGGTGCATGCAGACCGTTGGGCGTACTGACATATATGTCATTAGCATCGACCACAACCTCTGCTCCCATTTTGATAAGCTCATCCTTCATCGCATTGCCTCTGTCGGACTCCTTAATGGCGAGTCTTCCGGTACCGGTAAGTCTCCCTCCACCGATAGCTGCGGCATATGCCATTAGAACAGGCCCCAGATCCGGGCAATCCGAGATATCGGCGACCTTGCCCTCATCAAGCTCATCCAGCAGAGCGGTGATGACCTTGTCGCCCTGAATACTCTCATCCTTAAGTCCGGTAAGAAGGATTATATGCTTATAGCCGGCAGATAATCTTGCAAGAGCATAGAGAATAGCCCCGTTGGACCAGTCTCCCTCAATACTCATCTCCACCGGAGTATAATGCTGATTACCGGGGATATGGATAGTATTATTGTCTTCCCAGAATATATCGATACCGAAAAGCTTAAGAACTTCTATGGTTATATCGATATAAGGTCTGCTTTCAACAGGCGGCTTGATTATAAGTCTGCTGTCCGCATCCAGCTTGGGAAGGATAAAAAGAAGCCCCGTAATAAACTGACTGCTGATATTGCCCTCCACGGTATATTCTCCGGGATTCATCCTTCCCTCCACCTCGACCTTTTCGCTGTTATGCGAAAAAGTTACATAGGTATACTCAAAAAGCCTGTCATATACATCGAGCGGTCGGCTTAAGAGTCTCTTGCTCCCGACAAGCTTAATACTCTGGTTGCCCGGCACCATATTACAGGAATACATAAGGGTGCATATCGGGATCATGAATCTTAAGGTCGAACCGCACTCTCTGCAATCAAGCGTGGGGACTTCATACTCCTCCTTCTTGCCGTCCATGATAAAAAGCTCTTCACCCTTCTTATCCGATGTGGTAAAGATACCTGTAACCTCGGCCTTATACAATCTGCCTGATTCGCCGTTCTCATCATCATACTGTATGGTCAGGCTTATATCGGCACCAAGAGCGCTAAGACAATCAATGGTTGCGCTTATATCCTCGGAAAGCTCAAGTCCTTTGATCACGGATACTCCATCAGACAGAGCGGCACCTATAAGAGCTCGATGCGCAATGCTCTTCGACGGTGGTGCCTTGATTATATGAACTTTATCAGATTCCCCGGTAATCCTGTTAAACGTACATCTCATGGCTTTACTTCGTAATTCTCCTTAAGATAATCCATTGCTTCAATATATCCCTTGAGTCCGTGCCCCTTAACTGTATGAACACATGCCTGTCTGACATAGCTTATCTTCCTGAAATCCTCTCTGCTGTCCGGATCAGATATATGAACTTCCACTGTGGGAATTCCCACGGCCTTGACTGCATCAAGTATACCGACGGAAGTATGCGTATAAGCCGCAGGATTGATGACTATCCCGTCCGCCTCCTTATATGCCTGCTGTATCCTGTCTATCAGAGCTCCCTCATGATTGGACTGATATAGCTCAACCTCTACCCCGATCTCCTTAGCGTGGGCAATTACCATATCACATAAGTCCTTATAGCTTTCGTGTCCGTATATGTCCGGTTCACGAATTCCCAGCATATTGATATTACATCCGTTTAATACAAGTATCTTCATAGCTTTTATCCGATAAGGTCAATGATCCTCTCTGCCGCTTCTAAGGCAGTACCGTCATTAATAATGTGTTCATCGCTTGTTGTGCAATATGTATTATACCGCTCATCATATCTTTTACGCAACATATCCGCATCCTTTGAAAGAGGTCTGTCATCGGAAGGGATGATATCTTCTACAGGTCGGTCTATGAATATCACTAAGCCGTTACTTTTAAGCGCATCCACATTATCTTCTCTTAATACGGCGCCCCCTCCGGTAGAGATGATAATGCCGTTTTGCATGCTTACCTCTTTAATAACTTCGCTTTCAATATCACGGAAGTAACTCTCCCCTTTTGAGGCAAAGATATCGGATATCTGTCTGCCCTCACGCTTAACAATAAGCTCATCCGTATCTACCATGTCCATCTTAAGCTTATCTGCCAGATATCGGGCGATAGTTGATTTGCCGCACCCCGGCATTCCCGTAAGAACAATATTGCGCTTACTGTCGTAGAGCCTTTTATATATCCTGTCAATTAGTGCTTTAGAATTATCTGTATTCCGGGACTTTTTTACATCAATGAAAAGCTTGTATGCATATACAGCCTGAGTGATAAGCATCTTAAGTCCTCCGGCGCATTTTATACCGCGCCTTGCGGCATCCAGTATAAGCTTTGTTCTTAAAGGATTGTATATTACATCTATCACACCGGACAGTTCATTGAATGCACTTATATCTATCGGTGATACCCCCGGTGCGGGATACATGCCTGCAGGAGTTGTATTGATGATTATCTGCGCATCGGCATGGCTTTCATAAGCCTCATCATATGATATATATGAGATATTATCATCCGCTGCCTTACATGAAGAGGGATTCCTGCTTACCACATATATGCTCCCGGCACCAAGTGATCTGCATACAGACCTTGCGGTCTTGGATGTGCCTCCGGTGCCGAGTATCAGAACCTTCTTACCTCCAAGGTCAATATCCGCATGAAGGATAAGCTCCCTTAACCCGAAGTAATCCGTATTGTATCCGTATAATACATCGTTGCGATTAACTATTGTATTGACCGCGCCGATCTCTTTGGCGGCCTCATCTGTCTCATCAAGATACGGTATTACCGTCTCCTTATACGGGATCGTGACATTGATCCCTCTGAATGCCTTTGCTTTGAAGAAATCATGTATATCACCGGGTGCAAGCTCCTTAAGCTCATATACATACTCACCGGCTTTTAATCCTTCGTATTCAGCTATAAGTCCGTGTATGATCGCCGAAAAGCTGTGGGGAAGATGCTCCCCTATAAGTCCGTATTGCATAGATAATCCGTCCCGTAATGTGTAACAAGCATGTCTGCTATGACAATGGCCGTCATTGCATCAACTACTATCCTTGCCCTGTGTATTATGGCAGGGTCATGTCTTCCCTCTATCTTAAGCTTTGTATTGACTCCGTTTTTAAGATCGACGGAATCCTGCTCCTTGTATATCGATGGAGTCGGCTTAATGACCGTAGAGAATTCGATGGGCATCCCGTTGGTTATACCGCCTCCGATACCGCCGTTATGATTGGTAGTCGTAATAACGCCGTTACCTGACATTCTGTAGGCATCATTGGCCTCGCTTCCGTGCATCCTTCCCAACGAGAATCCGTCTCCGAAGCTTATACCCTTAACCGCAGGGATTGCGAATATCGCATGAGAGATCATGCTCTCGACGGAATCAAACCACGGCTCTCCGATACCGCCCGGACAACCGATCACGGCGCTTTTAAGTATACCGCCCACGCTGTCACCCTTAGATGCGGCCTCCTCAATATATGCTCGCATCTTATCCTCCACCGACTCGTCAAGTACAGGGAATTCTCTGTCATAGAGGTCTTCTATATCCGATATATAGTCTTCAAAATCTCTGTCCTTAATATCACCCATAGATGATATATGTGTACCTATATATATGCCCTTGGATTCAAGAGCCTGCATGACTATAGCTCCGGCAGCCACAAGCGGTGCCGTGATACGGCCGCTGAAATGTCCGCCTCCTCTGTAATCCTGAAAGCCGTGATACTTAAGCTGCGCAGTATAATCCGCATGCCCCGGTCGCGGAATCACATTAAGCGCCGCATAATCTCCCGATCTTGTATTGGTATTCTCAATCATTATGCATATAGGAGTTCCCGTCGTATGGTCTTCATAGACCCCGCTTAATATGCGATAGCTGTCGGCCTCATGACGGCTTGTGGATATGCGTCCCTTGGGCTTGCGCAGCTCTAACATCCTGTCAATATAAGCCCGGTCCACTCTGATTCCGGGAGCAATACCGTCAATCACGCAGCCTATGGCCTCGCCGTGGCTTTCGCCAAAAAGTGTAACCGTGAGATTATTGCCAAATGTATTTTTCATAATGATCCACCACGCCTTTGTGTTATATTACTTTATTGGAGATTGCCGGTCTTATGAAGGTCTATCTCTTCCGTGTAGTGGCCGGCAACTTTAAGCTTGGCACAGCATACCGATAATTCCTTAAGCATCCTTATACCCTCTTCGGACCTCTGGTTGCCCTGAGCCTCCACATAGAAGTAATACTGCCACGGCGTATCCTTAACGGGACGGCTCCTTAGGACTCTCATGTTAAAGCCGTGCGAACATATGATATTCACTGCCTTTGCCAGAGCTCCCACCTCATCATTAACGGTAAAAAGAAGAATGAATGTATTCTGATTGCCTATCTCAAGCTCCGTGGCTCTTGAGAATACCGCAAAGCGGGTTGTGTTGACATTGCTAACATTGATATCATGATCTAGGACAGTAAGTCCGTATATGTCGGCTGTCTCTGCGCTTGCAATGGCCGCAGTGCTTATATCATTAAGCTCCGCAACCTTCTTGGCTGCATATGCCGTATTGCGCGCCTCTTCCGCTTCAAAGCCGTTCTTCGTAATATAATCCGCACACTGGTCAAGTGCCTGCTGATGACTTAATACCTTCTTGATATCCGATATCTTAGCGCCCTTGATGCCCAGAAGATTATGATTGACAGGCAATGAATATACACCATTGATATACAGATCTCCCGCAAAGGTTATATCAATGACCTGTCCCACCTCTCCTGTATAGCTGTTCTCGATGGGAAGGACGCAGCAGTCGCAATCGCCGCTTTTAACAGCCTCGTATGCCGCTTCAAAGCTCTTATAGGACACCAGATTGCCACTTGGGAATATCTTCTTGGCAGCAATATAAGCAAAAGCGCCTTCAACACCGCTGTATGCGATCTTCATTCCGGAAGTGATGTTGCTCATAAATCTTCTGGATATATCCATCGTAGAATGCATGTAATTAACATAGAATGCCCTGATATCGGGATCGCTTATATATGGTGAATTCTTCTGTATCACCACATCCTCTCTGCCCGAATCCAAGATCGGCATGCCGTTCTTGGCCTTATAACGGGCTATATCACGCACAGCCATGAAGCGCTTCTCGAAAAGCGCTGCCATCTCTTTGTCAATACCGTCAATGATCTCTCTTTTTTCCTTAAGTTCGTCCATAGTCTCCTCTCTTCTTCCATACCCGTGCCATTCAGGGGATTAAAACGGAGAGATTTATAAAAAAATCCACCGCTTTTTATCATCCTAAAAGGCGGTGGAAATAAACACTACTTAAAATCCTATATATCGGAGTTCTGCATACTGTCTAAGTCCATCGCATTATTAAAGTAAAAGTAAAAATATGAAAATGTATCGTACTTAAACATATGCTCATCCTTTCGTATCGTGAGGCATCCATGAGCCTCTGATAAAATATAATAAGACATTATAGTCATAATGTCAACATTTATTTTAGCACATAAAAGTGCTAAAGTGTATTCCCGTTATAATATGTATAAAGTGACAAAATCCGGTCTCTTGTGATATACTACATATCGCTATGTTAATTTCGGTCAGTAATATCAATAAAACCTTCATAGATAAGCAGGTGCTTAAGGATGTATCTTTTCATCTCAATGAACATGATAAGTGCGCTCTGATAGGCATTAACGGCTGCGGCAAGACTACTCTCCTTAATATTATCATCGGGGAGACCGTGGCCAAGAGTAAAAATGCCGGTGATATATCCGTATATAAAGCATATGCCTTAAGTCCGGATTCCGGAAGTGTATCCTTAAGCAAAGATACTACTGTGGGCTATCTGCCGCAGAACGCAATTCTTGACAGCGATAATACCATATATGAGGAGGTGCTTGAGATAAAGCGACCTCTTCTTGATATGCAGGACAGATTAAGAGACATGGAAAGCTCGCTTGAGAGCTTAACCGGACAGGAGCTTAATAAGCGTCTGGAGGAATACCATACTCTGTCCGAGGAATTCGACCGTGCAGGCGGATATATGATCGACAGCGAGGTAAGCGGTACACTTAAGGGACTCGGCTTTAAGGAGGACGAATTCTCTTCATGTACAGCCACGCTCTCCGGCGGTCAGAAGACAAGAGTTGCTCTTGCCAAGCTTCTTGTAGGCTGCCCGGATCTTATCATACTCGACGAGCCCACTAACCATCTGGATATCAGCGCCATAACATGGCTTGAGAATTATCTGCGTTCATATAAGGGCGCAGTACTTATTGTATCGCACGACAGATACTTCCTTG
>DGII01000110.1 GCA_002393095.1 Lachnospiraceae bacterium UBA3826 | reverse complement strand
TGCCTGAGTTCTGGCAGGGCGCTTATCCCGCAATCTATCAGAAGGATGGTCAGTGGGTTGACGGATTCCAGGAGCAGGCAACTATCGATGCTCTTAAAAGACTTGCACAGGGCTACGCTGACGGCGTAATCGACAAGGATACAGAGGAAGCTTCTACCAAGACAGCAAGAGAGAAGTGGTTCTCTAATGACCAGGCTACATCAGAAGGTGTATTCACATACTGGGCAGGAACATGGCTTCGTACTCTTACAACCAACATGGACAAGAACGATGTAGATTCTGACCTTGGCGATGACAGACTTGTACAGCTTGCTCCTATCAAGGAGATCAAGGATTCATGGGGCGGATACCTTAACCGTGAAGCTCCTGTATGGGTAATCACAGATGACGGCGACGGAGATGATTCCCGTGAGCAGGCTATCTTTGATGCACTTCTTGAGACAATGCTTGACGGTGACAGAGTACAGACACTCTGGACATACGGTGCAGAGGATGTTCACTGGTCAACACATGCTGAAGAGTTCGTTACGAACCCTGATGATCCCGAGAAGAAGAAGGAGTACAAGTATGAGGAGGGCGAGTTCCATCTGAAGCAGGCTCCCAACGATCCTAACTCTGTATGGAAGAAGAACCATCTTGACGCAGTACTTGTAATCGCACCTCTTACAAACGGCTTTGTTGATGAAGATCCTCTTGTTGAGGAAGGTAACAAGTTCTTCACAGAGAACTGCGTTGACGCTCCTCAGTCACCTTCATCAGAGACTCTGACAGAGGTAGAGGCAGACCTTGCAGTAGATAAGACTACACTTATGAACGAGGTAGTTGCAGGCAAGAAGAGCGCAGAGGATGCTATAGCTGAGTACCAGGCTAAGTGGGGTGACACGATCAACACTATCCTTGGTGAACTCAACCAGTAATCTTAAATATAAGCTATTTACACCGTAGGTGTGAGTAATTATAACCTGTGTGGGTATCCGCCCTATGCGGATGCCCACGCTAAGGTTATAAGAACAAAAAGGTATCAGACAACAAAAAGTAAGTAAAAGGGTTATAGTAACTGACACTTAATAAGATTGGGGTAATGTGCATGAGTAAAAAGCAAGAATATACTTCTACAGGGCAGCCTATCAACAAGCGCCCCATAAAGACGAGAATATGGAACTATCGAGGCTTCTATCTGATGTTCCTGCCTGTCTTTATCTATGTACTTATTATTTATTACTGGCCCATGCTGGGCGTTCGTTATTCGTTCTACGATTACACACTTAAGAAAATTGAATTTGTCGGCCTTAAGCATTTCCAGAAGATGTTCTCGGATGCTGAATTCTGGAAGGCCTTCACCAATACATTGGTTTTGTCGGTCACTAAGCTGTTGATCACGACATTTACCTCCGTTATAGTATCCGTGTTCATCAATGAGATGGTCAACCTCTTCGCCAAGAAGGTGCTGCAGACGGTGATCTATCTGCCACACTTCATGTCATGGACGGTTACGGCTGCTATCTTTACACTTTTCTTATCAACATCATCTACCGGTTTTGTCAACGAGACATTAAAAAGCTGGGGAGTGATCAAGGAAAGTATAGACTTTATGCATGAGCTGCATCTGTGGCGGCCCGTGTACTATCTGGTCAATATATGGAAAGAGACAGGTTGGGGTACCGTAATCTTCCTTGCAACCTTGGCCGGCATCAATCCCGAACTGTATGAAGCAGCGGATATAGACGGTGCCACAAGGCTTCAGAAGATATGGTTCGTAACGGTTCCGGAGCTTGCCAATACCATAATCATAGTGCTGATACTTAATCTTGCTAAGGTCCTTAACCTTTTCGAGTCGGTATTCGTTATGTACAATAACCGAGTATTTGCGGTATCGGACGTTGTATCAACATTCATCTATCGTAAGACTTTCATGACTGCCATACCCAATTACGGATATACTACAGCCGTTGGTCTGTTCAAGTCGCTCGTGGGTTGCTTCCTTGTCCTTATATGTAACTGGGCAAGTAAGAAGGTCCGCGGACGCGGAATAATATAAGGAGGTACCTGCGCTATGGCTAAGAATAAAGAATATGTTGCCGGTCGTAAGCACAAAACAGGTGTCTTCGACATTGTCAATTACCTTGTATTCATTATAATCGGACTTATAATACTGATCCCCATATGGAAGGTGGTATCGGATTCGTTCAACTCGGTTGGTGTGTATAAGTTCCAGTTATGGCCCAAGAAGCCTACTCTGGACGGATATAAGGCGATAATATCCACATCCAAGCTGTACAGACCCTTTGTTAATTCCGTAGTGACTACGATTCTTGGTACATTACTTGGACTTGTGATGTCAACCTTGGGAGGTTATGTACTTTCACAGTATGATATGCCCGGACGTAACGGGATGGCTTATTTCTTACTTTTCACCATGATATTCTCCGGTGGTATGATACCTGAGTATCTGGTAATGAAGCAGTTACATCTTGTCAATAATATGTGGATACTGGTCATAAAACACGGTATGAACGTATATAATCTGGTGCTGATGCGTAACTTCTTCGAGGGCATACCGGGGTCGCTATTCGAAGCGGCGAAGATAGACGGGTGTTCGCCCATGGGAATATTCTTCAGGATCGTGCTTCCGTTATCCAAGGCGGCACTTGCATCCATCGGACTTATGTTCGCCGTTACCGTATGGAACGATTATTCAACGGTACAGATATATATAACCAACCGTGATCAGGTCAACTTCCAGTATATACTGAGAGTGCTTGTCATGGATGGAGATACGCCGGTGACGCAATACAGTGTATCGCAGAATACATTATTCTATTCGGCGATCGTATGTGCGATACTTCCTTTCATGGCGTTGTATCCCTTCTTACAGAAGTACTTTGTTAAGGGTGTCAATATAGGAGCGGTTAAGGAATAAGAGTTATCCCGGTTTAATCGAACATATAGGGACAATATAGTTTAATAAGGGCCGAAGCCGGCGTTCGGCTTCGGCTCTTTTATTATACGCGGTGGTGAATATGAGAATTATCTTTTGGGCCGGTGATTCGACCAATGCATGTAACAAAGCCAACAAATATCCCCAGACAGGGATAGCTCAGGCATTCGACAGATTCACGGCATTCGATGTGGTGATATATGATCATGCCGTAAACGGAAGAAGTACTAAAAGCTTCATAGATCAGGGCAGGCTTGCCGTCATATATGACGAGATAAGAGAGGGAGATTATCTCTTTATTCAGTTCGGACATAATGATGAGAAGATAACGGATCTTGCAAGATATACAGACCCGGAGACGGATTTTATCGACAACCTCGGCAAATTCATATCTGTCGCAAGGAATAAGAAAGCTATCCCTTTGCTTATAACGCCCCTTGAGAGAAGGAACTTTAAGGATGACCATGTTCATCTTGAGGAGTCGGATCACCTTCCGTATGTGAAGGCATATTATGAGGCGGCAAGGAGATTTAATGCGCCGCTTATAGATATGTATAAGGTCAGCAGGGAATTCATAGAAGAGCATGGGGATGAACCGACTAAGAAATACTTTATGCATGTTAAGCCGGGTGAAGTATTCTGGCTGCCGGCCGGACTCTCGACAGACAATACACACCTTAAATATGAGGGTGCCATGATGTTCGGACAATTGCTGGCAAGAGAAATGGCAGAATACGGAGCTCCCTTTGACACACTTATAGATAAAAGTGTGCTCAATGATCTTGACAGTGTATATGCCTCCAATGCAGCCGATGACGGTGTGGCTGATGAGTATAAGTGATTGCCGGGGGGGGTATAGGCTATGCAGAGTGGAATGTATAAGAATCCGATCATTTTCGCGGACTATTCAGATCCGGATGTTGTAAGGGCAGGCAACGGATATTATATGACGGCGAGCAGCTTCAATTACACGCCGGGGCTTCCGATACTGTATTCTAATGATCTTATTAACTGGAGACTGGAAGGGTATGCCGTTAAGGAGCTTGGAAGCGGTTATCGTATTCCGAGACATTCCGAGGGAATATGGGCACCCGCGATAAGATACTATGGGGATATGTTCTATATCTACTATGGAATGCCGGATGAAGGGCTCTACGTCATAAGAGGGAGATTTAAGAAGCATCTTAGAGCGAATGAACGACTCCTTACAAGCGGTGGCGGCGATGACTGTGGTGATAACAGTAACGATACGGGCAATGACACTGATAGCCGTATAAGCTATGTCACCAATAACGGTATAAGTATAGTAAAGGGTGATGATGAGATCATATGGGACAAGCCTGTATGTGTACTTGAAGGAAAGGGTCTTATCGATCCCTGCCCGTATGTGGATGATGAGGGTAACCGCTGTCTCATTCATGCCTATGCCAAAAGCAGGATAGGCTTTAAAAGTATGCTTGGCATGGTGGAGCTTAGCGATGACGGCCTTAAGGCGGTATCCGAGGATCACTTTATCTTCGACGGGAACATAACGGACGAGAGCATGATGGAGAATAAGACCTTAAGGTACAGCCATGCTGCGATGGATACTCCGGATGAACATAAGGCACCTGCGGTGACGATAGAGGGGCCTAAGGTGTATAAGCGCGGAGACTTCTTCTATGTTCTCGCACCTGCCGGCGGAGTACGGGAGGGGTGGCAGTTAGCTCTAAGAGCTAAGGATATCAGAGGCCCTTATGAATGCAAGGTAGTCATGCACAAGGGAGAGGGCATCATCAACGGACCGCATCAGGGTGGAATGGTAACAGACGGTGCGGGTGATGACTGGTTCATTCATTTTCAGGACCTCGGAGCCTACGGCAGAGTATGTCACCTTCAGCCGGTGAGCTGGCATAATGACTGGCCGGTAATAGGCGTCTGCAAGGATGGTAGCGGATGCGGTGAGCCGGTGTATGAATATGCAAGACCATGCCCATGTACGGAAGATACTGACAGTAGTGTCATATATCCGGATACGCCATTTTCCACAAGGTATGATCTGCAGTGGCTTGGCAATCATTCCGAGGAGTATTTTGAGATAACAGACGGTGATGGCAGGGTATTGTCTAAGGACATGACATACCTTATTAATAATGCTAACAGGTATACGGACAGCAGCCTTGATGTCAGGCTTAAGCTGCAGGCCCTTAATGAGCAGGGACGTAACGCGGTCCTGTGGAGGCTTCCCGGTATGCTTACCAGAAAGCTGGACGGAAGGAACACGGATATTAGCTTTGTCATGGATGTATCGGGTATGTCCACAGGTGACAGAGCAGGAGTGTCATTCATGGGCGGAAGCTATTGCTTCATGGAATACAGACGAACAGACGGTGAACATTATGAGGTTTGCTTTGGTGTGAGCCGGTCAGACGGAAAGGAGATATCTGAATCAAGGAAGGTCCTTATGACCGGTGCCTTCAAGGATTGCAGACTCTTCTCCGTAAATATAAGCTGCAGGGATGAAGGATCAGCTTCCGACAGGAGCGGTAGGTATGATATCGGATTTACCAATGTGAAGGATTGCAGACCTAAGGCGGCTATAAGCTTTACGCTGGATGATAAGAAGATATTAAGCTATCCTGAGGCTGAGGGCTTTATTCCGTCCGATCATACATGGGTAGGAGCCAAGGTAGGGATATATGCAATGTCAGCTCCCACAAGAGGCGGTTATATCACTTTGGAAGGATTTGAATGGAAGACAGTGTAAGACTGACCGGATATATCGAGAATAATGAGCTTGATAAGGTGAAGGAGCTGCTCATTACGCAGCCGGCAATTATAGAGGGGAAGCACCTTTTTAGTGCGGCGAGGTGCGGTGATCTTAAGATACTGCGCTATCTGACGGAGTACTCAAGGGTAAGCCTTAACGAGCGTGATGAGTCGGGAAGGGATGTGCTGCATTATTGTGCTCTATCGGACAGTGAGGAATGCTTCGATTATCTGATAAGGAAGTGCGGTATGGACCCTATGGCCGGTGACAGGGACAGGATCACTCCTTGGGAGCTTGCCATCGAAAACGGGAGCAGTAAGATATGCGCTTATATGGAGAGGGAATACGGCTCCTACAGAGACTACTATAAGAATCCGATAAGAACCGGCATGTTCCCTGACCCTTCAATAGTAAGAGTGGGAGATGACTATTATATGGTCAATTCCTCCTTCATATTCTTCCCGTGTATACCGGTATCGCATTCTAAGGATCTGATACACTGGGAGATCATAGGTCATGCCATCACTGAGAAGAAGTGGGCCGCTATAGATGAGCTGGAGGGCGGAAGAGGCTACTGGGCGCCGGATATATCATATTACGAAGGGAAGTTCTACATAACCGCCACCTTAAGGTACAATGATGTTCCGCCGGTATACAGAAGGCAGATAGTCGTATCCTCGGACAGACCGGAGGGCCCGTACAGTGAACCGGCATATATAGATGAGGACGGAATAGATCCTTCCATCTTCAATGATAATGACGGCAGGAGATATATGCTCCTTAACAGAGGGGCAAGGATACTTGAACTTGACAGTACGGCTACCAGACAGATAAGTGAAGCGAAGCTTCTGTATTACGGAGATATGAAGAGGGCTCCGGAGGGTCCGCATCTGTATAAAAGGGATGGATACTATTATCTTATTCTCGCAGAGGGCGGCACAGGCACGGGACACAGGGTGACGGTGCAGAGATCGAAGACACTTATGGGCGACTATGAGCCGTGTCCTTATAACCCCATCATGAGGCAGACAGATGAAAAAGCTGCTCTTCAGAGGTGCGGTCACGGTGATCTTACGGACACTCCCGACGGACGCTGGTACATGGTGTATCTGTGCGGCAGGATGTATATGGATAAGTACAGTATTACCGGCAGAGAGACTGCAATAGATCCGGTCACATGGACTGAGGATGGCTGGCCGGTAGTTAATTCTCTCAAGGGACCATCGGTACTGGGAAGAAAACCTTTTCCCGATATGGAATATGAACCGGAAAGCAGGCTTAGGATATTGCCATCCGGACTTCCGGATGCGTATATGACACCAAGGACATATGATAAGGATGATATTAAGGTGGAGCTGTCCGATGATGGAAAATGCTGCAATGTAAGTCTTAAGCCCTCGGCTTATCCGCTTACATCCATAGGATGCAGAAGCATACTTTTAAGAAGGCAGACATCCCTTGACTGTGAGTTCTCGGCGGATGTACGAATCGATCCGCTGCTGACAGACGGCGCGGAGTTCGGGCTTACGGGATATTATGATGAGAATACCTTCCTTACATTCGGTGTGTACTGTCAGAATGGCAGAGGCTACCTGCGCGTAAGGGAGCACATAGGCGATAAGGATAAGGAATATCTGTCCGGTGAACCTATAGAAGCTCAAGCCCTTGACGGGGATGAAGCCGATACTGTGAGCCTTAGGATGGAGGTAAGAGGTCTTAAGAGGAACATGTATTGTAACGGAAAGCTTTTTAAAGCTCTTGAAGATGTGTATTACTTAAGCGATGAAGGCTTAAGTACGGGGAAGCGCTTTACCGGAGCGATGCTTGGCGTATATGCGATAAGCGTTGATTCTGATATACCTTCGGGACATTACAGGGAATTTACAAGGCTTCATTATACAGATCAGGGTCATTGATGATTACAGACCGAGATTATC
>DGII01000077.1 GCA_002393095.1 Lachnospiraceae bacterium UBA3826 | reverse complement strand
GCAAGAAGGTTGGTCTGATTGGCGATATCCACAACCTTAGCATTATTAGCCGTAAGCTCTGACAGATACTCCGTGATATTAACTATCGAATCATTAAGCCTGTTGCAGAAGTCTGATACATTGGTCATCTCTCCGGAGATAGCCGAGCTCTCCTCTGCGTTGCTGTTATTGCCGGCACTCATTCCGTTGACTGACTCCTTAAGGGTAGCGAACTTCTCATTGATATCCTCCATCGTCCTTAGAAGCTCATCACGCTGCGAACCAAGCAGTTCCCTCTCATGCTCAACCATGTCCTGTGCTTCCTTCTTCTCAAGCTCCACAAGGTCCTTAAGATAATGTACACAGTTATCCTTATGGTTAAAGCCGTTATATATAGCAGTAGCCATCTGCTTACACGTATCGTAACCGCAGCACGAACAGTTGATATTCCTTGATTCAGGCGTATTCTTGTTCATATCCCTAAAGATCCTGTCAAGCTCCGCCTCTGACGGTATCTTATGTCCGCATTCCCTTGACCTGTCCGTATACTTCCTTAAATAGTCCTCCAGATTAAGTCCCGCGAACTGCTTATTAAGTGCTGCCATCCTCTTCTCAGGTGTAAGAGGACGTGACCATGCACTCTTCTTATCATTCTTCTTAACTCTCTCCTGTATATCATGAATATGATACAGCGGATCATCATTATCTGTTATCTCAGGATCGGTAGCCGTTCCGCATATGCATCCGTTCTCACAGTTAAGGGCATCTACGAAGAGGTATGGTGTCTTACCGCCCTTGATCCTGTCCGCATTGGCTTGCAGATAATGGTACATACGCTTCTCACCCTCTATCTGACGGATGAATACCTCATTGCCAAGCAGCCAGTATACATTCTCCTTAAGTCCGCCGGGCATGGGATATATAGAGCCGAGTCCGTATTCGATCTCATCCGTATACGGCTCACCCATAAGGTTATTCGCCTTCACATACTTCATCAGATGATCAAAGGTGACATTATAGCTGACATAGCCCTTATTATTGGGATCTGCTATCTCCATCTTCTTGGCTATGCAGGGGCTTATGAATGCAAGCTTATCCGTTATCTTAAGCTCCTTCTTGGCATATATGGCCGCGCACATCATAGGGCTCTGCACCGGGAAAAGCTTGGGCAGAAGCTCCGGAAGATAACGCTCAATGTAGCCCACTACCGCCGGACACGGCTGCGAGATGCCTCCAAGATAGTTATGCTTCTGTATATAGTTGATATATCCCCAGGTGGTTATATCCGCACCGAAGGATACACTTATGAATCTGTTCACTCCCAGCTTCTTAAGTCCGCCAAGGACTCTCTCATACTCCTTCGGATAATCAGCTAAAAAAGCCGGAGCTATAAGCACGGATATCTTCTCACCCTTCTTAAGCGCATCGAAGAAATCCTCCGTATCGTCTCTGAATTCTCTTGCATGATGCTCACACGCATCGAAGCAGGCACCGCACGCAATACACTTATCCTTATCAACCTCGATCCTTGACAGTCCGTCTTCGTCGCGCTCTGTGGATACGCATGCACCCATACAGCTACAGACACTTATACACTTGTTACACCCCACACATTGATCATTGGTATAAACTAACGATTCCTTTCCGAATTCCATACACATACCTCCTACGCTGACTAATCTCTACTCTCCCATCTATGTAAATTACTATCATATAGTAAGCCATTAAATTACGGCATATATTATACCATTACAAGTGTAACAGAATTGTAAAACTGCTCATTTTAAGAATCCGTTGATTATCTGTTCCTCTGCCTCCTCCTCCGTAAGTCCAAGCGTCATAAGCTTGATTATCTGGTCTCCGGCTATCTTGCCTATGGCTGCCTCATGTACAAGAGCCGCATCCACATCATTAGCCTCAAGTCCGGGAACCGCAAGTATACGTCCCTTATCCATGATTATGGCATCACACTCCGTATGACCGTTACACGGTGCGTTCCCCACTATCACCGCATCGAACTTCTGATAAGAAGTATCTCTTGCAACTGATCTGGATACCACATCCGCACTTGAGTTCTCTCCGTTAAGCTCTACCTTATATATGCTAACGGCATTCTGCTCACCGTGTGTCATAAGCCTCTCTCTCACTACCAGAGAAGCGCCTGCTGCCAGTGTAGCCTTGGTGGTACGGGTAGTATCATCCACACCCTTTATCTGTACCATCTCCATCTCTACACTGCTGTCCTCTTCCATGTATACCTCGGTCACGGGATTCAATATTCTCTTGCCCGTGCCCGTACCGGAGCCATAATGCTTCTCCACATACTTGACCCTTGCTCCCTTACCCACATAGAAGCGGTGTATGCCGTCATGCTCACTATCCTGCACTCCGCAGTTATCTATACCGCAGCCCGCCACTATGGTAATATCCGCTCCTTCACCGATATGAAAATCATTGTATACGGTCTCTTTGATCCCGCTCTTACTCATGACCACTGGAATATGTACACTTTCATTCCTTGTTCCCGGCTTGATATTGATTGTAAGTCCGTCCTTCGTATCTCTGGGAACTATCTCTATATTGGCCGTAGATGCCCTTCCTGCCGACTCGCCGTTAGCCCGGATATTATATGCCCCCTCCGGTACTGTATGAAGATCGGCTACCTCTGTTAAGAGCCTTTTTTGTATCTCATCAAGCTTAACCATTCTGTGCGCCTCCATTTACTGCCGGCAGACCCTTACCGCAGCCCTTCACGGCAGATTCCGTGCCGGAAAGCTTGGGAAGTATATCCTCCCTGGAGCCCTGCATCAGAAGCTCTCCGTCCTTAAGCACAATGATCTCATCCGCAATATTAAGTATCCTCTCCTGATGGGATATGATGATTATAGAGCTATCCTTAATACGGCTTCTCATTCCCTCGAATACCTCTATCAGATTATTAAAGCTCCATAGATCTATACCGGCCTCAGGCTCATCAAAGATAGAGAATTTCGAGCCTTTGGCAAGAACGGTTGCTATCTCTATCCTCTTAAGCTCTCCGCCGGACAAAGAGGCATTGACCTCACGGTTGATATAGTCATGGGCGCATAATCCCACCGCAGAGAGATATTCACACGCATCGGATACTGTGATCTTAGTACCCGTAGCAAGCCTTATAAGGTCGAATACCTCAATGCCTTTAAAACGTACCGGCTGCTGGAAAGCAAAGCCTATACCTGCCTTGGCTCTGTCTGTGACCGACATATCCGTTATATCCGTACCATCCAACAGTATCCTGCCGGATGTCGGCTTCTCGATGCCGGCTATAAGCTTGGCAAGAGTTGACTTGCCTCCACCGTTGGGTCCCGTAATGACTATCAGCTTATCATCGGGGACGGTAAGAGAGATGTCCTTTATTATCTCCTTATCCGTACCGTCCGAATCCACTTCGAATGATATATTCTCTAACTTAAGCATATTCCCTGTTCCTGAATGTATGTTCTTAGGCACAGCTCATGCGCCCTATCGTATGCAATACCGTGCATTCTCTGTCGTCTACCACGAAGAGAGTCTCTCGCTGTTAAGCTTAAGATGAAGTGCGAGCATCTTGGCCACATAATATGCCAGTGCGCATTCATCCTCCTGCCAGAGTCTCTGCTTCCTTGTGGAGCAGCATATAAGATATCCAATATCATCATTGTCCATACCGACCTTGGCGATAATGACCGCATCTATTCCGTATTTCTTAAGCGAGGCATAGAGCTTCGGAGACTTCCTCTCTATTCCCGACATTGTATTCTCGCTGTACACTCCTTCTGTCAGAAGCTTCTTAATATCCGAGACATCATCATGTACCGCGCCGTTAAGCACATTCTTAAGTACACCGTCCTCTCCCACGACAAAAAGCTCCGGCACCTGAAGCTCATCGGCTATGACGGGGGCTGCCGCCTTAAATCTCTCAAGCACGGTACCGTTACCCTCAAAAAGCTCCGTAAGCTTCATCATATTATCATAGATACTGTGCGCTGCAAGCTTCTTGATCTCCAGATCCTTATGCTTGGCCTCCACATATATGATGTAGCAGTTACGTCCCTTGCTCTTGCCACGATACAGTGTCTTGTCTATGAGTTCGAACAGTCTGTCATAATCTGTTGCATCATCAGGGAACGTAGCCGAACCGATAGTGCCTGTTATAAACGTATCGGCACCCTCCATCAGCATATGCTTCCTAAGCACTCTTTCAGATACATACATCTTCTCATAGAACTGCTTCTTCTCATCATATTCAAAATCCTCCAGATTGATGATAAGAAGCTCGTCCCCGCCGAAACGTCCCACCAGGCCTTTATATCCCACGTATTCCGCCAGATTCCTGGATACGTCCATAAGTACGGTGTCCCCTGCGCGGTGCCCGTATGTGTCATTGATATATTTGAAATTATCCAGATCGAGTATCGCAAAAGTAAAGCGCGTACCCGCCGATATTAGAGATTTGGCAAAATCCAGTATATATCCCCTCGAAATAACTCCGGTCAGAGAATCCAGTATCTCGTCAAGTCCGGTCTCATCCATGAGCTTTGAAAAATACGGATACTGCTTAAGTCTCTCTCTGTCATACATTATCTGCGCATTAAATGCACCCTTTTCCTTACGCAGTGTCTCCGTTACGTCAATAAAGCTTCCTACAAGTCCGACAATCTCGCCGTTCTCATAGACCGGCGACTTAGAGGCTATGATATCTCTTTCCTCTCCCCTTATAACGCACTTACCCGGCACCTTATACGTACTCTCTCCCGCAAGGACCCTAAGCTCATCCTGCTTATACGGCTCCGGATCATTATGCCACCCCATGTCCTCATCAGTCTTCCCGATAAGCACCTTATCCGACTCAAAGCCGTAGAAGTCAAGGAAAGCCTTGTTGACACCGATAAAGCGTCTGTCCTTGTCCTTCCAGAACACACAATCCTGTACCGTATCTATGATCTTGTCAAATAATTCCGTATTAATTATCATATAATCTACCGTAGCAAGTGCATGATCCGATTCATCAAAATTACAGATCCGCACGCAGATGGTCCATATCCGTTCATATCATAAAGCCATACTGTACGACAATTTTATAACAACCCGGGGAATTATTCAACAGATTTTGTGCCAAAGCAACAAGACAGGTCGCCAATCACCTAAGGACCCCGACCACATGACATACAGCAAAAGCCGCCACATCCACCGCCACTATGGTAGAGCCTACAGGCGTACCGGCAAGGATGGATATGAGTATGCCCGCAAGGGCGCATACTACCGAGAATATGGCAGAGAACACAGTCACAGACTTAAAGCTTTTAAAAATGCGCATCGCTGAAAGTGCAGGAAAAATGATAAGGGCGGATATAAGCAGTGAACCCACCAGATTCATGGCAAGCACTATGATAACGGCTATGATGACGGCTATAAGAAGATTATATCTGTCCGCCTTGACTCCCGTAGCCTTGGCGAAGCTCTCATCAAAGGTCACTGCAAATATCTTGTTATAGAATAACAAGAATACCACAACCACTGCCACAGACAGTACTATGCACAGTACCACCTCCGCACCCGTAAGCGTGAGTATGGATGTAGAACCGAAGAGGGTAGAGCATACATCACCCGAAAGATTGGAGGATGTGGAGAAAAGATTCATAAACAGATATCCGAAGGCAAGCGCCCCCACCGATATCATGGCTATTGCAGCATCTCCCTTGATGCGTGTGTTCTGCCCATTCTTAAGAAGCAATATGGCACTTATGACCGTAATGGGCATTACAATAAGCATATCATTGCCGATGCCTATAACAGATGCTATAGCCATAGCTCCGAATGCCACATGGGATAATCCGTCCCCGATGAATGAGAAGCGCTTAAGCACCAGAGTCACTCCAAGCAGCGAAGAACACAAAGCGATCAGTACACCCACTATCAGGGCGTACCTTACAAACGGATATTGCATATATATAGCAAGCTTAGACATGATCCCGTCACTCCTCCTTAGTCCTTACAAAAGATGCAGCCGATTCACTCTTAAGGTATTCCTCCCTCGTACCGAAGAATATGCTCTCGCCTATATGAAGGATATGCGTAGCATATTTAATTGCCGCATCCACATCATGTGATATCATTATGATGGTTACTCCGTCCTTATTAAGTCCGGCTATAAGCTCATACATCTGGGCTGTCACTATGGGATCAAGCCCTGATACGGGTTCATCAAGCAGTAACACCTTACTTGTAGCACAGAGCGCTCTTGCAAGCAGCACCCTCTGCTGCTGTCCGCCCGATAATTCCCTGTAACAGCGGTTCGATAACTCCTCTATACCCATGCGCTTCATATTATCAGAAGCCTCCAGCTTCTGAGCAGCACTGTAAAAAGGCTTAAGTCCTCTGCTTCCCTCAAAGCCCGATAGCACTATCTCTTTTACCGAAGCCGGAAAATCCCGCTGTACTATTGTCTGCTGCGGAAGATAGCCCATCTCGTTTTTCTTAAGACCGTCACCTAATATAATCTCTCCCCCCTGTGGACTAATAAGTCCAAGAAGAGTCT
>DGII01000051.1 GCA_002393095.1 Lachnospiraceae bacterium UBA3826 | reverse complement strand
TACAGGAACAGAGAGATCGTCAAGGTTCCTCTTGAGGATGTGGCCGGTAAGCTTAAGATGCTCGATCCGGACTCTACGATCATCAAGGAAGCCAAGATGCTTGGTATAAGCTTCGGTGACTGATAATCATTAGTTCTATTGGGAGTGACATTAATGTCATATGTTGCACTGTATCGTAAGTTCCGTCCTGATAACTTCGCTGATGTGAAGGGACAGGATCATATTGTTACGACACTTAAGAATCAAATAATCTCGGACAGAGTGGGTCATGCGTATCTGTTCTGCGGAACAAGAGGAACAGGTAAGACTACTGTGGCCAAGCTCTTGGCTAAGGCTGTCAATTGTGAGAACCCTACAGAGGGCAATCCCTGTGGAGTGTGTCCGACCTGTAAGGCAATAGCTGCAGGAGCCAGCATGAGCGTGGTGGAGATAGACGCAGCCTCCAATAACGGCGTAGACAACGTCAGAGAGATAATAGACGAGGTAGCTTTTCCTCCGGCTGATGCCAAGTATCGTGTATATATAATAGATGAGGTTCATATGCTGTCTATAGGTGCGTTCAATGCACTGCTTAAGACGTTGGAGGAGCCGCCGGGCTATTGTATATTCATTCTGGCGACCACAGATCCGCAGAAGATTCCCATAACCATACTGTCAAGATGTCAGAGATATGACTTCAAGAGGATAACAACGGACACCATAGCCGACAGGCTCGAAGAACTGACCTCCATAGAGGAAGTGAGTGTAGAGCCGAGAGCCTTAAGATACATAGCCAAGGCCGCTGACGGTTCTATGAGAGATGCCTTAAGTCTGCTTGATCAATGTCTGGCCTTTAATTACGGCAAGGAACTGACATACAATATGGTGCTTGATGTGCTTGGGGCCGTAGATACGGCTGTTTTCGGAAGGCTTTTCGAGGCTGTGGCGACACAGAATGTCCTTGGATGCATAACGATCTTAGATGAGGCTGTTACTCAGGGAAGAGAGCTCGGTCAGCTTGTGAATGATTTTATCTTATATCTCAGAAACCTGCTGATAGTCATAAGTGCCGACGATCCGTGGAGCATCCTTGATGTATCGGATGAGAACAGGGAGATACTTAAGAAAGAAGCTTCACTTACGGATATGTCGGCTTTGATACGATATATAAGGATATTCTCCGAACTGTCGGCTGAGATCAGGTATTCGCCCGCTAAGAGGGTATTGACGGAAACTGCCCTGATTAAATTATGTAAACCAGAAATGGAGTCGGATAATTCGGCTCTTCTTGACAGGATAAGAGTGCTTGAGGAGAAGCTGGCCAAAGGTATAGGCCCTGCGGTGATGCCGGTGGATATGACCGCAATGCTTAACATGCAGGCATCCGGTGCTGTCTCATATACAGAGACGAACACCCCGGAGGTATCCCTGCCTGCAGCCTTGCCGGAGGACATACAGGCGGTTAAGGAGAACTGGTCAAGGATAGTGATGGGAGCCGAGGGCCCTGCCAAGTCCCTTCTTAAGAGCGTATATCCGTCAATAACGGCAGATAATAGGCTTAAGCTTGTTGTCCATGACAAGGTTAGCGGAGGGCGACTTGAGTCCGATGGAGGCAAGGCAGCCATAACAAAGCTTTTGAATGAGTATACCGGTAAGGATGTCGGTTATGTGGTGGAGGTACTGCCGGCAGATGGCAGTATGGATGCCGGAAGCCCGAATATACTTGGTATGAGAAGTATCAATATAGATGTAGTAACAGAGAGTAAAGAGGAGGTTGGATATGTCTAGAAAAGGTGGATTCCCCGGAGGAGGTATGCCGGGTAACATGAATAATCTGATGAAGCAGGCACAGCGCATGCAGCGTCAGATGGAGGAGAACCAGCAGAAGCTTGAAGAATCCGAATACACGGCCAAATCAGGCGGTGGTGCGGTTGAAGTGACGGTAAGCGGCAAGAAGGAGATCAAGAGTCTTAAGCTCTCTCCGGATGTGGTAGATCCGGAGGATATAGAGATGCTGCAGGATCTTATAGTGGCTGCCCTGAATGAAGCCTTTTCACAGGTGGATGAAGCGTCAGGCAAGGCTATGAGCGCACTGACAGGCGGCTTGGGAGGTCTTCCTTTCTGATGGAACTCTACAGCGGACCGGTCAACAAGTTAATAGACGAACTGGCTGCGCTTCCCGGAATAGGGGAGAAATCCGCAGGCAGGCTTGCCTTTTATCTGATAGGAATGCCTAAAGGGAAGGTAGAGAGACTGGCGAATACCATGCTTGAGGCAAGGGAGAGGGTAAGGTATTGTGATAAGTGCTTTACGCTGACCGATAGGGAGATATGTCCTGTATGCAGTAATGATAAGAGAGACCATTCAACTATAATGGTGGTTGAGAACAGCAGAGATCTGGCTGCCTATGAGAAGACTGGCAAATACTCCGGAGTATACCATGTATTACATGGAGCCATCTCGCCCATGCTTGGGATAGGGCCCGGAGACATTAAGCTTAAGGAATTGATGGAGAGGCTTCAGACTGATGAGGTCGCAGAGGTGATCATAGCCACCAACTCAAGTCTTGAGGGTGAGACGACAGCCATGTACATAAGCAAGCTGATCAAGCCGACCGGTATTAAGGTGACACGGATCGCCAGCGGAGTGCCTGTGGGCGGAGATCTGGAATATATAGATGAGGTGACACTTTTAAGAGCCCTTGAGGGAAGAACGGAGTTGTGATCATCCCGAAAAGGGAGCTTGACAAGGAAGATTAAAAGGAGGATTGAGATGAAGGAGCATTACGGAGTTACTAAGGATGGACAGGAGATCAGTGCTTACACACTTACGGGAAGCGACGGGATGAAGGCGGTAGTGCTTGATTACGGTGCTATACTCGATAAGGTGCTTGTACCGGATGCATCAGGTAATATTGTGGATGTAACGCTTAGCAGTCCGGATTATGCAGCCTATGCGGCAGATACTAATTTCTTCGGCTCAACAGTGGGTCCAAGTGCCAACAGGATCGCAGGTGCCTGCTATGAGATAGACGGCGTGAAGTATGAATTGGATAAAAATGACGGTGAGAACAATCTGCATACCAATATTCCGGACGGACTTAACAGGCGTATGTGGAAGGCTGTGGAAGGTGACAACAGTGTCACATTCTCCATATCACTGCCGGACGGTGAATACGGAATGGCAGGCAACAGGGATATAAGTGTCACATATTCACTTAATAAGGATAATGAGCTTAAGATTGAATACAATGCAAGCAGCGATAAGAAGACAATCTTCAATATGACGAACCATTCTTATTTTAACCTTGCAGGACATAAGTCGGGAAGTGTGCTCGATCATGAGCTTACGATCAATGCCTCCAACTATACTAAGATACTGGAGGGAGCCATCCCTACGGGAGAGATAGTATCGGTTAAGGGCACGGTACTTGATTTTACGGAAGGAAAGCCGGTTGGAAGGGATATAGAGGCAGATAATGAGCAGATGAAGCTTGTGCTGGGCTATGATTTTAATTATGTGGTTGACGGTCATGACGGAAGTCTGCGTGAGATAGCCAAGCTGCGTGATCCCAAGTCGGGAAGGGTGATGAAGGTACTTACAGATCTTCCCGGTGTTCAGCTATATACTGCCAATCATGTAGAGCATGCACCCGGTAAGGAAGGCATGACATATGAAGCAAGGTATGGTCTGTGCCTTGAGACTCAGGATTATCCGGATTCGATCCATCATGATAACTTCCCGGATGTAGTATACGGACCCGACAGGGATTATCACACAGTAACGGTATATCGTTTTGAAAAACAGTAAAAATGCGGGATTATAAGGGCTTTCATGTCGTAAGATCAGAAGAGAATACAGGTACTTCGGGAGCTGAGAAGAAGGGAAGCTTCAAGCTACAGATAGCAAAGCACCGTGTAGCGGTGGGAGTAAGGATATTTGCAGGAGTGGCGGTGGTAGCGCTGATAGTGGGACTTTTAGTCACACAATACAGGAATCAGATATATACTGATATGACCATAAGCAGCAGCTCTGAGAAGATCAGTCTTGAGAATAATTCATATCTTAGCAATAACGGCAGTGTCATAACCTACAGCCGTGACGGTATAAGCGGAACCGACGGTACGGGTAAGGTTCTGTGGAATCTGACATATGAGATGCAGAAGCCCATCGTGCACCAGACGGACGGAATAGTTGCCGTATGTGATTATAACGGACATATAATATATATGATCGGCACGGGGGGTAAGGTTACCGAGATAGATACGAATCTCCCGATACACGATTTTTCCGTATCAAAGGAAGAGAGGCTTGCTGTCATACTGGAGGACTCTGCCAATTCATGGGTTAATCTCTATGATGCGAGCGGAGCTAAGATAGTTGAGATCAAAGCCACGATGACCAAGACAGGATATCCGCTTGCGGTTGCGCTGTCGGGAGAGGTTATGGGAGTCTCATACTTCTATGTGGACGGGGACTCAATGCGTAACAGCGTTACATTCTATAATTTCGGCGGCATAGGAGAGAATACGTCGGATCATATCGTCAGCAGCTATGACTATGCCGATGCCGTAGTTCCCATAATAGGGTTCATGGACAGTGAGACGGCCTTCGCACTGGCGGATAACAGGCTCATGTTCTTCACGGGATCGAAAAAGCCGGTCAGCTCATCCGACACCATGATCAATGAGAATATCTTTGGGGCGTACTATGGAGATACGGGAATAGGACTTGTATTCTATGATACCTCCGGTGAGAATAAGTACAGGCTTGATCTGTATGATACTTCGGGCAAGAAGCAGATGTCCTATGCTTTTGACATTGATTTTAAGGATATACTGATCCACAGAGGGCAGATATTCATATACAATGAGGACCAGTGCATTGTATTAGACAGCAACGGAAAGGAGAAGTACTCGGGCTTTTTTGAAAACAAGGTTCTCAATATAAGTACGACTGACTCCAATAAGAGATATATAGCGGTCACGAGAACCTCAATCGAGACTATAGATTTTGAATAGCATTAATTTGACATTAATAATAGGGATAATTCTTATTATCATAGGGATGAAGCTCGGCTTTGATACGGGTCTGACAAAGGGGCTGTCGCATCTGATCGCTTTAATAGTTACGGTAGCCACCCTTTTCCTGATACTGATGATCAGGTCAAGCATTCATTCCGGACATATAAAGAGCAGTATAGTATATATAGTGACGCTGGTGATACTGGGTGCGGTCTATGGTGTGGTGAAGTTCATCCTTAAATCAGCTCATAAGGTATCGGAGCTGCCTGTACTCCATCAACTGGACAAGTTTGCGGGAATCGCTGTTGGAATACTGTGGGTTGCAATTATATATATGGTAATGATAGCTCTTGCTCACAGGGGATTGTTCGGAAGCTTTGGTGAAATGGTAGTGAAGGATGTACACGAGAGCAGCATCCTTACATATATTAATACATATAATATAATGATGCCCAAGACAAGGTAATGGATGAGGAAGCGTCACCTATCGTTCGGGCAGGGCATAATGACTTATACGATAGGAACAATATGCTTTCAGAATGGAGGAAATATGGAAAGAGTAGCTAAGTTTTTAAAAGAAGCCGGAACCTATTATCTGGCAACCACAGAGGGTGATCAGCCCAGAGTGAGACCCTTCGGAACGATACATATATTCGAAGGAAAGCTCTATATCCAGACAGGCAAGTCCAAGGATGTGTCTAAGCAGATACATGCTAATCCCAAGGTGGAGATATGTGCGTGCACAGGTGCAGAGTGGCTCAGAGTTGCAGGAACGCTTATAGAGGATGACAGGATCGAGGCCCGTCAGTCCATGCTCGATGCCTATCCTTCACTTCAGTCAATGTATGCGGCAGATGACGGTAATACAGAGGTATTCTATCTTAAGGATGCAACAGCCACCTTCAGTTCATTCACCACAGCACCGGAGACGGTGAAGTTCTGATAAATTATTACACAAAAACAAAAAAAGGTGTTGACATTAGGTATTTAGGGTGTTAAGATAATCAAGCCGCACTGAGAAGGGCGGCTTTAATACACTGCGAAATTGTGGTGTTATCCGCTGCGAAGCGGAAGCTTGTTCCTTGAAAACTGAACAGCAATGCAACCCTGAAAAAATTCCAAAAACACTATCGGAGGTTCTGAGACCGATAGGAAGAATTAATTCAGAGAACGAAACAAATCCTTTAATAAGGTAAAAACGGACAAATAAGCTAACGTTTGTTTGACCGGATCAAGCGTTCCGTTGCGAAGCAACGGATGCCAGCACGAGGTATATAGATGCGAAGCATCTATCGAGTGCGTT
>DGII01000048.1 GCA_002393095.1 Lachnospiraceae bacterium UBA3826 | reverse complement strand
TGACCGGCCTTGGAATCCCCGTCTCCTGCGAGGTGGACATCTACGGCACCTTAAGCGAGTTCATCGGAACCGTGGTGAGCCAGGACGCTGTCACCCTGCTGGACATCAACAACTCCGTGCCGAAGGACATGTACAAAGCCAGCATCGAAGGCAGGTTCCCCTACAAGCACACGGATGCCTTCATGGGCTTCCACTGCGGCAATACATGCTCTAAGAAGCTTGCAGCATGCGAGATGAAGTACCAGAAGATCATGGCAAGAAGCCTTCCTATAGAGGTTACGAACGGAACTCTCGAGGGCGATATCGCACCCGGAGATATCACATTCTACCGCTTACAGTCTACGGCTGATTCACAGATCCGTGCTTATGTGGCAGAGGGTGAGGTATTACCTGTAGCTACCAAGTCATTCGGTGGTATCGGCGTATTCGCTATCAAGGAGATGGGACGCTTCTACCGTCATGTGCTTATCCAGAAGAACTATCCTCACCACGGTGCCGTTGCATTCGGTCACTACGGCAAGGCTCTCTTCGAGGTATTCAAGTACATAGGCGTGCCGATCGAGGATATCAACTACAATCAGCCTAAGAGTCTTCCTTATCCTACGGAGAATCCCTTCGCATAAGGACAATATTATGTAATTAATCCCTCCGGATTAATGAAATAGAAAAGGGTCTGTTACACCGTGCTACGGGTGTGACAGACCTTATCTTATACATGCATCGGAACCTTGATGATGAATTCCGTGCCCTTACCTTCTCCTTCGCTTATGATATCCATTACATCCTCACGACCCGTGAATATCCTGATACGTTCTATAACATTGCCAAGTCCTATTCCGTTGGAATCATTCTTGTCGGGATCGGCGGCTATTCCGTCACCGGAGAGTATCTTCTCTATCTTGTCCGCAGTCATTCCCACACCGTTATCGGCTATGGATATATGAACCATATCACCCACACGATAGGTCTTAAGGTCTATATGCCCTTCCCATTCTATATTACGAATACCGTAATTGACCGCATTCTCCACGATGGGTTGCAGAACCATACTCGGTATCCTTATCTCGCCAAGACTGTCATCCGTCTCCTTATGATAATGTATCTCCCCATCAAATCTCACATTTAAGATATATATATACTTGTCTACAAGTTGAAGCTCTTCATTAAGGGAGACATCCTTATCTATGCTTTTGATATTATAACGGAAAAAATCTGCCATATTCTGTATGAATTCCGTCGTCTTATCCGCACCCTCCATCATGGCAAGCTGTGCACCCGCATTTAAGGTGTTGAATAAGAAATGCGGATTGATCTGGGCCTGTAAGGATCTAAGCTCAGCCTCCCTCATTCTGGTCTGCATCATAAGCTCCGATTCCTTCATACGGCTCTCACGGCTCATGCTTTCGCGGATCTCAGTGATATAGAGCTGTATACTGCCTACCATGCCGGCGAAGGCTCTTGATACCCTGCCGATCTCGTCTCCTGCTTCCGGAGTCTCGATATCCACATTAAAGTCTCCTCCGGCGACCTTATCCGCAGCCTTAGACAGAGCAACCAACGGTCTGGTCATGCTGTTAGTCAGAAGGAACAGTGCCAGAATATTGACTACACCTATGAAGAGGAGGATGACTATGGATATGATCTCCATATATCTCAATGAAGACAACAGGATATAATAGTTATCTGAGTTGATCTTGAACTGCTCATTATTAAGAGAGTATATGCAGTTCTGCAGATCCGCATACATCTGCTCCGCTTCCTCATAGCCGGTCCGGTATCCTTCGACATTCCTTCCTCTCTTAGCCTGCACGGTATCGTCTACCACAGCAAGGTATTTGGAGGACTGATTCTGGATATTCTTCTGCATAATGGTCATGGTACCGGTATAACTGCTTCCGATATTATCCATACTGCTGCGGTACTCCTGATCGGCTCTGTAATACTCGTTAAGAGCTGTTGTTCCCTTGTTCTCAAGATATTCTCTTACTGAATTCTGAACAGCTGTCAGATTCTCGGCAAGCTCACTTAACCTGACATTACTGTCATATACCTCATTGATTCTGGCAATCATCGAATTGACATTGAGGTACATATATACATTCATGACAAGGATCACGAATATCGGTATGAAGAATGATAACATCAGCTTGCTCTGTATAGAGGCTTTATTCCATATTTTTTCCAACATGGTCACGCACCTTTGCCTAACTGTCCGGATATCAATCTGGCCTGATCATATCCGATCACCTGTGTACTTATAGGTATGTACGAATTGGTATAACCCATCTCCATATATTCCTTCAGCGCCTTAACACTGTCCCTGCCCATCTCATCCGTATCGACGGAGATCGTGGAATATATTATCTGCTTCTCGATGGCCTCAAGTATGCTGTTACCTGCGAAGTATCCGATGACCTGAACCTCACCGACTTTATTGCGGTCTACAAGAGACTGATAGACACATTGTGTATATATACTGCTCAGGCACAGCATTACATCGGATTCCATATCCTCCTGTATGAACAGTCTTCTGATATCATCCTCCACACTGAAGGCATCATCTGAGTTGATCTTTATGATATTAAATTCAGGCATAGGGTAATCCGGATAATTTTCGGAGAAATAATCCTCTATGGCTATGGTTATGACATTGGATGCACCTTCTGACATATCCCGGTCGATAAGAACATCCACTCTTTTTTTCTTAAGCTCCTCTTCGCTTTCCATGATCTCAGCTATCTGGGATGCGAACATCTGTCCCAACTCGTAGTTATTCACTCCTACGAAGCACTGTCTGGCAGATGCATCTATGTCATTTTGCAGAATGACTACACCTATCCCCTCATCCACAGCCTTGTCTATAAGTTCGGCAGCCGTTTCATTGGTGGTTCCGCCATAGATAATGCCGTCAACCGATGAGTTGATGGCCACTCTGAGCAGATCTGTATCAGAATAATTGACACCCAGAGATTTACTCATATCTTCTATATATATATTATTTTCGGCAGCTTCTTCGCATACGGAGGTATAGACACCCTCCCAGAAGTCTTCATCATCACTGCTTACCACGAAGGCGAAGTGACCGTCATATTCTGCGGTCTCACCCTGCTCTATATCCGGCATTCTGTTCTTAAGATTATTGAATATCATCGCAGATCCTATAGTTACAAGCATCATGACCAATATGCTTAAGTATAAGACCCTGTATGCACGCTTGCTGTACCCGCCGATGTTCTTTTTCTTATCCATGGTTATCGCCTACTCTTGTACGTTCAGGTATATCTCATTCTTCTGATGATACTTACCGGTTATGACTTCATCCATATTATCTGCCGTGACCGCTATAGGCTCCAGCCTGTCATACGGAACCTCATAGGTTCCGTCATTAATGGTCTCGGTCATATTAAGAGCCTCTCCCTTGGCCATGGCTACCGCATTCTCGGCGGCTGTCCTTGCGAGCTTCTCTACAGGCTTATATACGGTCATGTACTGTGTACCCTCTACGATTCTCTGACAAGCTTCAAGATCCGCATCCTGACCCACGACACATACTTCACCGCCAAGCCTGTTCTCTATAAGTGCCTTGATTGCCTGTGCAGCCAGATTATCATTACCGCACATTATGGCATCCGGCACCTTTCCGGTTGCCAGATAATTGCTTGTGATACGGAATGCGTTCTCAGCTACCCAGTTATCGGAGTATTCCGCATAAGCAATCCTTATATTGGTGGTATTCAGTACCCTTTCGAATCCGTTCTGTACCATCTGCACATTATAGTCAGTAGGTGAACCCTTGATCTGTATGATGGTTCCGTCATTACCTATCTTACGCTTGATATACAGACCCATAAGCTCACCGACCTTCTCATTGTCTATGGACATGTACAGATCGACATTGGCATTGCGTACAAGTCTGTCATAGGCGATGATCTTGATGCCCGCCTTTTTAGCCTGAGCGATCACATTCTTAAGAGCCTCATCATCGATGGCTATGACTACTATGACATCCACTTTCTTGTCTATGAAGTACTGTATCTGCTTGATCTGCTCATCCACTTCGCCGTTGGCATTCTGGACATTGACCTCAGCACCAAGCTCGGTAGCTTTGGATACGAAGAGATCCCGTTCCCTCTGCCACCTCTCTATTACGAGAGAGTCTATGGACAGACCTATCTCTATGCCATCCTCTTCCTCAGGTATATTCTCGCTGCCGTCCGGAACAGTCGGAGTGCAGGCTGTGAGTACACCGGCAGTCATGAGCATGGTACAGATGGTACAGATGGCGCAGATAATCCTCGATTTACCGGACCTTTTTTTCTTATTTACATTTACATTCATATGGTTTTTTTTCATATCGCTTTAATCGTATCCCTCATAGCGGATGCCTGCAGGCTACAATTTTTCTTTATATTCTGTGGGTGTCATTCCCGTGGATTTTTTGAATATCCGTGAGAAATAATTGGGATCTGAGTATCCGCAGGCCACACCGACTTCCTTGATACTGTGCTCAGGACTCTTAAGAAGTGCTTTGGCTTCATCAACTCTTCGTCTGGTCAGATATTCCACGAAGCCTTCACCCTTCTCCTCCTTAAAAAGCTTGGAGAAGTAATACGAGCTTATGCCAAGATCTCCTGCCAGCTCATCGAGAGATATGTCCTTGTGGAAATTATTCTCTATATAATCTATCGCCTTCTTGATGACATGATGCGTTCTGTCCTTGCTTCCTGTCTGCAATTCTCTGGCAGCCACACGCATCCTGTCCATATACCATGCTTTAAGCTTATCAAGGGACTGAGCTTCCATGATCTCCTGAAGATAGTCCTTGCGGCTGTTGAACTCATATGTATGCCCACCGCTTCTGTACATCTCAGATTCTGCTCTTAAGACGAATTCCAAGGTCTTAAGGCGTATGCTCATGATATCGTCGGGATATGCGCTTACCATCCAGTCATAGAATTCTCCGGCCTTCACAAGACATGCATCCTGATCGCCGTCTTCAAGCTTCTCAAAGATGGCATTCTCAAGATCTGCCGGATAACTCTCTTCATATGATACGGTAAGAGGCAGGTCGTCTATATGCGCTACGCTTCCGTTTGTTGAGACTAAAGCCTTGATAGCCTCCTCATAGGATTCGGAGGCACTTTTGATACGCCTCATTCCTCCTATACCTATTCTGTAAGATATATCCGTGGCCTTCGACATGTTCCTGACCAAAGTACGGCACTTCTCTATTATGACACCTCGTTCGCTAAGCTCCATCTTATTTTCCGTCGAGGGGATATATATGGGAATTCTGTTGGCAGATACGCTTCCTACTATCGCATCGGGGAAGGAATCCTTGATAAGCTCTCTTACTTTATTATAATACGTGGTCTGTGCCTTTACCGAACTGCCAACTACATTAGTCATCAGATGACCCTGCTGCATCTCACCGAATACCACCACCATGATGTATCCGTATGGAGCGCTTATTTCCAGAAGATCCTTATAATTGGCTATATCCTCATCGATCTGTTCCTCGAATATAACGGAGTATATGAAACCGTTCTCGATAATGGGCATAACGGTCTCCATACGCTCCTTGGTCTGCAAGTCCTCACGACGGCGGCGCTGTCTGTCATCTATCTTCTCCATAGCAGCCTGAAGTACTGCCACAACATCCTTCTGATTAAAGGGCTTGTTCAGATATTCCATGACACCGAGGTTGATAGCTTCCTTAGCGTAATCGAACTTATCGTATGCCGTAAGCACTATGAATATCACGCCCGGAAGCAAGACCCTTATCTCCTTCATGGCTTCTATGCCGTTGATTCCCGGCATCTGTATATCCATGAATATGATATCGGGCCTGAAGTGCTCAGCTATCTCTATAGCGGCTCTGCCTGTCTTGGCTGTCTCGATCTCGAATTTCCCGTCGAAATTCTTCTCAATTAAAAAGGTCATGGAATTAAGCACGATGCCTTCATCGTCTGCCAGAAGTATCCTGTACATAGTGTTCGTTCTCCATATATTAAGATAGAATTATCTTCAATTATTCTATAATATTTTCAGAGGTGTAACAACAGAAAAAGCGGAATTGTGATAAGAGCAGGACAATTTTGTGCTAGTCAGGACAAATTTGTCCTATTTTTGTTAATAGTCTGTTCACAGTCTGTTAAAATTTTGAAGATTTTGACAAGTTGTTGCTATTTGTTCTGTGGTATAGTACTGATTGTAACAGAGACGACATAGTGTTGTCTCACAGAATAAAAAGGGAGGACAAGAAAATGTCAAAGAAGTTTTTAGGTATTTTACTTGCTACAGCAATGGTTGCCGGAACTTTAGTAGGCTGTGGTTCAGCAGCATCTACTGAGACAGCAGCTCCTGCAGCAGACACAGCAGCTCCTGCAGCAGATGCAGCAGCATCTACTGAGACAGCAGCTCCTGCAGCAGCAACAGGCCAGAAGGTTGGTGTTGCAATGCCCACTAAGGATCTTCAGAGATGGAACCAGGATGGTGC
Organism: Lachnospiraceae bacterium UBA3826; assembly: GCA_002393095.1. Classification (GTDB taxonomy): domain Bacteria; phylum Bacillota; class Clostridia; order Lachnospirales; family Lachnospiraceae; genus Colinaster. The sequence goes on along the minus strand of DGII01000048.1, from coordinate 715 downwards.
CAACATGGAGGCAGAGCTTAAGGCAGCAGGTTACGAAGTAGACCTTCAGTATGCATCTAACGATGTATCTACTCAGGTTTCACAGATCGAGAACATGATCAACGGTGGTTGCTCAGTACTCGTTATCGCTTCAATCGATGGTGATTCACTTGGAACAGTTCTTGCTTCAGCTAAGGAGAAGAACATCCCCGTTATCGCTTATGACCGTCTTATCATGAACACAGATGCAGTTTCTTACTACGCTACATTTGATAACTACATGGTTGGTACTAAGCAGGGTGAGTACATCAGAGATGAGTTAGACCTTGACAATGCAGAAGGACCTTTCAACATCGAGCTTACAACAGGTGATCCCGGTGACAACAACGCTAAGTTCTTCTTCAACGGTGCTATGGATGTTCTTAATCCTTACATCGAGTCAGGTAAGCTTGTTGTTAAGTCTGGTCAGACAGATTTCGCTACAGTTGCAACAGCTAACTGGGCATCAGATGCAGCTCAGTCAAGAGCAGAGAACATCGTATCTTCTAACTACGCTGATGGTTCTAACATCGACGCTTGGATGTGCTCTAACGACTCTACAGCACAGGGTGTTGTAGCAGCACTTGACGCTAACTACTCTGGTACATGGCCTATAATCACAGGTCAGGACTGCGACATCGTATCTGTTAAGAACATGATCGCTGGCAAGCAGGCAATGTCTATCTTCAAGGATACA
>DGII01000089.1 GCA_002393095.1 Lachnospiraceae bacterium UBA3826 | reverse complement strand
CCTTCAATATGTTCCCTGAGGTTGATCCCATCTTAGGACCTGAGATGCGTTCGACAGGTGAGGTACTCGGACTATCATCTTCATACGGTGAAGCCTTCTATAAGGCACAGGAGGCTATACAGTCTAAGCTTCCCACTGAGGGAACGGTGCTTATCTCTGTCAATAAGAAGGACAAGGATGAAGTGATAGAGGCAGCCAGGATATTCGATGAGTGCGGATTCAAGATCCTTGCTACCGACGGTACCAGTAAGGTGCTTACGGAAGCAGGTGTTAAGAATACCCGTGTCAATAAGATATATGAGGGACAGCCCAATATCAACGATATGATAATCAACGGCGATATACAGCTTATCATCAATTCGCCTGTAGGTAAGGCATCCGCACAGGATGACAGCTATCTGCGTAAGGCGGCCATTAAGGCTAAGGTTCCTTATGTGACCACCATCGCAGCAGCCAAGGCATCTGCCGAGGGAATAAGGTACGTGAAAAATAACCCCAGCGCAGGTGTTAAGTCGCTGCAGCAGTATCATTCGGAGATACACTGAGTATTTGATCCGCAGCACGGGGTGTACCAAGCCCCCGTGTTGCTTGTGCAGACATACAGTTTAGTTAAAGCAAAGGAGAATAAATGATCAAGAAGATATCAACAGATAAGGCACCTGCAGCCATAGGGCCGTATTCGCAGGCGATAATCGCCAATAAGATGCTATATGCATCGGGACAGATACCCATCAACCCTGAGAGCGGCAATGTAGAAGCTGCCGATATCAAGGGTCAGACCGAGCAGGTCATGAAGAATATAGGAGCGATCCTAATAGCGGCGGATTGCGGATATGAGCAGGTGGTGAAGACTACATGCTTCCTTGCCGATATGGGAGATTTTGCTGCATTTAATGAGGTGTATGAGAAGTACTTCCCTAATAAACCTGCAAGAAGCTGCGTAGCAGTCAAGGAACTTCCCAAGGGCGTACTGTGCGAGGTCGAGGTCATCGCATGTCTGTATTAGCTCTATTCATAACAGCCCTTATATGGGGTGTTGCTTTTGTGGCACAAAGTACGGGAATGGACTATATCGGTCCATTCTCTTTTAATGCGATAAGATATGGTATAGGTGCAGTGGTGTTGATACCGCTTATTCTGGTGCTTAGGGCAGGACGCAGGAAGAAGGCATTGGCAACGGATGCAGACACAGCGACAGATTATGCGGATGAGTCAGGCATCAGACAGGCAGATACATCATGGGAGCCCGGTACGGATCTTAAGAGTACCGTGACAGGCGGGATACTGTGCGGACTCGCTTTGTGTGCGGCCTCCCTTTTCCAGCAGTTCGGCATCATATATACAACCGTAGGCAAGGCCGGCTTCATCACAGCTCTGTATATAATAATCGTCCCTTTCTACGGGATATTACTTAGGCGCTCCATAGAGAAAAAGACGTGGATAGCCGCAGTGATAGCCATAATAGGATTCTACCTCATGTGCATATCGGAAAGTCTGTCACTGTCACTGGGAGACGGGCTTGTGCTTATAGGCTCATTCATCTGGGGAGTGCAGATAATGCTTGTGGATAAATATGCGGTTAAGTCAGATCCCGTGATGCTAAGCAGCATTGAGTTTGCCGTAAGCTCAGCAATATGTATGATTATGGCGTGTATATTCGAAAGAGAGACAACATGGACGGCGATTAAGGACTGCGCAATACCGCTTCTGTATGCAGGTGTCATGTCCTGTGGGATAGCCTATACCCTGCAGGTGGTGGCTCAGAAAAAGGTTCGTCCTACACTGGCATGCCTTATCATGAGCCTTGAATCCGTATTCTCAGCACTGGCAGGCTGGATTCTGCTGGGGCAGTCCATGACAGGGATCGAGATAGCAGGCTGTGTGCTCGTATTCGTTGCGGTAGTCATAGCGCAGTTGTAGGCATCAGTCGATCCATATGGAGCAATATATATGAGTCCGGTGTGAATCCGGAGGGCTCCCCAAAAGAGTAATGCGATTATAGCGTAAAACGGAGGGAATGATATATGATAAATATGGAATTTAAGATGGAGAGAGAAGGAGTGGTAAAAGAGGGGGATCATGTGACTGTAACAGAAGGCAGTCTTCCAAGTGGATTCTTCTATTATACGATCGATCCGTCTCTTGCCATGTCTCCCAATGTAGCCAGAGAAGATAGGCTTACGGTAAATGAGGGGGATGTTGTATCGGTAATAGAGAATGACAGAGGATTCTATGTAACTGTCAGATTTGATTGCTGAAGAAAAGACCGGATTCACTATGAATTCGGTCTGCTTATCTTATAAAGAATCTCTTCTTATCAGTAAACTACTATGATGCCGCCTTCGTTGGCATATAAAGAACTTAATCCCGATGTGTTCATGATTATATATTCCTTGAAGTTGGTGCAGGATTTAAGCATTTCTCTGACCTTTACGGCACCCTTGAAATTGTTGCAATGGGTGATGATAAGTCTTCTGCTCTGCATATCCTTAAGATTCTCTGTCTCCTTGGCAATCCTCTTAACCATCTGGTTCCAAGCCTTACGAAGCCCTATTGCTCTGTCAAGCTGTACTATATCGCCCATCTTGCCGGCAAGAAGAGGCTTGATATTAAGGGTGGTGGCTGCCAGTGCACGAAGCTTCGACAGTCTTCCGTTCTTACGAAGTGTCTCAATATTGTCAAGTACAAAATAAGTCGAGATATGATCTCTGTAGTTATTGAGTCTTACAGATATCTCATCAAAGTCGTATCCGGCTTCTTCAAGCTCCATTGCCTTAAGTGCCAAGAGGCACTCTCCGCCTGAAGCCGACAGAGAATCTATGACCAGTATATCCTTATCATCATGCTCTTCTTCGTACATTGACTTGGCTAACATTGCGCTGTTATAGCATCCGCTTAATTTGCTTGAGATAGTGATGACATATATACGTTTTGCATCAGTATCGAATTGCCTTAAAAACAGATCAGGTGAAGGGCACGAGCTCTTCGGACATGTCTTGCTGGCCTTGATGGTCTCAAGAAAGCTCTTGATATTGAGACTGCTGTTATCCTTGTAATTGACTCCGTCTATCTCCATCCTGAAAGGAACCAGAGCAAATCTCTTATCTTCCTTAAGCGATGAAGGCAACTCACAACTGCTGTCTGCTATTATCTTATAATCACACATAATCTCTCTCCTTACTCCCTTTTTAATGACACCGAAGATTTCGTAAACCTTGTGATGTAGTTTTCTATACTACATATTGTAACATTGAAACATACGCTTGTAAACCGCTTTTGATGATTTTATTGTTTTTTTAGAAAAATATGTTGTCTGTCTACCAATATTAACGGATTATACTGTATACTGTACTTATGGAAAATTATGAGATCAAAGACCGTAAAAACTTCATGAATGCTCTTCTTATGACGGATACATATGATATGTTTCTGTTAAAGGAAGCGGTAATTAAGACTGCCAATACATACACCATAGATGGTGCGGAGAATAAGGAATTCTATGGAAGTGATGCGGATATTCAGACCATGGAATCACCATATGCATATGCTCCGTGGCAGAAGATGCGTCCGATCATAGCAAGTCTTATCAAGGGCCGACATACGCCAATCTCCATGCATATCGTGTTGTATCTTAATCCGGAGCTTGCGGCCAATATACTTGAAAGTAACGGAGGTGCTGTTGATTATCTGACGCTTAATGTCAGATTTAATGAGGGCATTCTGAATCTCACCACCTGCGTTGCATACAGGGAATTCACCATGGATAAAGAGGCAGACAGATTATGGGATGCGTATATGGCTAAGAAGCTGGCTTAATTGCTCGTCCTGCCTTTATCGGAACAGTAGCGGATTTAATCTGTCTGTGGTAGAATTGATGTACTTAGAATGTGTATGTGGGAGGCTGTAATACTGGGGAGAACGATTATGGATGTAGTGGTACTCATTACTATATATATGCTTGCGGTCAATATCTTTGGCTTTGCGCTTATGGGGATAGACAAGGCAAGAGCGAAGAAGAGGGGCTTCCGTATTCCGGAGGCAACTCTTTTTGTGGTGGCAGTGATAGGCGGAAGCATTGGCTCTATCATAGGAATGTTCATATTCAGACATAAGACAAGAAAGTGGTATTTCATATATGGTATGCCGGTGATACTCCTATTGCAGATAGCGCTTGTGGTGGCGCTCATTCTTTCGCCGGTAGAAGTGGCCTTTTTATAGGATTACCGGGGATAGCGGATATTACGGGAGAGGATTGGAGACAGAGATGGATACTTCGCTGCATATAGCATTGTGTGACAGTGATCCGGGAGACCGGAGACAGATGGAGCGGTTGCTCGGAAGAGAATCGGATAAGCGGATCGCTACTACAGGCGGCTTCTATATTGATACATTCGGAGGAGTGGAGGCGATAGTAAATTCGCCGATACTCTATGATGCGTATTTTCTTGATTCTACGGATCCTGTCTGCGATTCCTACGGAATAGCCAAAGCTGTAAGGGATAAGGGCATTCTTTCACCCATAGTATATTGCATATCTACCATAGATTACAGGCAGTCGGGGCCTATGCTGTCTAACTGTGTGTTCATGAATAAGCCTATTAAGGCTGCGGAGCTTTCGCTTGTGCTTGATGAGATCATCAAGCAGAAGAAGGAGAATTATATCCCGACCATAGAGCTGCGTAACCAATATGAGACCTTTTACCTTGAGGCGAAGAATATACTCTACTTTGTCGGTAACGGATACACGGTGGACGTACATATGACGGATGGTTCAATAAGGCAGGCTACGGCCTTCATGGATTCATTATGGCGGGATCTGTACAGCTTTCCCACATTCCAGTTGGTAAGCCCGAATGTTATCGTCAATACCTCATATATAGCGAATATCGGACTGACCTCTCTTACCATGAGAGACAGCACGAGACATTCCGTGAAGGCGAAGTACCATGGTGTCATTAAAGAGAAGTACGCTAAATACGGGAGGAAAAAGCCTTAAGGCGAGGTGTATACAAGGAATCGGAGATAATATATGTCAGAGATAGCAGGTAAGATAACCGAAGAGATTAAGAAAGTCATACACGGCAAGGATGATGTGATCAGACTTATGCTGTGCGGGATACTGGCTAAGGGGCATATACTGCTTGAAGATATACCGGGAGTGGGCAAGACTACTCTGGCACTTGCATTATCAAGAGCTTTGTCACTTGATTACAGGCGCATGCAGTTCACCCCGGATGTAATGCCGGGAGATCTGCTGGGATTCAATATATATGATAAGGCAAGCGGAGAATTCAGATTCAATGAAGGAGCGATATATACCAATCTGTTCCTTGCCGATGAGATCAATCGTACCTCGCCCAAGACACAATCAGCCCTGCTTGAAGTCATGGAGGAAGGGCGGGCGACCGTTGAGGGAGTTACAAGGGAGCTGCCTCAACCCTTTTTTGTTATAGCAACTGAGAATCCATACGGTTCATCCGGAACCCAGAAGCTTCCGGAGTCGCAGCTTGACAGATTCCTTATGGCTCTTACCATGGGCTATCCCGACAGGAGCAGTGCCATAGATGTGCTTAAGGGGGATTCAAGGGAAGCACTTGATGAGGTGGTGCCCGTTGCGGATAAGGATACTCTCATGGCTATGCAGAATGAGGCGGGCGCTGTTTTTACGGACGAATCGTTATATGATTACATAGTAAGGCTCTGTGAACAGACACGTAACGGAAGATACTTTGATATGGGACTAAGTCCAAGGGGAAGCATCGCCATACACAGGACAGCCAAGGCATATGCCTATATACAGGGAAGGGATTATCTGATACCTGAGGATATACACAGCGTACTTCCGTATGTTGCAGGACACAGGCTTAAGGTCAATGCAGCCTCACGAGCGCAGGGGCTTAAGGTGGACAGGGCTATTGAGAATATCATAGACGAAGTGTCGATCCCCAAGGTTAATTGACCATGAGAGGTTGACATAATATGTGGACAAAGCTTAAGAATCTGCCATATATCATAATCTATATTGCGGGAGTGCTCCTGCTTCTTTTGGCTGCTGTTTTCTACAGGCAGCCACTTTTATCCGTATTACTCATATTGATGATAGTATTGCCTTTTTTATCGGTCTATGCCGCACGCTGTGCCATACCGCGGATTGAGGTTGACATAATTCCTGAATACAGAGAGTATGAGCTTCCCGGTGAGGTCAGGCTGATAGTCTCGGTGAGTAATCCGACCTTCCTTCCGCTCCTTAATTGCAGACTGACGTACCGGATAGAGAATATGTACTACCCCGATGGCAGGGACAGAGAACTGCTTTTTCCGGCTGAAGCACGCAGGAATAAGAAGATATATATACCGGTAACGGTTGAATCGGCAGGGATGCTTCGTCTTAGGGCGATGAAGGTTGAGATATCGGACCCGCTTCATATGTATACACAATATATAGTTAAAAGCGATATGTACGATATACCGGTGATGCCAAAGAGCAATAAGCCGGAGAAGATAAGTCTTACCAAGAGTGAGTCAATGGAGGAGGATGCAATATGGGCACCGGACGGTGAGCTTACGATGGATTTAAGGCAGATAAGGGATTATGTACCGGGGGACAGGCTTAAGGATGTACATTGGCTGATCGCGGCGAAGAGAGATGAGCTTCCCGTGAAGGAATATGAGAGAGCCAAGGAGTTGTACTATATGCTTCTGCCTGAGCTTACAGAAGATACTCTGCAAGATACGCTGTCCACCTTTTACGGTCTTGCACAAGCCTTGCTTGATATGGGGGAGACGTTTCGAGTGGCTGTATACAGAGATTTTGAGGGGATCTTCGATTTTATCACCGTAGAGGATGAAGTAAGCCTTAAGCAGTCATTGTATGAGCTGTACAGGGAACAGCCTGTTACGGACTCGGCGGCTTATGAGAAGTATAAGGATATGTATCCCGACAGCATCGGACTTGTAAGGATAAGGGGAAGAGAGATTACGGAAGGATAGTCATGTCATGACTCTGGGAAGACCTGCGCAGGAAAAAAGGATAGCCGCTGAGCTTACCTCATACGGACTGTATGTGGGTGAGCCATACACCATCGGAGAGGGAGGCAGAGCATATCTGTGTCTTGTAAGGGGACTGCTTGTCTTCTTAGCAACCTTAGGTACCATCGGAGGATTGACTGCAAGCTTTGGCCTTTCCTTTAATCCGGTAGCGGTAGGCACCGGACTTTTATTAATATCCGTCATGGTAGCCTTTACCTATTATAATAAGGTTACGTTCTATGTGGGCTATATACTCATGTTCATGATATTCCTTGTATTGTATGTAGTCGCTTATATTCAGATCAATTCCGGTTTCCAAGCATTCCTTAATGAGATATATAAGGCATACAGCGACTTTTTTAACCTCCCCTCCACCAGAGAGACCACGGAATACATAACGAACAGGAGCATAACTGTACCCGCGGCTATGCTCTTCACGGGTGCGGGCTTTGCCATACTGCTTAATATCTCAATATCCGCATATATGGATCTTTTCTCCACATTTCTCTTAACCTTTCTGCCCATGCAGCTTGCGTTCTATATAGATATAATCCCGCCCGTTCCATATCTTGTCATGTTGGTTACGGTGTATATAACCGTTGAGGTATTAAGCCGTTCGGGAAGGTTCAGGCTGCCATACAGATATAAGAAAGGGCAGCAGTATCAGACCTTGGCTAAGAAGAAGTCCGTAAGACATGAGTATCTGGCAAGTGCAGGCGGAATGCTTCAGATGGCAATGGGAGCCATGCTTATCTCAGCCGTATTGATGCTCATATTAAGCTCGGTATTTGGCACAAGATTTAATACCAGATTCGTATCCAATAAGGTTAAGGACAGCACCGACAAGTATGTGGAGGCTCTCGCTCAGGGTGGGATCGCTTCGCTTTTTAACAGGTATCAGGCAACGGGAGGTATATCGCATGGCCGTCTTGGTGGTATAAGCTCTGTGGCTCCCGATTACGAGACGGATATCATAGTACGCACCATTCCGGTATCCACGGAAGCAGGAGGCAGGATGAGCAGTATATACCTCAAGGCATACACCGGAGTATGGTATGAGAATAACCAGTTCTCCATGATCCTGCATGGAGCAAACGGAGAGGCTTCGGGAAGTATTCCTGCGGATGATTATATCCCGGTGGGAGCGAACTATATGGACAGCGACGGGACTGCCTATCTTAAGATGTGGCTTATGAATACGGATGCTGACAATACATATGATTACAGACCGTACTACACTCTGTATTCAAGCAGCGGAAGGAATGAGAAGGCAAGTGGTATATCCCACAGAATTAAGAGATATGCGGAGGTAACACTGGATGCCGCAGCTATGGAGAAGGTAGACCGGGATAAGCTGACCGAATGGGTCAATGAGAAAAGCGCTAAGGGAGACAATAATTCCTTTTATGAGCTTATATACACACCATATGCGGAAAGTACATATTATGAACCCAATCCTACCATAACTGAGGATTATGAGACATATGTATACGACAATTATCTGGGAATCTCGGATGAACTTACGGATGTAGTACATGCGGTTGCTGCAGAGGCAGGACTGGACAGTATATCGGTATCTCCTCAGGATATATCTCCTACAGATGCGAGTATGCAGGATGACAGGGAATACATGGCCAAGCAGATGACAAGACTTAAGATAGCTGCTACACTTAAGCGGTTTTACGCTGAAGAGTATTCATACAGTATGCTACCGGGGGCTACACCTGTGGGGCGTGATACCGTCGAATACTTCTTAACCGAGCTTAAGAGAGGATATTGTGTGCATTTTGCCGCTTCATCCGCTCTTATACTCCGCAGTATGGGAATCCCCACCAGATATATTGAGGGCTATGTGATCAATCCCACTGATATGATAGAGGGTGAAGCCATGTACGGAGCTGCCTCTGACTGGGTATACGGTGAATATACCGCTTCGGCACAGGATAAGGTGGCTGTGGTAGATGCAGAGATCCCTGATGCCAATGCTCATGCATGGATAGAGATATATATAGACGGATATGGCTGGATACCTTATGAGATGACACCACCCTCGGATGCCGAGGACATACAGTACAATGGTCTGGCAGACTTTTTCGCAGGGCTTTTCAGCAGGACGATGAGGGGTACGGAGGATAATGACACAGGTGTCATGGATAGCGACATAGATGTCGGAACGCTTGGCTCCAAGCTGGCGAGAGGAAGATTATCGCAGGCACTTAGCAGTGTAGACTTCCTGCTCCTCCCTTTATTAATAGTAACAGCCGTTATTATAGGGGTCATAGTATTGTATCGATTGACACGATATATGGTCTTTAGGGCCAGGATAAGACGACTCAAAAAGAGTGGGGATTATAATGAGCTTCTATTGATCAGATACCGGAGCCTCCTTAAGATTATGAGAAAAAAAGGTCTGATAGATGTGTCATATCCGACCGTGAGTGAGGTGTGTCATAAGCTGTCAGGACTTAATGAGAATGAGGACAGAATATCCGCACTTGAAAAGACAATATCCAAAGCCGCCTATGCCAGGGGGCAGATAATGTATGATGAATACATGGCGGCTTTGGATATCATAAAGGACATATTTAATTCTTGAGTTTAATTACTTCTTAAGCTCGCCGGCCTCCTGAAGCTTGAGAGCTCTTACCTTGGTAGAGAGTCCGAAGAGATTGATGAAGCCCTCTGCATCATGATGATCATACATATCACCTGTAGTGAATGATGCGATGCTCTCGTTATAGAGAGAATATGGTGATGTTGTGCCTGCCTTGATGATGTTGCCCTTGTA
>DGII01000091.1 GCA_002393095.1 Lachnospiraceae bacterium UBA3826 | reverse complement strand
CTGAAAAGGACATTCGGGAACAAAAAACTGAAACTCGAGGTAAATATATTGATTTGGAGCATCTTGGGAACTAATATTTGAATAAATATTCGAATATTTATCAACTGAATTGATTCATGAAAGGAGATAAGGGATAGGATGAATAACTCAAAGAAAAATGCAAAAGAATTATCAGGGAAAATTATAAAAAAGCTTGCAGATGGTTATTTACATGCTGATGCTAACTCAGCAACGTGCATGATTTTTTACCAGCCTAAGGCACCTAAGGAACTTAATAAATTTAAAGTAAGAAAATAGCAGGACAAATGAATGTGATAGCTGATAAAATAACGATATGGCTTGTACACAATGATGTGATATCCGAAAAAGATAAAGATATATATGTCTACGCAATAGAGTGTTTGTTATTGACGATAATACCAATTATACCGGTTTTGGTGTTTGGATTTTTTGGGGGCAATATAAAAGGGTGCATGATACTGATGTTAACATTTTTTATCATCAGAAAATTTTGTGGTGGATACCATATGGATAATCCCTATATGTGTGCCATATCGTCAGCTATCACCATAATTGGGGTTGTATACATTGGACGGGGCAATAGTATAAAAATGGGATATATATACGCTTTGATAGCAGCATATCTCTCTCTTTTTATTAATAAACCGGTGGATTCGGATAATAGAAGGCTTGATTCTAACGAAAAAGCATGGTGTAAAAGAATAACGATTCTGCTATGTATGGTTACTGTGGTAGTTATAGTGCTCCTTTATGTAATAGGAGCATATTCGGAGTGTAAATATGTCATGCTGGGTGTAATAATGGCAGCAATCCTACAGATGATGGGGGTGGTTAAAAATCATAAGACTAGTGTAGCGAATCATGAAGGAACATAGGAGCACATAGAACATAAGAGGCGAGAACAAAGTAATTATTATTGGAAAATGATTAGTAGGAAGATGCTGTCTCATAAAATGAATGATAATCAGCTATTATCCATTGTTTATACAATAATCATCTATCTATTTTTTTAATAGCACAATTCATCCCGTGGGATTAGAATTACTAAGATTGTAATAAGTAGCTTTAGAACGCAGGAGGATAGTGTTATGAGTAATCTACGGGAGATAAGCAGTGAATATCTGGAGTATTGTGTATTTTCCAAGAGGCTGGACAGGAAAACAGTAAGGGCATACAGGGCTGATCTGCGGCAGTTATGCGAAGAATATGGCGGGATGGATATACGCACCATATCCAGAGATGATCTTGAGAGATATATAGTCCGGTTACATAGTCATTATAAACCGAAGAGTGTTAAGAGGAAGATAGCGTCTGCCAAGGCGCTTTTTCATTATATTGAATATCGCGGATACATAGATACTAATCCATTTGCAAGGGTCAACACATCGTTTCGTGAGCCCAAGGTGCTGCCAAGAACCATACCTTTATATATAATAGAACGCATACTAAGTACGGTATATACATCGCAAAAAGATGCAGGAACCGGGTTTCGCAGGAGGAATGCCATCAGAGATGCAGCACTATGCGAAATGCTTTTTGCAACCGGTGTGAGAATATCGGAATTATGCGGACTTAAGCCGGTGGATATAAATATGCAAGCCGGATACATATTGATATACGGGAAAGGGGCTAAAGAACGGCGAATTCACATCGGCAATTCGGATGTGCTTAAAGCGCTCCGGAGATATATGGATGAATTCAAGCATGAAATTGAAAACTGCGGGTACCTGTTCGTTAATCAGTCGGGGAATAGATTCTCAGATCAGGCTGTACGACGGATGCTTATGTATTATTCCGGGTTGGCAGGGATAGAGCAGCATATCACACCGCATATGTTTCGCCATACCTTTGCTACAGCTCTCCTTGAAGCTGATGTTGATATCCGGTATATCCAAGAGATGTTGGGGCATAGCTCTATTCATACAACGGAGATATATACACATGTGGCTATGGCAAAACAGAGAGATATTCTGACCAATAAGCATCCAAGAAATATGCTTAATGTATAGCGTCAATACAGGATATATATGATATAATAAACCGTCCGGTGGACGGTTTATCCCGCCGGGAAGAGTAGGATACTGATATATGTATTGCTGTGATATATATGATATAATAAAGACAGGTTGCTGCAATGCCTGCATGGGCTGAGATTTGACGAACATCCGCATCGAGACGCGGACGAGATAATATAATTAGTATTGCTGCTCTTAGTTTATAGTTTTCGGGAGAAAAAGTATGATCAAAAACAAATGGTACGCAGTCCTCTCTTCGCATGAACTTAAGAATGGGAAGATCGTCGGGGCAAGAAGGTTCGGTGAGAATCTCATATTTTTCAGAGACAGTAAGGGTGAGATCGGATGCATCAGCAGTCTGTGTGCTCACAGGGGTGCATCTCTCGCCAAGGGCTGTGTGACGGATGATCATGTCAGGTGCCCATTTCATGGGATAGAGTATGATTTGACGGGGAAGTGCGTGTATGTGCCGTCGGAGGGCAGAGCTTCTGCGGCTGATTACAGCCGGTTTCATATGAAGCACTATGTGACCAAAGAGATCGGAGGCATAATCTTTGCATGGTACGGAGACGGTGAGCCTGTGGGTGAGCCGGATGTATTCGATGTGGTGAAGGATACCTCGTATACCTACGACCATATCAATGATATGTGGAATGTTCACTATTCCAGAGTTATAGAGAATCAATTGGATGTGTCACATCTGGCGTTCGTGCATCGCACCACGATCGGCAGAGGTGATAAGCGCTTATGCAACGGTCCTAAGGTTGTGTGGCTTGATGATAATACCTTGCAGACCAGCGCCAATAATGAGGTCGACACGGGGCAGACGCCTAAGTCCGCTGAGGACTGTGTGATCAAAGAGACCAATCTTACTTTTAAATTCCCCAATATGTGGCTTAATCATGTGACGGACAAGATAATGATCCTGGCGTATTTCGTGCCAGTGGATGATGAGCATGCTATAATCTCTCTTAGGTTTTATAATAAGATCACGGGAGTCAGGGCTATAGACAAGGCAATTGCATGGCTTGGAAGCAGGGCCAATAAGATAGTAGAGAGACAGGATAAGCGGATCGTGGAGACGCAGCTTCCCGTAAGAAGCGAGCTTCGCATGAGGGAGTCTCTTGTGGCAGCGGATATGCCTATCATAGAATACAGATCAAAAAGGGACAGTCTTCAGAATTTATGATATAACACGATGTTATACAATAAATTCCGGGGAAAAAGCGAGGCAGGGATGCCGAGCGCCGGAATTTATGATGTAACACGATGTTATACAATAAATTCCGGGGAAAAAGCGAGGCAGGGATGCCGAGCGCCGGAATTTATGTTATACTGAGTAAAATGTATAGATTCAAGAAACGGAGGTTACACTATGAAGTTTTACAGATGTGAGCATTGCGGCAATATTATCACTAAGCTTAATGATTCCGGTGTTCCGGTGGTATGTTGCGGGGAGCCCATGAAGGAGCTTGTACCCGGAGCTACTGACGGAGCTTATGAGAAGCATGTGCCGGCTGTTATGATAGACGGAAGCTCTGTTAAGGTGCAGATAGGCGAAGTGGAGCATCCGATGCTTGAGGAGCACCATATACAGTTCATAGTACTTGAGACTGCATCCGGATATCAGGTTAAAAATCTTAAGGCAGGTGATAAGCCCGTGGCAGAATTTACTCTGGCAGCAGGCGATAAGGCTGTTGCAGTATACGAGTATTGCAATCTTCACGGATTATGGGTTAAGGAGCTTTGATCATTATTAGGTAAATGGAGGATTATCATGGCAGAGAATAAATGGAGATGCAGGGCAGAGGACCTTAAGGGAACAGAGACAGAAAAGAACTTACAGGCAGCTTTTGCAGGAGAGTCGGAAGCCCGCAATAAGTATACCTTCTTCGCATCCAAGGCTAAGAAGGAGGGTTATGTGCAGATATCCAATATCTTCGCAGAGACCGCAGCTAATGAGAAGGAGCATGCGGAGATCTGGTACAAGATACTCACAGGCATAGGCAGCACCATAGATTGCCTTAAGGAAGCTGCTGAGGGTGAGTCCTATGAGTGGCAGGAGATATATCCGTCTTTCGCCAAGAAGGCAAGAGAAGAGGGCTTTGATGAGATAGCAGAGCTCTTCGAGGGTGTGGCAGCCATAGAGAAGGAGCATGAGGAGAGATATCGCAAGCTCCTTAAGAACGTAGAGGACAAGCTTGTATTCTCAAGAGACGGCGATTGTATCTGGCAGTGCAGCAATTGCGGTCATATAGTTGTAGGCAGGGAAGCGCCGGAGGTATGTCCCGTATGTAATCATCCGAGGGATTATTTCCAGCTTAAGTCTGAGAATTATTGAGTATGTTTTCTGCGATAAAGTAATACGATGACTGGATATGGGAGCAATGCTTTTGGCATTGCTCCTTTTGACAGACTACAGACAATGTCTATAGGAACATACAATAGACTGCGGATGCTATATATAATTCGGTGAAATAAAGAACCATAGATGGTGAGTGCCGAAGAATTATGGTATACTGATAAAGATATGAATACATTCAACAAGAAAAACAATCTAATACAGACATATTCTCTGGTACTCATTGATGTGGCTTGCGTGCTGGTATCTTATGTATGCTCTTTTTACCTAAGATACCGGGGCGAGTATCATATGGGACAGGTGGACTACATGATATGTCTGGGGCTTGTTCTTTTTTGTGTTCTGTACGGAGTACTCCTTGACTGGAATCACTTTATATTCAAGAGAGGTTACTTCGAAGAATTGGTGGCTGTAGTCAAGTATGCAGTCAGCATGACGGTGCTGCTTGGCTTTACAGTGTTCATTCTGCGACAGGGGCAGGCATTCTCGCGACTTGTGTTCGGATGGTATGTTGTCATCGACATTGTGCTGACGTACATAATGCACACCTTTTTCAAGAAGTTCCTAAGTGGCTATTATAAGAAAAGTGCGAATTCCGAGAAGGTGATGTTAGTTACTTTTGAGGAGTTCGTGGACGGACTGCTGCAGGATATACGTAAGGACCATGAGTGGAGCTATGAGGTTATGGCTATAGCGCTTATGGATGCGGTGGTTGACCCTGAGAAGAAGGACATAGATGGTATACCTATAGTGGCCAACGGTGCGGGGGTCATGGACGGACTCACGAGCGAGGTGATGGATGCGGCGTTCCTGTATCTTCCTAGTATGGGAAGGGATGCGGTTGAACGTATAATCAATTACTTCGAGACTATGGGAGTTAAGTGCTATTACAGCGTGGGGGACTTCAGACACAGAGGTTCAATGCAGTCCATAGGAGATTTTGCGGGCCATCTGGTCATCACATATGAGAATGCGGCTACGGATTACAGGCGAAGGCTTATCAAGCGGATATTCGATGTCATAGGAGCCATCGTGGGTCTTGTGCTTACGGCACTACTGACCCCCTTTATAGCATTAGCCATCAAGCTTAATTCCAAGGGTCCGGTATTTTTCAGGCAGACCCGTATCGGTAAGGGTGGAAGACGTTTTACCATGTATAAGTTCCGCTCGATGTATACGGATGCCGAGGCGCGTAAGAAGGAGCTGCTTAAGGATAATGAGATGGAAGGGCTTATGTTCAAGATGGAGGATGATCCGAGGATAACTGCCGTAGGGCGCTTCCTCCGCAAGACCAGTCTTGATGAATTCCCACAGTTTTACAATGTCCTTAAGGGAGATATGAGTCTTGTTGGGACAAGACCTCCGACAGAGGATGAATTCGAGCGCTACAGCCCGCACTACAGACGCAGGCTGTCCATCACTCCCGGACTTACAGGTATGTGGCAGGTAAGCGGCAGGAGTGATATTAAGGATTTTGATGATGTGGTGGCGCTTGACCTTGAGTATATAGATAATTGGTCACTTCTGCTCGATCTTAAGATACTGCTACAGACGATAATCGTGGTATTCACAGGCAGGGGCTCGAGGTAGTACGACGTTTTTTTATCTGAACTGATAAGGACTAATTCAGATATAATAGACAGATAGATAGAATAGACTAAGAGAATGATAAGATTAGGTGTTATCACAGCAACAAGAGCTGAATATGGGATATTGAGACCACTGATCGATGAGCTTCGAAAGTATGAGGAACGATCGGCAGCAGAGACTGAGTCACACGATAAGCCGGGCCGCGAATCAGACAGAGTAACTGATATGGATACGCAAGGTATAAGGGTCGATCTGATAGTGACAGGCACCCATCTGTCATCCGATTACGGTATGACTGTGGATGAGATCGAAAGTGACGGAGTGAGGATAGACTATAAGATCCCGATTCCCGTAAGGTCAGATACTCCGGCGGATATATCCGGAGATCAGGCGGTGACGCTTGCGGAATTCACCGGACATTTCTCGGATAATCATTATGATGCTGTATATATACTGGGCGACAGATATGAGATGCTTATGGTGGCGATAGCGGCCATGAATACACATACTCCCATTATACATCTGTGCGGCGGAGATACTACGGAGGGTGCTATTGATGAGGCAATAAGGCACTCCATCACTAAGATGAGCCACCTGCATTTCCCGACCAATGAGGATTCAAGACGAAGAATCATTCAGCTTGGGGAAGCTCCTGACAGGGTATATAACGTAGGCGATACGGCCATAGACAATATCCTTAATATGGACTATATGTCTAAGGAAGAGGTGCTTAAGGATATCGGAGCGGATAAATGGTCTGTATCTGCCGATATGTCTAGTAAAGCAGATATCGCATACGCTCTGTGTACATATCATCCGGTTACGCTTGAAGATGGTGATATAGACGGTATGATGGAGGAATTCCTTGGAGCTGTGGCTGACAGACCTGATATAGAGTTCATTGTCACCAAGTCCAATGCGGACATGGGCGGCAGCAGGATCAATGAGATACTTGATGAAGCGGAAGGCAGGATAAAAAATCTTCACGTATATCCGTCACTTGGAGTTCGCAGGTACCTGTCACTTATGAAGAATGCCCTCTTCGTACTGGGAAATTCATCAAGCGGTCTGTATGAAGCCCCGGCGATGCATGTACCTACAGTTAATATCGGAGACAGGCAGAAAGGAAGACTAAGATGTGAGAGCGTCATCGACTGTTCGCCCGATAAGACGAGCATACTTACGGCTATGGATAGGGCGTGCGGCGAAGAATTTGCCCGTATATGTAAGGATGTAATATCACCTTATGGTGACGGACATGCGGCTGAGAAGATAGCAAGGATAAGTATAGATGTGGTTAAAAAGGGAATAAGCCTTAAAAAGCGCTTCTATGATCTTGACAGAAGCAGACAATAAGAGGATAAGACGGCACGACTATCAGATAGTAATGTAGTGATAAAGTGATAAAGTGATACAGTAAGAATGTAAAGCTGTAATACAATAAGGAAAATAGTATGCGTATACTGATAATCGGACTGGGTTCCATGGGAAAGCGCAGGATGCGTCTGCTGCATGAGATCTCGGTTACGGAAAAAGCGGATATAGAACTTGTTGGGACGGACGGACGAAGTGACAGAAGATGTGAGGCTGAGGAACAAGCTAAGGAGCTTGGCTTCACATTTAAGACATACGACAGCATCAAAGCTGCAGTCGAAGCGGGAGAATCTGCCGGAATAGACGCTGCCGTGATATCCACCTCACCCTTGTCACACGCCTTGATAATTAAGGAGTGTCTGGGATACGGGCTTAATGTGTTCACGGAGCTTAATCTTGTGTCGGACGGATATGAGGATAATCTGGCTTTAGCCAAGGAGAAGGGACTTATGCTTTTTCTCTCATCTACCCCTATATACAGGGATGAGATGAGATATATAACAGATAAAGTAAAGGATGTGTCAGACTGTGGAGAAGGTAAAGCATGCAGGCGACTAAACTATACATACCATGTCGGACAGTATCTTCCGGACTGGCATCCGTGGGAAAGCTATAAGGACTTCTTCATAGGTAATAAGAGGACCAACGGATGCAGGGAGATACTGGCTGTAGAGCTTCCGTGGATGGTTAAAGCCTTCGGTGAGATAGAGTCAGTGCAGTGTATGTCTTCAAGACAGACAGCCTTAGATATAGACTTCAATGATTGCTATAATATATTGATAAAGCATAAGACGGGGCATACGGGAGTATTCACGGTCGATGTGGTATCCAGACCGCCTGTGCGATCACTGCTCATATCAGGTGAGGGATTCTATCTGACATGGGATGGTTCTCCTGACGGATTAGCCGAATATGACGAGGTTGAGAGTATGCTTAAGTCTGTGGACATATATACACACGTAGAGCACAGAGAAGGCTATAATCCCACCATCGTGGAGAATATGTATGTGACGGAGCTGCTGGATTTTCTGGCAGTACTTAGGGGAGAGAAGAAGGCTGAGTACAGCTTCGAGGAAGACAAGGTAATTCTTGACATAATAGATAGAATTGAGTTAACATACGGACTCCCACGTATGCTCTCCTTGAAAAAAGGATAAGGGATCTGGAGAGCAAAGTATCCAAAGATAGCATATAACGGCAGACCATAACAGATTATAACAGCATGCCAATACGCAATTGCAGTGAACATGTCTAAGAAAGTATCCTTACTACTAACTACATATAACAGCGAAGCCTATATCGGCAGTACGCTTGAATCCATCGAGGCACAGGACTATCCCGATATCGAGATATGCATAGCTGACAGTCTTTCATCGGATGCAACCCTGGCTATCATAGATGAATTCAGCACCAGGTCAAGATACAAGGTGATCTGCGATTCGAAGAAGGACAGCGGTATATACGAGGGACTCAATAATGCGTATGCGCTTTCATCAGGAGACTATATTCAGGTCATGAATGACAGACTGACCATGCCTGATGCTATCTCTAAGCTCGTGAAGGCCATAGAAGAAGAGGAGAGAAGCAGTGCCGGCGAAGTCCTCGGCGCCCACAGCGACCTTGTATATGCTGAGGGTGACAGAGTTATCAGGTATTGGCACATGGGAAGGGGGCATATCGGCTCCGGCTGGATGCCTGCGCATCCCACTCTTATGCTTAAGAGGGAAGTGTATGAGAAGTACGGTACGTATGATACGTCCTATATCTGTTCCGCAGACTATGAATATATGCTTCGTATATTGAAAAACGGCGGGCAACTGGGTTATGTGCCTGAAGTGCTGATATCCATGTACTATGGCGGAACAAGTAATTCAACAAAAAGTGCATATATCAACTCCATAAAGGAGGCAATACATGCACTGAAAGCCAATGATATTCATCCGGCACTTTTTATAACCGCACTCCGCACAGTAAGGGTGGCGTGGCAGTTCATTGCTTCAAAAGCCAGTCACAGAGTATGAGTGTATGCCACAGCAGCTTCGACCATTCACCGCCCTGCTGATAGCTGTTCCATAACTTATCATAATATGCCACATTGATATATTCCGATGCCAGGCTTCTGCTGTTCTTAAGTATTGCTTCTGCCCACTCACGCATCTCTCCCTCACGTAACCATCTTGACACCGGTACAGAAAAGCCTTTTTTCGGTCTGTCCATAAGCTCTTTCGGAACATAGCGGTAGAGTATGTTACGTAAAGGCTTTTTGGTGATACCGTTATCCATCTTATATGATAGAGGCATGGACCATGCAAATTCCATAACATCAGCATCCAAAAGAGGGATTCGGGTCTCAAGAGAATAGTACATACCTGCTCTGTCAACCTTGGTCAGTATATCATCCGGAAGATATTGGAGCATATCCATGAGCATAAGATTACTCTCGCCATCGGGAAGAAGACCATCGGTATAGGAATCATCCGATACGGATGGCATATGAGAAAGCAGGGCTTTGTCAGGTATCAGGCCGTATATAAGAGAACTGTCGCTCATGGCTCTGTAATAATCCTCTACGGTATTCTTCGTATTAAGCACCTGATTAAGAGTGTGTATATTGTTCCTTATGGAACCTATGCCTGTGGGAAGCATTAAGTCAAGGCCTTTAGCCAGCCTGCCGACATTTCGTCTTGTATTCCCTTTTAAAAACCCCAGCTTGCCCTGTATTATTGCAAGTCCCTTCCTGGCATCCTTATAGGTATTGTATCCGCAGTAGAATTCATCTCCGGCATCACCGGACAGAGCAACTGTCACATGCTCCTTCGTCATCTTAGATACCAGCATGGTTGGAAGCTGTGACGAATCCGCGAAGGGTTCCCCGTAGGCTTCACTTAACACAGGAAGGAGCCCCATCACATCCTTATATCCCACATACATCTGTGTATGCTGTGTACCAAGATGCTTAGCTGTGGCTTCTGCGAAGGTGGCCTCGTTATACGCTTCTTCTTCAAAGCCTATGGTGAATGTTCTGACAGGTCTGTCGGATATCTGTTGCATGAGGCTCACTACCATCGTAGAGTCTATGCCTCCTGACAGGAATGCGCCCAGAGGAACGTCTGATAGCATCTGCCCCTTTAACGTATTCTTAAGTCTTGCCTCAAGCTCGTCGGCTGCTTCTTCTTCATTTCCGTCAAAAAGGTGAGCCTGACCGCATCTTGCCACTTCGCATATGTTGTAATAGGGCGAGATATCAAAGCCTGCGGCATTGACAGGCAGCTCATCCGAACTAAGAGGAATACTGTAAGGTGGAGCCACGGTAAGTATAGTACCGGGTGTAAGCTTGTAGATATTCTTATATATGGTATAGGGTGCGGGAATATAACCGTACCTGAGATATATGGGAAGTATGCTTTTGTTGATCGGGTTATTAAAGCCGCTTATTGAAGCAATGGCTCTGATATCCGATGACCACACGAATTGCCCGTTTACCATGCCGTAGTAGAGAGGCTTCTCTCCGATACGATCTCTGGTTAACATAACACTGCCGTCCTCTCTGTCATACAGAGATATTCCCCACATACCGCGACATTTTATAAGTGTATCCTTAAGTCCCCAGACTGAAATGGCTTCAAGGAGTATCTCGGTATCGGATGTACCGTTAAAGCTTAAGCCCTGCACAGAGGATGTAAGCTTTTCTCTTATCTCAGGTGCATTATATATCTCGCCATTATATGCCATGATATATCTTCCGTCATGGGATTCCATCGGTTGGGCACCCGCTTCGGAGAGGTCTATTATGGACAGGCGTCTGTGACCTATGACCACATGTCTGCGTTCATCCGTGAAGTGCCCGCCCGCATCGGGACCGCGCCTTATGATGCACTCGTTCATAATACCTATATCGTGTATTGGATCGCCGTTATATCCGGCTATTCCGTTGATTCCGCACATATGTACCTCTTATGGTGGTTATTGGAATTTACTTGTCAGCAATAAAGGCGAATATATCACGCGCTTTATCCACTTGATCACCTTATTCTTATGATTGGTATATACCATGAAATTGGATAGCTTCTTAGATGAGGCTATCCTGTTGCGGCTTTCCCGTCTCCTAAGCGCAGAGCTTTCCGCATGGGCTATAGAGGGGCTATACTTAACGGCCTCAGCCCGTAACGCATCCTCATCATAGTCCGCAGCTTCATCCGCATGTCTCTCAAGGAATCTCTCAAGCTCTCTTAAGTCTGTGTCATCCATAAGATTAGGATGCAGGCATATGGTATCCGTGTCCTTCATCTTATCATAGGCTGTAAGCGTGCATGGAATGAAGAGAAGTCCCTCTCTTATGTAAGGCTTATGATACAGTCCGTCCGTAACAGCACTAAAGCCAAGGGTCTTAAGTGCCTTAAGGGTATTCATATCGAAGGAATGTCCGGGAGCCATGAAGAGAGTTGTGTCTATTCCAAGCCCTCTAAGTTCCGCCTGCCCCTGCTTAAGCTTGGTATACTGGGTGTCGTATGAAAGTCCGGCGAATTCACTGAAGGGATTGATGCCAAGTAATCCGCCGTCTGTGGTGGAATATACATGATTAGTCCCGTGCTGGGCAACTGTCCAGCCTCCTGCTGTAAGCTCTGCAAGCAGCTCCTTAAACTCAATATCACTGTATCGCTCACCATCGGGAGCATATATATTCTCATCCCGGCAGTCGGGTACTACACCAATGATGGGACGGATATTATACCTGTCAAGAATATCCCTTACAGCCTCGAACCTACGCCTGTTCATATATGGAGTTATATCATCCAGTCTCACAAGGTATCGCATGCCGTAAGTATAGCATATTTATTGACATAATGGTATAATACATAAAGCGCCTGCAGAAGTGGTTATTATTATGGAGCGGACTCTGTATATGCCATGCAGGATATACAGATGGAGTTATTATGTCGCGTGATATGTTGCATAAGCTCTCAGCCATATTGGACAGAGGGCAGAAGATAAAGATCGCAGGACTTATGGTCCTGATACTTATAGGCGGAGTGCTGGAGACTGCAAGTGCATCATTGATACTGCCGCTTGTGAGTGCAGTACTTGACGAGGAGAAATTCTCGTCTAATGTGATTGTAATAAATGCGATGGATATACTTGGAGTGGATGATATCAGAACCTTTACCTTTATCTTGCTGGGTGTGATAATGGCAGCTTTTGTCATCAAGAATGCATTTCTGGTGTTCCAGACCTATCTCCTTGCCAGATTCGCCAATCGTAATCGTGCCAGATGTACTACCAATCTTCTCTGGCAATTCCTTCACAGACCATACGAATACTATCTCTATGCGGAGACATCGGATATAATCCGTACCATATACGGAGATATGGACAATATCTTTAATCTCTTATTGCAGTGTATGAATTTTGCATCCGAGATCATCGTATCACTCTGTCTTGGCATATTCCTTTTGGTCCTTGACTGGAAGATGACGATACTGGTAGCAGGACTGCTCGGATTGTTGACACTATACAATACCAAGGTCATTAAGAAGCATCTTAATATGGCAGGAGAGGGCGCAAGGATAACTCAGGCAGGAATGTATAAGTGGATACTGCAATCAGCATCGGGGATCAAGGATGTGAAGGTGCTTAAGAGGGAGTATTACTTCACGGACAGGTATTCGGACAGTGCTGAAGGATATGCGGATAATCAGATCAAGTATAACGTCCTTACCAATCTTCCAAGACTCTTAATAGAGACCGTGGCCATCGTGGGAATACTGGCTTATGTCATGCTCAGTATGGCCTTCGGAACGGATATAGCCGCACTTTTGACAACTCTGTCGGCATTCGCCATAGCTGCCATGAGGCTCTTACCAAGCGTCAACCGCCTTAATACATACATGGCGAATATCGCGTATTATGAGCCTGCACTTAACTACATCTATGAGAATGTTGATACCAAGGGACTCAGTGAAGAGAATGTATTGGTTAAATATGCAGATTCTGAGTCTGTAAGGATGCAGGAAGGTCATGATGCCGCAGTATCAGTAGAGGCTAAGACGACAGATGACAGCCTTACGATGGATCATATGATAGAGCTTAAGGGAATAACCTTCGCATATCCTAGGACAGATAAGCTTATCTTTGATAATACAGATATGGAGATACCGATAGGGAAGTCCGTAGGTGTCGTGGGTGCATCCGGTGCAGGTAAGAGCACTATCGTGGATATTCTGCTCGGACTTCTTAAGATACAGTCCGGAAGGATATTGTGTGACGGAAAAGATGTGATGGAGCATTACGGACAGTGGCTTTCGCATATAGGCTATATACCTCAGAATATATATATGCTTGATGACAGTATAAGGCACAATATAGCCTTCGGCGTAAAGGATGAGGATATAGATGATAAAAGGGTATGGGAGGTTCTTGCAGAGGCTCAGATGAAGGAATTCGTAGAGGGTCTGGTTGAGGGGCTTGATGCCCAGATAGGAGAGAGGGGGGTACGTATATCGGGGGGACAGAGGCAGAGACTCGGTATAGCCAGAGCACTATATCATGATCCTGAGCTTATGGTATTCGATGAAGCCACATCTGCCCTTGATAACGATACCGAGACAGCCATAATGGAAGCCATTGACAGGCTGCATGGCAGCAAGACGCTTGTGATCATAGCACACAGACTGCGGACTATTGAGAATTGCGATATCATATATAAGGTCGAGAATCGTAAGATGATAAGGACGAAGGAAGTTGCCTTGTCAAAAGTGGGAATATAGTGATATATGTGCGGAATAGCGGGATTTGTATGTACACACATGAATAGAGAAGCCCGTGAAGCAGCCATTCTTGGAATGAATGACAGAATGCTCCACAGGGGACCGGATGGCGGCGACTTCTACATAGATGATAAAAGGGGCGTGGTATTCGGACACAGAAGACTGTCCATACAGGATCTGTCGGAGAATGGTTCACAGCCCATGAAGTCCCATGACGGCAGATTCGTAATGATATATAACGGAGAGATATATAATGTCTCCGATATAAGAGAGAGGCTTGAGGCAGAAGGTAAGAGTGGTAATTGGATAGGAACATCTGATACGGAGGTCCTGTTAGAAGCGATCGCAGCATACGGAGTCGTAGAGGCTCTGACTCTTACGAAGGGCATGTTCGCCATAGCTGTGTATGATCTTAAGACCGGCACTATATCGTTTGCCAGAGACAGGATAGGTGAGAAGCCTCTGTATTATGGGTATGCTAAGGGCGATCTGATCTTTTCCTCCGATATAGATGCGATACGTGCATATCCGGGCTTCGACAATGCAATCGACAGCAATGCCGTAAGTGAATATATAAGATACGGCTTCATTCCGGCACCGTTATCCATATATAAGGATATATATAAGCTTACGCCGGGTACTGTGGTAAGCTTTGACCCACCATATACGGAGCATAGGACTGCCGTATACTATGATCTTGTCGGTGAGTATGAATACGGTAAGGACGATGGTCGGTTTAAGGGAGACTTTGATGATGCCGTGGATTCGCTTGAAGCTGTGCTTAAGGCTGCGGTTAGAAGTCAGCTTGTAGCTGATGTGCCCATAGGTGCATTTCTTTCCGGCGGAATAGACAGCTCCGTATGTGTGTCTCTGATGCAAGCCTTAAGCGATAAGCCTGTGAAGACATTCACTATAGGCTTTGATGATAAGAAATATGATGAGTCCGGGGATGCGGAGCGTATCGCAGGGCATCTTGGAACCGATCATACATGCCTTATTATATCGGAGAAAGAGCTTCTTGAAGTGGTACCGAAGATGTCGGAGATATTCACGGAGCCTTTTGCCGACAGTTCTCAGATACCTACTTATCTGGTAAGTAAGCTTGCAAGGAGCAAAGTGACCGTCTCATTGTCCGGAGATGCGGGAGATGAGCTTTTTGCAGGATACAATACATACTATAAGTGCGCAGGACTCTACAATAGGCTGCTTAAGGTGCCGGGCCGGTGCAGGAGAGCCGCGGGAAGACTGATATATAACAGTTACAATGATACATTGTATCGTGCAGGACATTGTCTTATGGGCGAAAGTATAGACGATATACATGAGGCGGTATGCTATGATATGACAGGCATGTCATATAAAGTACAGGGCGCGGTCTCGGCCGGTAAGGGCATAGGTACGGATCACAAGCTGCAGGCGGAGCGTAAGAGACTGCTTGAGGATAAGCTTGCGAAGGGCTTGGCAGACATAGAGGATGTCATGATGCTAAGAGACCTTTTAAGGTATCATCCTGATGATATATTAGTCAAGGTAGACAGAGCTGGGATGGCAGTATCACTTGAGAACAGAGTCCCAATGCTTGATAAGGATGTACTTAAGCTTGCATTCTCTCTTCCTGTTGAGTATAAGCTTGGAAGAGAAGCGGATGGAACAGTCATAAGCAAGCATGTGCTTAAGGAGCTTCTGTACAGGTATGTGCCTAAGGAACTGACCGACAGACCCAAGAAGGGATTCTCGGTTCCTCTCGGCAGTTGGCTTAAGGAGGGTCCGGTACATGATATGGCGTGGGATATATTGACGGATTCAAGGCTTGTACGGGACGGATATCTTGATAAGTCGGGAGTTGTAAAGCTTATGTCGGATTTCATGAGAAAGGGAGAGAATAAGTCACTTTTGTGGAGTGTGTTCGTCCTTGAGCAGTGGTACAGAAGATATGAGTAAGATAAGAGATTTCCTGACTAATCCCGTATATTTCATAACTTCGCCGGCATCTAAGGGCTATCTGGACTTCCTGAGTGATGAGACATACCTTAAGCTTTTATACAGGGCGACAATGCACAGAAGGCTTAACCTTAAGTCGCCGAAGCTGTACAATGAGAAGCTGCAATGGCTTAAGCTCCACGACCGTAAGGATATATATGCCACTATGGTGGATAAGTACGAGGTAAGGGACTATATATCCAAGACTCTGGGCGATGAATACCTGATAGACTGCTACGGGATATATGATAAAGCTGATGACATCGACTATGATGCTCTTCCGGACAGATTCGTGCTTAAGTGCACTCATGATTCCGGAAGCGTGGAGATATGCAGGGACAGAGGATCATTCGATATAAAGGGAGCAACGGAGAGGCTTAGGGAAGCATGCAGGCGCAATTATTACAGTACCTACAGAGAATGGCCGTATAAGGACGTAAGACCAAGGATCATAGCGGAAGAGTATCTTGAAGATGCATGTGGTGACCTTAAGGATTATAAGATCATGTGCTTTGGAGGAAGAGCAGAAGTGATCGAGGTTCATGAGAACAGATTCGTCAAGGGCAGGGAACATACCCAGACATTCTATGACAGGGACTGGAACAGGCTTGATATCATACAGCATGGGCTTATGCCGTGTACGGAGCACAGAGACAGACCAAAATGCCTTGATAAGATGATGGAGCTGTCAGAATTGATCGCAGCGGATATGTATCATGCAAGGATCGACTGGTACCAGATAGACGGCAGGATATACTTCGGTGAGATAACCTTCTATGATGGTTCGGGCTTCGAGAGATTCGACAAAGAAGAGGATGAGATATATCTTGGTAACCTTATCTGTCTTCCGACGGATAAGGCATGATATGGGTGATATGGGTGATATATCAGAGAGCATATGACTAAAGTATTGTTCTATATCCATTCGCTTAATAAGGGAGGGGCAGAGAGAGTACTCTTAACCATAGCGGATGAGATAGATAAAAGTGATGAATATAAGGCAGTTATCCTCACAGATACGGTGGATGAAACGGAATACGAACTGTCAGATAATCTGAGGCGTATAGTCATTGATAAGGACGGTCATATGTCTGCTTTGTCAAGGCTTAAGGCTATCAGACACCATGTGAAGAGGGAAGCGCCGGATAAGATCGTGGTATTCATGCTCTCAAGTGTAATAAGAGCAGTGCTCGCCCTTACCTGCACCGGATATAGGGTGATCGGTGCTGTAAGATCCAATCCCTATGATGATTACAGTAAGGGTAAGAAGAGGGCGCTTCTGTTATGGGCTTGCGGCAGATGTGAGCGTATAGTGTGCCAGACAGAATATCAGAAGGAATTCTTCGGTGGAAGGCTTAAGGATAAGTGCATCGTCATATCCAATCCGATATTCAGGGAATTTGCGGATAAAGCGACAGCCTTGGGAATACGGGATAATGAGATATTGAGCAAGGAAGACAACAGCACGGATACCGGAGAACGTACAAGAGATGCGTCTTATGAGAAGATCGTGGCTACCGGCAGGCTGTATGACTATAAGAATCACAGACTCTTGATAGATGCTTTTGCACGGATAGCGTCAACCTATCCGGATGCATATGTGGTCATATACGGTGAGGGACCATACAGAGAGCAATTGCAGGCAAGGATATCCGAACTGGGTCTTAAAGAAAGAGTCCTTCTGCCGGGTGACAGTGATCACGTAGCTGCAGATATCGAGGATGCCATGATATATGTGCTGCCCTCGGATACGGAAGGACTGCCGAATGCTCTTATGGAGGCTATGGCACTTGGACTTCCCGTAATTGCAACGGACTGTCCCTGCGGTGGACCGAGGAGTCTCATAGAGGATGGTGTCAACGGGATACTGACGCCTGTCGGGGATGTAAGAGCTATGGAAGAGGCCCTTATAAGGCTTATGTCGGATGCAAAGCTAAGGGCAGATATGGGCAGGAGAGCAAGAGATATAATTAAGACTAACTCAGTCGAGTTGAT
>DGII01000135.1 GCA_002393095.1 Lachnospiraceae bacterium UBA3826 | reverse complement strand
ACAGACTTGACAAGGCTAACATCATACATGTACCTGTAGGTAAGGCTTCCTTCACAGAGGAGCAGCTTGCACAGAACTATGAGGCACTTATGTCAGCAATACTTAAGGCTAAGCCCTCAGCACTTAAGGGTCAGTACTTAAAGAGCATTACACTTGCTTGCACAATGGGCCCCGGCGTGAAGATATCTACGGCTAAGTACTAAGACTGGGATTAAGATTAAGACTTCCGGATGCTTTGGCATACCGGGATGACATATGCTCACAAAAGACCGATGCGTTGATGAACGTATCGGTCTTTTTGAGTTTTTGACAACAAAGCATTAGGGTTGTAATATACTATATATATGAAATCAAAAAAGAACCAAGCGCAATATGTAGATAATTATAATAGGAAGAAACGTAATGTCGCTGATAAGAGAAGTGCGATAAAACCCTTTATCATCACTCTTGTCATCACGCTTGCGATAGGAACGGGAGCATTGCTTACACTGGCTCTTAAGGACAAGGGGCTGACGGATGATAAGACAGGCGGAAACGGTACGGGTAAGAATGGCGGGATAGTGACGGCAAAGGTCTATGATATCACCGAACAGGATCAGACCGACAGAGATACTTCAGGACAGGTACAGGATGAAGGAACTTCCGATGACGGAAGCCGCTATGGTGCGCTCCTTGCGGATGAGCAGCTTTGCAGACAGAACCGTATATATGGTAAGGATGCGGCATATGCAGACGAGATAAGCATGCTTTTTGCCGGAGATATAAGCTTTGCCGACGGCTATGACAATATGGGCAGCCTAAGGCTTCGAGGCGGAGAGATAGATGCGGCCTTTAACGAAGAGACGCTTGATATCATGCGGGAAGCCGATATATTCATGGTGAATAACGAGTTCACATACAGTACGCGCGGTACGCCCACGGAGAATAAGCAGTATACGCTAAGGGCACAGCCCGATACCGTAAGATATCTTGACGATATGGGAGTGGATATTGTCTCTCTTGCCAATAATCACACATATGATTACGGCGAGGTGTCACTGCTTGATACACTTGATACCCTTGAATCGGCAGATATGCCATATGTGGGAGCCGGACGCAATATAGAAGAGGCCATGAAGCCCTCATACTTTATCGTACATGATGTGAAGATCGCTATAGTCGCTGTCACTCAGATAGAGAAGCTTGACTATCCCGATACCAAGGGCGCAACGGATACCTCCGCAGGTGTATTCAGATGTTGGAACAGCTCCAAGGTGTTCGATGTAATACGGCAGGCCAAGGAAGAGAGCGATTACGTGGTGGTATATGTGCACTGGGGTACTGAGATGATGGAGCAGACCGACTGGGCGCAGGATGAACTGGCACCGAAGCTTGCGGATGCCGGCGCAGACCTTATCATCGGAGACCATCCGCATATATTACAGAAGATAGATTATATAGGTGATGTGCCTGTCATATACAGCCTCGGCAATTACTGGTTCAATGGCAAAACAAGGGATACCGGATTATTCGAAGTGACACTTGACTTAGAGGGCAGGACGAACACCCTGCGATTCATCCCGGCATTGCAGGCTAACAGTACCACCAATATACTGACAGGCGAGGAGAAGCAGAGAGTCCTTAACTATATGCAGTCAATATCCCCTAAGGTATATATAGACTTCGAAGGATATGTAACGAGGAAGTAAAGGACGGGATAAGAAGCCATCCGGAATACGGTGTGATGAATATGAGAATGCCGGAGCATATGGCGTGCTAAAAAATATGTTGACACATATATACCATACATGATATTATACTTTTCGGTCGCACAAGCGATCATGCCGAAGACAGCAGGTAGCTTATATAAGCTCTAACGGAGACGCCTGCCGAGGAATGGAACGAGAGATCACGTTATCCCCATGTCTTTTGGCGCGGGGATTTTTTAATGGTTTAATGACCATATATCCGCTCCTTTCGGCGAAAAATCTAACAGGAGGAGAAAAATATGGCAAAGGTTGAGATTAAGAAGCCTATTGTAGACGAGATCAGCGCTGCTATCAAGGACGCACAGTCAGTTGTACTTGTTGACTACCGCGGACTTACGGTTGAGCAGGATACCAAGCTTCGTAAGGAGCTTAGAGAAGCCGGTGTCAACTACAAGGTGTACAAGAACACAATGATGAACTTTGCATTCAAGGGTACGGACTTCGAGTCACTTGCCCCCTACCTTGAGGGTCCCAGCGCTGTAGCAATATCTACATCAGACGCAACTGCTCCCGCAAGAGTATTAGCAAAGTTTGCCAAGGGCGCTGAAGCACTTGAAATCAAGGCCGGTGTGGTAGAAGGTACATTTTATGATGCAGACGGCATGAAGAGCATTGCATCTATACCTTCAAGAGAGGAACTGCTTTCAAAATTGCTTGGAAGTATCCAGTCGCCTATCACCAACTTCGCTCGCGTCATGAATCAGCTTGCTGAGAAAGGCGGAGCCGCAGAAGCAGCACCCGCAGCAGAGGCTAAAGCAGAAGCAGCACCTGCAGCAGAAGAGCCTGCAGCAGAGTAATTGTTTATTTTATTATTTGAAAGGAGTCATTATCATGGCAAAGTTATCAACACAGGATATAATTGATGCTATCAAGGAACTTACAGTACTCGAGCTTAACGATCTTGTTAAGGCTTGCGAGGAGGAATTCGGCGTATCAGCAGCAGCAGGCGTTGTAGTTGCAGCAGCAGGTGCAGGTGCAGCAGCAGGCGCAGCAGAGGAGAAGGACGAGTTTGATGTAGAGCTTACAGAGGTAGGCGCAGAGAAGGTTAAGGTAATCAAGGTTGTTCGTGAGGCTACAGGTCTCGGACTTAAGGAAGCTAAGGATCTCGTTGATTCAGCTCCCAAGGTTATCAAGGAAGGCGCAGCTAAGGCTGAGGCTGAGGATATCAAGGCTAAGCTCGAAGAGGTTGGCGCTAAGGTTACACTTAAGTAATATAGCTGAGCATGCAAGAGACCACGGATTCGTGGTCTCTTTTTGTTGTTAGATTTATCGTACAAAAAAAACTTGACACGGCGATAAGCCTTGACGTACAATGGACAGTGCACTATTGTGGTGCGATATGCGCAAGTACATTAAAAATATCAAATCAAACGGGGTGAAATGTCAATGGAAAAGAACAGAATACGACCTACCTATGGTGGCAAAAAGGTACGTATGAGTTACTCTAGGCAGAAGGAAGTCTTAGAGATGCCCAATCTGATCGAGGTCCAGAAGGACTCGTACAATTGGTTCCTTGAGAAAGGTCTTAAGGAAGTCTTCGACGACATATCTCCGATCGCGGATTACAGCGGTCACTTAAGCTTAGAGTTCGTTAGTTACGAGTTGTGTAGGGATGACGTTAAGTATTCTATTGAGAAGTGTAAGGAGCGTGATGCTACTTATGCGGCTCCTCTGAAGGTGAGAGTACGTCTCTATAATAAGGAGAAGGAAGAGATAAGCGAGCATGAGATATTCATGGGCGATCTCCCTCTTATGACAGAGACAGGTACATTCGTCATCAACGGTGCAGAGAGAGTTATCGTAAGCCAGCTCGTCAGATCTCCCGGAATATACTATTCAATATCACATGATAAGATAGGTAAGGAGCTCTTCTCATGTCAGGTTATCCCTAACCGTGGTGCATGGCTTGAGTATGAGAC
>DGII01000020.1 GCA_002393095.1 Lachnospiraceae bacterium UBA3826 | reverse complement strand
ATAAGGTTCATCGGCTCATCATCAACAACAAGCACATGTACATCTTTGCAGCGTATCCTGCTGTGGTCCACCCTTTCCATGTCGGTGCCCTCATTTAACACTGCGGCAACGGGGAAGCAGTAGAAGGGCTTTTCCATGATACGTGCGGCCGAGCCTTTCGGAAGCACAAAATCGGAATCAGCCACAACGACAACCTTCATTTCTCTCGCAAGCTTTTCCATGAGAGCGGTATCGGTTTCATATTCCTCCTGTCCTACAAAAAGGTGGGTAAGCCTTACGGTCTGGTGGAGCTTTTTAAGATTCACGACATTGTCTACCCTGTGCATCTGCACGCCAAGTCCCCTGACTATGTTCCTTACCATTGAATTGTAGTAATCGCGTACTTCGGGTTTTTCAAATTTTTCAAAATGCAGGAATGCTCCGAGGCTCAGTTTTTCCCTGTCCGCTACGGACATGCAGCTTGTCTCGTCGATGACCTCCTGCGGAAGGCTTACGTTTACCGTTGTTCCGCTTCCGTACCTGCTGTTTATCCTCATGAAACCGCCCAGTGACGAAACAAAACCGTTCACTATCGCAAGGCCCAGTCCAAGACCGCTTGACTTTCTGCTGCGTCCCGAATCCACCTGATAAAAACGTTCCGAAAGATTTTCAAGCTCTTCGGCTGTCATGCCGATACCCGTGTCGGTAACCTCGATGCAGAGGTTGACGCCATAGTCCTTCTTCATAGAGTATATACGCACATATACTCCGCCCTCTCTTGTATATTTAAGGCCGTTTGAAATGAGATGGAAAAGTATCTTGCTCAGCTTTGAAATGTCCGTCTTCATCACCGCGGGAATGGCCGGGTCGACATCTATGACAAGCTCAAGATTTTCCGGCTTTTCCGGACGGATCTTATTCACAAGGTCGTTAAGTATGGAGGACAGCATATAATCCTCTTCATTCTTAGCGATGCTTTTCCTGTCAATTTCGGTAAAATCAAGAATATCGCTGATCTGCTCTGCAGCCCTGTGACCCGCACTGTTTATGGCGAGCAGCTCCTTTTTCATATCCTCATCTTCTGTCTTATCCGCGCAGATGCCGGAAAGGCCGATGATCGCATTTATCGGAGTCCTGATCTCGTGGGAAACATTCGCAAGGAAATCATTAAGCCTGTCGGTTGCCTTGGTAAGCTGCTCTATTTCCTCTCCCGACCTGTCTAAAACCTTGACCCATCTGTCGATGATGAATCTTGCAAGAGCTCCCGTTGCAAAGATCATGGCAAAGTGGAGCATGATCCTTGAAACCATAAGGCTGTCAAAATCCGAATTATTTTTTACCATAAGCAGAATATCATAGGTAAAGGTCAGATAATAAGTTACCTGGCATAGAGTGATCAGGCTCTTTATACCGGTCATGGTGTAAAGTATGATCACGGCTGACATGACGGCTGCAAGATCGAAGGTACTGGTCTCATGGATCCCGTAGAAGAAAAAGGTGCACATCATCAGTATGGAATATACCCACAGCCTTATGTCTTCAGGCAGCCTGTTCTGGATGTGCAATGTCCATGAGAAAAGAACAGCAACGATTATAAGGAATACCGCCCAGTCCTCCCATGACATCAATATCGACTCTCCTATCAGTATGACGGAGAAGACCGTATAAGTTAACAGTAAAGTGAGATGCGATGCTTCAAATAATTCAGTTTTTTCAAGCTTGTTATCCATAGCAGGCCTCCTGTTTTTTGAATTGCTTTTCATTATAACATATATAAAAATTCCTGCATAGATACAAATCCGCAAATACTCATTCAGGGTAAAAAAAACCGGGACCGCTCTTTTTAAGCTCCGGTCCCGGGAAAAATGAGGTATTGTATTTTTATCTTCTGCCTTTTCTTATCCGCTGTTTTCTGAGGAACATGACTACCGCAGCTCCTACCATGAGTATCGAGAAAAGGATAAGGAATACGAGGGCGATCTTGCCGTCTACATCACCGCCTGCATCCTGTGCATCCTTGATATCACCATGGATGTCAAGCACTGCGATCAGCGCCATCAGGAAAGTAAGGCCGCTTGCGATCAGCGAACCGATAGTGGTCTTGAGTGCAAAGCATGCAATGACAACTATCGACATCAGGATAAACAAAAGACCGTAGCCTTTACCTATGTCAAGCCTCATCTTGTAGCCGCCCATTGAAACCTTCTTGCCTGCCTTGATAAGAGCAAAGCTCTTGCTTTTTCCGTAATCGATCTCGACAAACGGAAGGAACACGGAAATAAAAATCATCAGGCCGCAGAACATACCGCCTATCCATGCGATAAGGAACGGTGTGTCCTTAAGATAATTTGTCTTATCGGCTGTCATTTTACTCCAAAGATCCTTGAAACTTACCGAGCTTCCTCCGCCGAGCTCCGCACCGCACTTTTCACAGTACTGGGTAGAAGCGGGATTTTCGGCTCCGCATGCAGGACAGGTCTTTGTTGCAGGGGGTGCTGCCACATACTTGGGAGCAGGCTGGGGAGCTGCCTGAGGTGCAGACTGAGGTCCCGGTGCTGCATCAACTAATTTTGCGCCACACTTTGTGCAGAACTTTGTGCCGTCTTCAAGCTGGGCACCGCATTTAGTACAAAACATATTTTCCTCCTTATGTCCGTAAAAACTTCTGTTCTCGCAGGGAAACCCCTACTTTATTTAGTATATCAGCCACTTAAATTTCCGTCAAGAAAAAGATGATAAAAAAAGCGGTAACCGTTCAAAACGATTACCGCTAAAAATGCTACGGAGAAGGAGGGATTTGAACCCTCGCGCCGCGTGAACGACCTACACCCTTAGCAGGGGCGCCTCTTCAGCCTCTTGAGTATTTCTCCGAATAATAGCTGAATAATGCCACTACCAAATATTCAGTTCGTACCACCCCTACGGGCAGTGCAAGAGTTATTATAACTGTGTAAAAAACAAAAGTCAATGGGATTTTGGAGTATTTTGAAAACCTTTTTTTTCCTCGCAAAATCTTGTATTTTCTGTTATTAAAACCACAATATTTAGGTCTGTTTCTTCTATAATTAATATGTAATGTCCCATACTATTCTCTGTTCTTAAGAACCTCTGCCGGACTGACCTTATTAAGCTTTCTCGTAAGCAGTATATTGATGATCGTATAGCATAGCATTATGGCCGCGAATATAGTCAGGTAATAGTACCACTTGAACTCAAGATGTACGGGACATGCCACATTTCCCACAAAGGAAGGGAAAAGTGCATCCATGATCGCTTTGGCTATCGGGATGCTTACTAACGCTCCTATCATCACAACGATCCTGTTACCGTCAAGATAGAGCTTCTTGATCTCCTTAGTGTTATATCCGAAAATCTTAACAAGCGATATTCCGAAGCTGGATCTGTCTATCATGACAGCCATCATAAGGTACATCACCACACAGAATATGACTATCGATACGCTTATCATCATAACGACCATCGGCGCCATAAGATCTATGAAGATATTGGCCGCCTTATCCACATCCTCCTTCGTAAGTGTCGAATACAGTCTGCCCTGTTCGATGTCAAGCTCATGATCCGATAAGACCACATTGTAATAGTCATCCTCTTCGCCAAAAAGCTCCCGCATGCTGTCTATATCCATGAACACGGACAGCCCGACCGAATAAGGCACCACATCAGCTATCGTAAAAGCATAATCTATCCCTTCGGCATTATCCGAGAAGATGATCTTATCCCCTATACCTACCTTATATCTTGTTGTGATGGCATCGCTTGCCACTATCTTATTCTTCCCTTTGACCGTCTCAACATCATAATACGGATTATCATCATCTATTCCTATGACCGTTATGTCCAGATTGTACCCGTACATAGACTTTTTAAGCGTATTGATATAGCAGGCCTCCCCGCCTTCAGGGACTTCCTTGGTGGGATACTTGTAGGTATACATATACTCATATCTGGTATCCTTGCTGTTAAGCCTGCCCACACTTTCACACAGAACATAACAGTCCATCCCGAGCATGAATATGAGCAGTGAAATCAACATTCCGAATATAACGGTGAAAGCCGTCCTTTTCTCCCTTAACATCTGCCTTATCTTGAACCTGTTAAGGAAGGAGAGTCTTCCGAGATTGATATTCTTGCCCTTTCCCGCCTTCTGTTCATTCCTTATAAGAGACAATGCAGTATTAGACAGGCGCTTATTGATCACAAGTGTATTGACTATAAGTGACACTACCGGAGGCATCACTACCGAATATATGATCAGGTAGGCCGGTATGACCTTGTCAAAGACGGGTATCGAATAGTAATTATAGCTGTCTGCCATCTGCCACTCACAGCCGAATCTTGAAAAACCTGCTGCGGCTCCTATAAGTCCGCCTATAAGGGATATCATAGTCGGTATCGTGATATAATGCCTGACAAGATCCCTTTTCTTAACACCCAAGGCATACAGTGTACCTATCACGCTGCTCTCGTTCTGGATCTGATGTATGACAAAGACAGACAGTACATATGTAAAAAGAATGATGATTATGACACCTGCTACTGCACCTGCCTGCTTATTGATCTCTACATCACCGGCTGCTCCTCCTATTCGTATATTCTCATCCTTTAATACGAAGGAAGTGATATTGTCAGGAGCCTTGGAGAATATCTCATCGAGCATCTCATCAGACTGCTCCTTAAGCTCATCCACTCCGTCATAGAGCTCATCCACTCCATCCGCAAGCTCCGCTACCCCGTCATCAAGCTCTATACTGCTGTCGTAGCCTTCCTTGGCTCCATCCGCAAGCTCACCTGCTCCGTCATAGAGCTCATTCACTCCATCCTTAAGCTCATCCGTGCCGTCCTTAAGTTCATTCACTCCGTCCGCAAGCTCTACAGTACCGTCATGGAGAGCAGTTGCTCCCTGTTCCAATGCATATGCTCCATCTACAGCGCCATTGGCTCCGGCATTAAGCTCACAGGCTCCGCTCGCAATCTGTCCAACCGCATCGGTATACTTCTTAGTTCCTTCCACATAGGATGCTATACCGTCGAGGCTTGAACGAAGACCTTGGATCTTTGATGTATCTGCCCCCAGCTCTCCCATCTGTTCTGCCATACCGTTAAGCACTTCCGCATAATTACTTCGACTAAGAGAGATATGTTCGATACTGTAACCGGACGGTAGCATCCCGCTTGAATTGATATTATCTATCGAATCATTAATATTCCCCTCCGCCATGGAGAGGACTCCATCGAATACCTTCTCGGCTCCGCCTGTCAGCTCACCGTTATTGCTCTCAAGTTCATCCAAGGCATCATCCAAGGCATTGATGCCCTGCTTCAGATCCCCAATACCATCCCAGTACGCATGAGCTCCGTCCTGCATATCCTTGGTTCCGTCATTAAGCTCTATGGAACCGTCATACAACTCGTCCACTCCATCCGCAAGCTCTTTCACTCCATCCTTAAGTTCGCCCGTTCCGTCTCTTAATTCAATGCTTCCATCATATAATTCCTTAAGTCCGTCCTTAAAATCACCTGTTCCGTCTCTTAATTCCTTCACTCCGTCCTTAAGCTCGCCCACGCCGTCCTTAAGCTCCTTTATGCCATCCTCTATCTCGTCTCTCTTCCCATATGTATCGTCCAGAAGCTCACGATAGTACTTATCCCCGACCTTCTTATAATCGAATTCAAAGTCCTTTATCATCTGCTTCAACTCATCCGGGCTCATGGTATCATTGAGAACAAATGCGTATGTTAAGTCTTCTGTAGCCGTATCTCCGGAGCTTTTAAGCATATCATATCCGGCAGGCGTCATGAAAGCGGTTCCGAACAATCTGCTGTCTATGGCTGTGTCCGAGAACTTACGCAGGACCGCATCATAATCAACTGTCGAGCCTATACCCGTGATCGTGATATCCCGACCTCCCATGCGGATCACATCTCCAACAGATAGTTCGTGCACCTCACTGTATCTCTTCTCTAATACGATCTCATTCTCCGCTTTGGCTTCTCTTCCTTCATCAAGTGTCAGAGTATCTATCTTGTCCCTGTTCCTGAATATCCTCAGTACCGAACCGTCATCCAGGAATTCCTCGAAGCTTATATGCTCCTCTATCGTGACACCCGCATCTTCGATCTGTCCTATCTGTGAATCCGTCAGAGGCGTGAAGACCGTGACCTGTCCGTCCTCCACATGAGTCTTCACCCAAGCATCCTCCGTACCCTGAATGATAGTCTCAGCCGCATCTATCAGAGCGATTATGATGTACATACAGAAAGCTATGAGTATAAGAAGAGACAGATATCTGAAAAGGTTGGCTCTTATCTCTCTGGGGAATCGTCTTCGTAGTATCCTGTTCATCACAGATCCTCCAATTCTGAAGCCGGCACCCTCTTCTCATTAAGGTACTCTGTCTTAACCAGTCCGTCCTTAAGGAATATGACCTTATGCACCATATTCTTGATGGAATTATTATGTGTCACAATAAGCATGGTAGTACCGTAGCGTTCGTTGATCTTCTCAAGAAGCATCAGGATATCTCTTGATGTCTTGGAATCAAGCGCACCCGTCGGCTCATCACACAGAAGCAACTTGGGATTCTTGATAAGAGCTCTCGCTATGGCGCAACGCTGCTGCTGTCCGCCGGATAACTGAGAGGGGAATTTGTTCTGATGCTCGGTCAACCCCAGCACATCTATGAGCTCGTCCATATCCAGAGGATCGTCCGTGAGATATTCACATACCTGAATATTCTCCCTGATGGTCAGATTGGGAACCAGATTATAGAACTGGAAAATAAATCCGAGATTATCCCTTCTGTAATTGGCCAGTGCATCGCCCTTTAAGCCGAACACCTCCGTTCCGTCCACTTTGATGGAACCGGAGTCCATCACATCCAGGCCTCCGATACAGTTAAGAAGGGTAGACTTGCCGGAACCTGATGTCCCCTGAATCACACACATCTGTCCTCTCTCTACTCCGGAATTGACACCCTTGAGCACCTGAATATAGCTTCCGTCCTGACCATAGCTCTTCTTGACATCCTTAATCTCAAGATACATACTTTACCATCTC
This sequence comes from Lachnospiraceae bacterium UBA3826, assembly GCA_002393095.1. Classification (GTDB taxonomy): domain Bacteria; phylum Bacillota; class Clostridia; order Lachnospirales; family Lachnospiraceae; genus Colinaster. The sequence continues at coordinate 12,517 of DGII01000020.1, read as the reverse complement.
CTTTATGCCTTAATTCATTGTATGCCTGATATGTTGTTAGTTTCAGCTAACCGCATAACATTGTTATGTGAATGTTATGTTTTTACCGCTTCCCGATACCTCTGTTATGTCCTGTCCTGTTCCGTCACTGCCCGTATCATCCGATACCCTTGGCTTATGTATCAAAAAGCGGTTATTCTTATACGATCATTTCTTAACTATTGTAAGTGTTACCCAACCGTGCACCAGATAATTCATTATATTGCGAAGCCTAACTCTGGCAGTCTCCACATTTTTATCATGTTTGATCTCATGTATGAAGGCATCCACCGTAATATGAGCCAGCCAATGCGACATATATCTGTCTATCTCACACCCCGGCATCCTCTTAAGTGATTCATCCATCATCTGTATGAAGGACTTCTCTGTCAGATCCACGAATTCGTCCACACAGTTCTCGAATACGGTATTCTCCGATCCGGACAACAGCAGCAGGAAGCTGTCATAATTGCTGTATATATGGTCGACTATCTTATCCGAGATATCACTGTGGTCGATGTCACCCTCGGATATATCGGTGATCTTCGTCATGAATTCCTTATCTTCTTCAAAGTGTTCGGCTAAGATCGCCTTGAGCTCCTCTAAGGGCTTCGACACTATCTCATCAAAAAGGTCTTCCTTATTCTTAAAGAAAAAATAGAGCGCACCCGTAGTCATATTCGCCTTGGCACATATACTCCTTAAGGATGCTTTATTGTATCCCTTTTCAAGAAATTCTTCTTTGGCTGCCTCAATAAGCTGTCCGCGCCTTGCATAATTCTCTGTATCGCTGTTCATATCCGCTGTCCTCTATTATGCAGTATCATTACAAATAAAAAGATAACACTGTTACATAACAATGTTATCTAATCACTTTTTTATTTTTTTGTCAAGAACAAATATTTATATTTTATGCAAGCCTGACCTCCTTGCCCGCAGGAGCATATATCTCCTTATCATCATAGGCAAACCATACATCTGTTGCCGTGGGATTATAGCATACATCCATCTTCACACTGAATATTAGTTCACTGTATGCTTTGCAGTAATCATAGATTTCGATATTGGTAGCGTACCAGATATCTTCCTTGCCGCTTATGGTCTTGGCAAACCTCTCTATCACATCCCAATTATCCTTATCCTCGAATTCATAGCTGTGACCCCATACATAGAACAGCATGGGAGCCCACCACTTCTTCTCCTTAAGGAACTTCTCGGTAAGCTCCATAAGCATCGGATCGTCATGGTGGCAGGTCGCAGGCAGCCTGAGCCAGTCCTTGGGTATATGAAAATCCCTCGTTGACTCCACTGTCCTTGCATAGCATATGCCGCAGCTCTTAAGTACATCCACACTCTTATCATCATATGCACCATCTCTTACTCCTTCTTACCGACCCTGTCAGTATATCTGCCGCCTTATTCCCGTAACACGATGTTACACAGACCCGCTTGCAAGTACAGAGATGTACTTGCGTGTCAACTGTACTGTTGTATCGCCGTCTCGTATAGGTTGTTACCATCCTTATCTATTATGACTATACATGGAAAATCCTTTACTTCCAGCTTCCTTATCGCCTCAGTGCCCAAATCCTCATAGGCGACCACCTCTGACGATACTATCGCTTTGGATAATATCGCTCCCGCTCCGCCTACCGCAGCAAAATATACACAGCCGTTACGTACAATTGCTTCCCTAACCTCGGCAGATCTCTTGCCTTTGCCTATCATTCCCTTAAGTCCAAGGTCTAAAAGCCTTGGGGTATACTTATCCATACGGCTTGCGGTGGTAGGTCCTGCGCTTCCTATGGGTCTGCCCTCTCTTGCGGGGGACGGCCCCATATAGTATATGACATTATCCTTAAGCTCTATGGGCAACTCCCTGCCTTCGTCAAGCAGCTCATCCATCCGCTTATGTGCCGCATCTCTGGCTACATAGATCGTTCCGGAGATATAGACATAATCTCCGCTTTTTAATGTGTCAATATCCTCTTTTTTCAATGGTGCGCTGATATGTCTGTCCATTTCTTCCTTTCGTATCTCCATTATCCTGTGCATGTCTGTGGCTTGTCTGTAACACGGCTCTGTGTGTTCAGTATATGGCTAGTTGTCCATGTCATGTAGGTCCTCATGCACATCTCCTGATATATGCGGCATTCTCTGTACTATCAGGGTTATTATCACCACCCCTATTGCTGAGATATACATACCGGCGCCGAGTGCCATACCTACGCCTATAGTGACCCACAATCCTGCTGCCGTATTGATGCCTGATGCTGCGCCTTTATTATTACGTACTATAACTATACCACCCAAGATGCCTACTCCTGTAATGATACCTGCTGCCACACGGGATACGTCGGTGCTGAAGCCCTCTATACCCATCACATCCCTGAAGCCGTACTTGGATATGAGCATCATGAGCGCCGCTGCCATACATATCATCATATGCGCTTTGATACCTGCGACTTTGGTATGCTTCTCTCTGTTATATCCTATGATTAATCCGCACAGAGCCGCAGCCACGATACGTATGAGATGTATGATCTCCTCCATATTACTAAAATTGTTCAATTCTTCCAACATAGCTAATCTCCATGTCTATTGATTCTATAATATACTGATTGCTCTTGTTACATTTTCTTTCCATCATAACAATATAGATGCTCTATATCAATATATAGCGTGTAAGTTTTTCCTCTGTCTATACTGACAATTTCTGATTCATTCATCTGAGAAAATAATCGGAAACCATAATTCTATAGTGAATTTGTTTATGGATTTTTTTACTTCACTTCTTCCACCCATTTTTTTCATCATCAATGCAACACTTTCAAGTCCAACACCATTTGATTTTACTTCTTTTATGGTTTTATTGAAATAGTTACTGAAAATAATGCCAACACAGTTATTGTCATATTTTGATTCTATATATATCATTTTCTGAGAATTTGCATAAGACAAGATATTGGAAATAATGTTTTCCATGATGCGTGAAATAAAGTTGGAATCAACAGAAACCTTGACCATTTCCCATCTTAGCTTATCAACATCGACTTTAAAGTTTTGCTCTACTAAACTACCGTAAATTTCTGAAAGATAATCTCCAATTGCATCTTCTATATATAAAGGTTTTTCTAAGTGCATTATTTCATCAGATGAAAGTGCCAAGTCAAATAATCTATTTGAAATATCGTGAATCTGATCAGCCTTTTGCAGTATTTTCTCTATATATATTTTCGTATTACTATTTTCATTTTGATTTTTCACAATCTCAGCATAAGCTTTTAATCCGGTTAATGGTGTATGTAGGTCATGAGACATATCTCTAATTAAGGTATTCTTTAGATTGACGGCCTGAGCCTCCTTATATTGGGCATATGTTACCTGCTTTTGTAATTTTTCCAACTCATTCTTGTTACTTATTAAAAAAAAAACGCATCCAACTATTACTGATAGTAGTACTGCCATCATTCTCTGATACTTGTATGACTTTACTTTATTCAGTAAGCTTAGTACATATTGGTTTTCTACTTCTATATTCTCTTCCTGAAGGTTATTATAATTCAACAGCACCTCATTAATCTCTGCGTTGATTTTCTCTTCGTCAGACTTATAATATCTATTTAATAAATCAGCACCTACAAAGTCAAGCATAGTAAATATAATCATTGCTATAATAATTGCAATGATTATCTCAAAAAAAATCCTTTGGTTTAACTTATGATAACAATCTCTTTTTTTCATAACAAATATGATTACAGGCAGGTTATCTAATACAATATCCCTGTCCCCAAACAGTTCTTATTCTTTTTCTCTCACCTACCATATCCATTTTTGAGCGCAAATTCTTGATATGAACCATAACGGTGTTTATGGCTGATTCAAAAAAAATCTCATTCCAAATCGTTGTATAAATCTCCTCTGCCGTAAATATACGTCCGGGATTTTGCATCAATAAAAGAAGTATCTGATATTCTTTTTCTGTCAGATACAAATCTTTAGAACCTGCTTTAACCTTATTAAACGACTTATTTACAGATAAGCTACCTATTGTTATCCATACCTCAGCACTGGCTTCTAAGGATTCATATGCATACGAAGAATTCCTTCGGATAAGTGCATTTACCCTCGCTTTCAGTTCCAAAAAAGAAAATGGTTTTACTAAATAGTCATCTCCTCCTGCTGAAAGTCCTTCATATTTATCATAATCCGTAGATCTTACTGTCAAAAAAAGTATTGGAACATAAGATTGTTTACGTATTTCTTTGCATACATCTATACCAGAAATGTCCGGTAACATTATATCTAAGATAATTAAGTCAAAAGTGTTTTTATTTGCAATTATAATTCCTTCTACTCCGGTATTGGCCTCTTCTATAAAATAACCTTCTCTTTCAAGTAAAATACGTAAACCATTACTTATATCATAATCGTCCTCAATTATAAGTATATTCCCGTCAGACATTAGTCTCCTCTCCAGCTTGTCCATCAATTTCTATTTTTGTCTTTAGTCGATAGTATATAGGAATAAGTAATAGAACAATCATCAGACCATAAGTCGGTTGTGAAGCGCATATTGCATATATTTCTGCCTTTACGTTTATGCCTTCTTCGGCTAAATATACATCATTTTGTGCTACTACAATCCCAACAATTGTTATAAATGCACTGATTGTTACTGATGAAATCATTGCACATTTTAATGCAAGGAGAGATCTTTTTCCTGCTTTGACATCATCATCAAAATCTACAGATAAACGAAAAGCATTTACAAAATCATATAAATGACCGGAAATGAATACGATAATAAAAATACCGACTATTGTTCCTAAAAGAGATCTTCCGTCATAAAAATACCACAATAAATTTTCACCATACGTTCTGATTAATAGAAGAAAAAATGATAGAATAAAAACTTCTCCAAGAATAGCAATAAAATATCTACATATACGTTTCATTAATATTAACCTCAATAACTACTTACCTTATTAACTTCTATTAACAGGCTCAGTATGATTTCTCCTAAACAAAATAGAATTATATATCCTTGAAAATAATCATATCAGAATATTGTATGAAAAAATCTGAAGTTTTCTGAAGTTTCGTTTGATAATGAAATTATATGCGAAAACAATAAAACATGTAATCTATAGTGTTCTTACACTGTGCCTGTTCACATGACAGCAGATATTGACCGCCACGGGAAGACCGGCTATATGAGTGGGATATGTCTCTATATTGACTGCAAGCGCAGTTGTTGTGCCGCCGAGACCGCCCGGACCTATACCTGACTTATTGATACGCTCAAGCATCTCTTCCTCCATATCCGCTGCCCACTCTGTGTTCGCCCTGCTTCCTGCCGGTCGTGTGAGGGCTTTCTTGGCCAAAAGTGCACATTTTTCGAAGGTTCCGCCTATACCTACGCCTACCACCATCGGCGGGCATGCATTGGGCCCTGCGTCCTTAACGGCTGTCAGTATCGCATTCTTAACTCCCTCTTCTCCGTCAGCCGGCTTAAGCATGAATATACGGCTCATATTCTCGGAACCGAAGCCCTTGGGTGCAAGAGTAAGCTTAAGTCCGTCTCCGGGAACGATATCATAGTGTATCACCGCAGGAGTATTGTCTCCTGTATTAACTCTGTCAAGAGGATCACGTACCACGGATTTGCGTAAGTAGCCCTCCGTATATCCAAGCCTTACACCCTCGTTGATGGCATCGGTAAGGTTGCCGTCTATGTGAACATCCTGCCCTATCTCTGCGAATATCACGGCCATTCCCGTATCCTGACATATGGGTATCATGTCCTTACCGGCAATATCTAAATTGTCTTTTAGTTGACATAACACCTGTCTTCCCAAGGGAGATCTCTCTGTCAAGGTTGCTCTGTCAAGCGCTTCTTCCATATCCTTCGTCAGATAATGATTGGCTTCTATGCACATCTCCTTTACAGCTTCCGTGATCACCACTGCTTCTATCTCTCTCATGCGGATCATCTCCTCATCTTTTCAATATCAGTATATCGCCTGTTCAATATCCGTACATCGCCTGAACTCTTCGTATAGTTCGGCTGCTATCGACCTCATGATATCCTTATCAACCTTACATATGTGTCTGTCATATGTATAGAATCCGTTGGTCTCATCCTCCACATCACTTAACTGTGTGTAGATACTTCCCGAACAACCAAGCTCTATATATGAGATTATATCATCTTTATAGAGTCTGCGTATGGCTTCACTAAGTATCTTCTTATCCTTGAAGCTCTTATATCCGTAATTGCCGAGAGGATTGAAGGTATGTCCCTTCTCCGCATAATCATATCCCCCGAATTCGGATATGACCACCGGATGGTGATGATGCAATATCTTCGCAACTTTATGAAAATACACATGTCTGCTGACAACATCACTTTTGAACTGTCTGAACCAACCGGAGGTGGAATCCACTATCCTGGTGGGATCAAGCTCCTTAAGATCCTCATAGAGCCTGTCACTGTCGAACTGCCCCCAGCCCTCGTTGAATATGGTGTAATAGCATATGCATGGGAAATTATACAGATACTTCACTATATCCCTCATATGCTCTTCGAATATACGCCTGCTCTCAGTATTACGATGGGCAAGGTGATCCGTCTTGGCCTTGATGCCGAAGGTGGGCAGTACCGTATCTCTCATGAAGTGATAATCGGAATTATTGATCATATCCTGCCACACCATCATCCCGTGTACATCACAGGCCACATAATATGCCGGAGGCTCTACCTTGATATGCTTACGCAGTGTATTGAAGCCAAGCTCCTTCATGCTTAGCACATCATTCTCATAGCCTTCCTCGCTGTTAGGCAGGAATATCCCCTCCGGATAGTATCCCTGATCGAGCACACCATGGAAGAATACAGGCTTACCGTTAAGCAGGAATCTCTTATGCTCTCCCACCCTGTGTATGCCTATGGTTCTTAATGCAAAATAAGACACAACCGAATCCGTCGCAGTACTTACTCTTATCCCGTACAGATACGGATCATCGGGAGTCCAGTTCTTGGGCTCTTCTATCTCTATATAGGTCTTATTGCCGTTATATGTCTCTCTGTATATAGTCCGCTTGGGTATATCTCCTGCCTGCTCCTCCTTCGCCGAGGTGATAAGCTCAGCCGGATTGACTCCCTTAACGGGCTCATACACTTCGACAGTGTAGCTGTCTGCATCTCCGTCTACCACAAGCCTTATTCCATCCATATCCGGAGTTATCTTAAGCCCCCTTATATAAGATACGGGAACTTCCTCTAACCAGACACTCTGCCATATCCCCGATACATCCGTATACCACATTCCTCCCGGATGCCTGCTCTGCTTGCCATACGGATATCTTATATCCAGCCTGTCGGTCACATGCACCTGCAGTACGTGTGCTCCCTCAGTCTTCACTATATTGGTGATATCATAGGAAAAAGGCAGATAACCGCCCTCATGATGTCCGACACAGACTCCGTCCACCGATACATCGCATATCTGATCCACGGCTCCGAAGTGGAGTAACACCCTATGCTCTGCATTGACCGCAGGGCGGCTCTTCTTCCTTAATCCGTGAACCTCCTCCGTATCATGTCTGTATTCAAAAGAAGTGTAATAATCATATTCGTCAGGTATACTTCCACTGTATCCGGGAAGCTTATCATATCCCGAAAGAGTCGATTGGAGCGGGAAGGGCACGGTCACTCCGCAATCCCACTTACCGTTAAGGGTCATCCATCTGCTTTCCCTTATAAGCTGTGGCCTTGGATACCTGCTAAAAGGTATCTCGCCCACATCCATATTCATCTTAAGACTCTTTGTATTCTTCCTCTTGTCTGCCATGCACTACTTCTGTTCCTTTGATGAATATAATTCTTCGAGCTTGCTGTGAAGATTGGCATTGTACTTATTGAGCATGGATATGTATTCCTGCTCTCTGGTATTGTCCTTGACGAATATCTGGAAGCCTCTCTTCCTTCTGCCGTCGAAGAGATAATTGACCTCTACAAAATAATCCTTGTCGTTCTTATTGTAATGGAACTTGTTATCTTCGGGATTCTTCTCGAATTCCTTAATCCACATAAGTATGGAATCCGTAAGCACCTCATTATTCTCAATGGATGTATCCACCTTCATAAAATACAGATCCGTGAAGATATCCTTCGCCGTCTTATTGCTGGCAAGATAATTATACTTATGGTCTATGGATACAAGTCCCGTGTCTCCCGACTGGATAAATGAATCTATACCTGTATCGGTGATATCATACAGACATATCCTGTGTGCTATCAGTAGATATATGAGCTGGTCAACCACATATACTATCGGGATAAACTCTATCTTCTTAGTGATCATCCTTCCTCCGAAGAAGGCGATCATAGAGATGATCTCCGATATCAATAACAGATATATTGTGTGATTCGAGGTCTCCAGTTTCTTAAAATAGCTGTATATGATTCCGACAAGGCTTATAAGGAAGTACAACACCACCATTATATAGAATACGGTGTGTATAGGTCCGTAATCCTTGACAAGCTCGACTATCCCGTCCGTACAGGTATACTGCACATCCTTATAGAAGAAAGGATACTCGCCTATTGTAAGCACTGACAGATATATGAGCATGGATATGACTACGAAGATGATATTGATGCGTCTGTCATATTCTATATTGCACAGCTTAAGTATACCGAGCATGATGAATAACAGGAGGAAGGAGCCGCCAAGATATGTTATCTTATTGGCCATCACCGCACCTTCCAAAGACTTGGACTTGGCAAGCATCATATATCCCATATTGACTATGGGTACAAGCACGAAGACAACGGTAAGATGCACATCGGAATGCCTGTGCCAGACAAGTATATATATGAGAGTCATTATAAGTGACAGTATGAACGCTGTCGAATAGTAAGCAACCATATAATTCTCCTTCAGTACGGCAATTCGGCAACATGATCAATTATCCCAATGCAGCCTGTGAAGCTCCCCCTCTTCCTGTAATCCCTTAAAGCCCTGTTGCCTTAAGGCCTCATATAATACGATAGCCACGCTGTTGCTTAAATTAAGTGAACGTATGTCGGGCAGCATTGGTATCCTTATGCAGTATGGCTCATTCTCAACAAGTATCTCCTCAGGTATTCCCGCACTTTCCTTGCCGAACATTATATAATCATCCGGCCCGAATTCCACTTCGGTATACGCCCGCTTAGCCTTCGTTGTGGCATACCATATACGCGGTTTTACCCCGGATGATGCGGACAGCTTCATGAATTCTTCGTAATTGATATATCTGGTGACATTAAGCCTGTCCCAATAATCCATGCCCGCTCTCTTGACAGACTTCTCGTCAAGCAGAAAACCAAGAGGCTCTATAAGATGAAGTGCCGTACCCGTTGCCACACAGGTTCGGCCTATATTGCCGGTATTGGCCGGTATCTCCGGCTGGTGTAAGACTATGTTCATAATTTTATCACGGACACTTTTGTTTGCCGTCACATAATGCTATACTTTCTATGTCATACCATGCGTCGTGCGGTTATATTCTATGATCCGTACACTATAGTATAACACATCACCGCCTGTTATAGATATAAAACAGATAAAACTTATATTATTACTTACATGAACACGGAGAATGCTATGAGATACCCTGATTTTCTAAAGCCTAACGGCAAGATCGGCTTCGTGGCGCCATCATTCGGCTGTGCCACTGAACCCTACATATCGTACTTTGATAATGCACAGAGAATATTGCGCGATAAGGGCTATGGTCTTACACTCGGCCCGAACTGCTATGTCGAGAAGGGCATAGGTATAAGCAATACTCCCGATAAATGCGGAGCCGAGTTAAATGAGATGTATGCCGGCATTGAATGTGATGTCATTATCTCCTGCGGTGGCGGCGAGATGATGTGTGAGGTGGTTCCATACATTGATTTTGACTTAATCGGCAAGAGCAGACCTAAATGGTATATGGGCTACTCCGACAATACTAACTTTACCTTCCTCTCGGCTACTCTGTCCGATACAGCCGCTATATACGGCCCTTGTGCGGCCGCCTTCGGTATGGAGCCGTGGCATAAGGCCATACATGATGCCCTGTCTGTGATCACAGGAACAGGACTTAACGATGATTCCTTTACCTTTAACGGATACGACAGGTGGGAATACCGGAATAACAAAGAGGATGCTATGCCTTTCGCTCCCTATAATACTACCGAAGCTTCCCGGATTATCAGCCTTACGAACGGTGTCATAGGAGACTATGAAGAGAATGTAGGATTATCATGGACCGGTCACGACGAAGAGCCTATTGTCATCCGCAGACCCGTATCCACCGGAGATATCACGATGTCGGGAAGACTCATAGGTGGCTGTCTTGACTGCCTTGTCCATCTTGTCGGAACACCTTATGACAGGGTATCGGAATTCGCCGACAGATATGCATCAGACGGCATCCTGTGGTTCTTAGAAGCCTGCGATCTTAATCCCATGGACATAAGGAGATCGATGTGGCAGCTTAAGGAGGCAGGATGGTTCAAAAATGTATCCGGATTCATGATCGGAAGAACCGGAAAATTCGGCGAGGAGATAATGGGACTTGATAACTACCGTGCTGTGGTTGACATAATATCACAATATGGTGTTCCTGTATTACTCGACGCCGATATAGGTCATCATCCTCCGATGCTGCCTGTAATATGCGGCTCATATACAACAGTTACCACCTCCGGCAACAACTACAGCGTAACAATGCGGTTAAGCTAGGTCTGCATAGACCGGTTGCCATTATACTTGATTGTCGAAACATGAATGATGCCGATACATTATTCCTCTTTATCTTTACTTTCAAGATGGATTATGTTAAGCAATTATAATAAATTTCAATTGCTTTTCCACGGTCTATCTTTACCAATCCAGCCCTTCTCATTCCAATACTTATAGTCGCTATATTCGGGATTCTGTTTGCCAAGATTTGTCTGAAGCATTCTTACGGCATAGAATTTTGCTTTTACTATCAGGCTTGTATGAGCTGATTTTTTATAATCGATGGCACGCATTTTTCCTGCCACATCACTTAGCTTCTTTTTTATTGATGTTTTTTTCTTTTCATCAATTTTGTCCCAGTCAATTTCAGACATCAGTTTAAAGCTTACAACCTTGATTGAAGAAATGCCCCACCACGAAAGACTATCCTTTATATCCTTTGCCGCGGACTTTCCACCTGCACCGAGACATTGCGTGATTATTACGGCACGCTTCCCGAACATCTCCTTTGCAGGACGATGCGGCATCCATCGATATCCAAAATGATCCAGCATCGCTTTCATTGCTCCTGTAGTGTGGAAAACATAAGCAGGCGAAGTAAAGACCAGCAAATTAGCTTCAAGTAAGGACTTCTCGATCTTCTGAACTTTTTCGGCATCCTTACAAAGATTCTGATTTCCCCTGAAACATGTAGTACATCCAATACAGAATCCCGGACCATCATTTGGAAGATAGTATTCTGTTATTTCTGCATTTCCCCTGAATGACTCTAAAAATATTTCTTTCATTCTATATGTCACACCATGTTTTTCGGTTCCGTTAATTACTGTGATTTTCATTTAATCTTCCTCCGGGATTTCTTTTTATTATTCTGAATGATTTCTTCATTTCTTGCGTATAGCCTGTTAAACTGACGGATGTGTGCTTCCAGTGTTTTAAGTGCCTCTGCCTCACGGTCAGGATCGCGGTCACATATGGTCAGCAGCATATAAATCGGAGCGTAAAAATGCAACGTCATAATCTCCACGTTATCTGTCTGCAAAACACCGGAAGAAACCATCAGTCCTAAAAGCATCCCCTGATAGGAAAGTGGATCATCCACATACTGTTTCATATATGCATCCGCAAGTTTTTTATCATGAAACTGCTCAAGGGTAAGCATCTTACGAAACCGCCTTGTGTAATCGTCATGTAAGAAATAAAGGAACAAATTATTTCCAAGAGTAATCAACTGCTCTTCCGATAATTTTTTATAAATATCAGCATCCATAGCAGCATCCGCTCCATTAATCTGTAATGCGCCTGCCTCCCCCAAAAACCGTCTGTTCATCTCTTCAATAATCGCATCAAAGATAGCCTGCTTATTCTTATAGTGTTTGTAAAGGGATGGCGCCTTAATGCCGACTCTCTCTGCAATTTCAGCAACAAAAACATTTGCATATCCCTTTTCGGAAAACAAAGTCAACGCTTCATCCAGTATTCTTTTTTTTGTATCCATTTCATTCCTCTTCTTTTTTTGTAATTATCTCTTCTTAATGGCTAATCAAAATTAGCCTCATTGTAAGCTAATTCGGATTAGCTGTCAAGACAAAATCGCTGAATCCTTTTTGAGATGAAAAAACAGGGACTACTTTTACATAGTCCCTGTCGATGTTACATATATCCAATTCTGGTATAACCTACTATTCCGACAAACCTGCTAATATTTTGCAAGT
>DGII01000140.1 GCA_002393095.1 Lachnospiraceae bacterium UBA3826 | reverse complement strand
TGATGTTCCGTGAGAATAACCAGCATATGGTCAAGAGTAAAAAGGTGCTTATCTTAATAGACACGGCCACAACCGGCGAGACCTTAAGAAGCGCCATCAGAACAGTAGGCTTCTACGGAGGTCAGGTAGTGGGAATATCGGCGATTTACTCCGTATCACAGCAGATAGGAGACATTCCCATAAGGGCACTGTATTCCAACAGGGATCTGCCGGATTATGCGAGTCATATGCCGGAGGCGTGTCCCATGTGCAGAGCCAATGTACCTATTGATGCCATATGTAACGGCTTCGGTTACTCCACCTTGAAATAGCCTGAATAGTAATACGCATGGATATGGTGTGGATAAAATAGAATAAAAGATTACGACGCTGCGGTTCATTGCTTTCCGCAGCGTCTTGTATTATCGGAATAATCATAATACGTGTCAGGATCAGACATATTGGGATTGATTACATACTAGTCAAGCTGGTCGAATTCGCATTCATCGAGATATTCGTCGAATGCATCGGTGACAGCCTCGTATTCTTCATCTGATTCTATATATGTAAGCTCCGGTTCCTCATTGGGATCATCCGGATTCTCGCTGTATCCGTAGAACCATACATCCTGTTCATCGCCGGTCTGTCCTTCGGGCAGAAGTACGATATATTCCTTTCCGGATACTTCGAGGATCGTTATCACCTCGCAGTTGACAACAGTACCGTCTTCAAGCTCTATCTCTACACTCATTGCTTCACTTGGTTCCTGCATTTCAGCCATCTTTTTCCTCCATATATGTGAGTATATACTCAGATTACAGTTGCTTTTATTATTTTAAAGGAAAACATATACGATATCAATAGATTTAATAATATAATTATGATAGAATGTCTATATCTGTTGCTTTATAATAAGTAATCCGATTACCGTGATCGTTATTACGGCGTGGAAGAGTGATATATTCAGGGATTGAGAATGAAATATTTGGATGATATAAAGATTTTGCCGGGTGATCCCTATCCGCTTGGTGCATACAGTACCGTAGAAGGGGAAGTTAATATGGCTGTTGTATGCTCGTCTGACGAGACAGCAGGGGTGATCCTCTATGACAGGGTTTCGGGTAAGAGCAGAAGGCTTCAGTTTTCGTCCGATAACAGGGTAGGTAACATCAACTGCATGAGGATCACGGGCATAGATACGGGCAGATACGAGTATTCATTCTATGAGGGAGACAGGGAATACTGCGATCCCCACGGCAAGCTGATAACCGGTAATGACAGGTGGGGAAGACTGCCGCGCAAGCTTCGTTCGGGTATAGTGAACGAGACAAGGGATATGAATTATTCCGGTGACAGGCCGATCATGAGAACGTATCAGGACTCGGTATTCTACCTTGTTCATGTCAGAGGATTTACCAGACACAGTTCATCAGGCGTGAAGTATCCGGGGACATTTTCCGGAATTACAGAGAAGATTCCTTATCTTAAGGAACTCGGAATAACTACACTTGAGATAATGCCGGCATATGAATTCATCGAACTTGAGCCCGTATCCGAAGGCAAAGCGGATGTAATGGATGCTTATAAGACGTTAGAGCCTAAGCTTAATTACTGGGGATATAAGGAAAGCTTTTATTTTGCCCCTAAAAGCAGCTATTCGGAACCCGGAGTCAAGGCGACGGAATCCTTCAGGAATATGGTTCAAAGTCTGCATAGTGAGGGGTTGGAGCTTATAATGCAGTTCTATTTTCCGAAGCATGTCATGCCGTCATATATACTTGAAGTCCTTAAGTACTGGGTGCATGAATATCATGTGGACGGCTTCCATCTTATGGGGGAGAATATACCGCTCACCCTGCTTGGGAGTGAGCCGATGTTCGCTAATACCAAGCTTATGTACTATGGCTTCCCGGCAGATGAGATATACGGGAATTCAATACCGCAATTTAAAAATCTTGCGATATGTAATGATGATTATATGTATGACATCCGTAAGTTCCTTAAGAGTGACGAGGGCATGATACGCAATGTGCTTAATGACTTAAGAGCTGTGGATAAGAGGATGGGTCAGGTACACTATGTCACCGCATCCAATGGGTTCACCCTGATGGATCTGGTAAGCTATGACAGGAAGCATAATGAAGCCAACGGTGAGAACAATAAGGACGGCAACCCGTATAATGCGTCATGGAACTGCGGTTATGAGGGTACGACTACCCGCAAGGCTGTATTGAGGCTGAGACGCAGACAGATACGTAATGCCATAGCCTTCAATATATTCAGCCAGTCGACACCCATGATCTTGTCAGGGGATGAGTTCGGTAATTCGCAGAAGGGCAACAATAATCCCTATTGTATAGACAGTCCGCTTACATGGCTTAATTGGAAGGATCTGGAACGGAACCGGGATATATTCGATTTTTATAAGAAATGTATAGGCATAAGGATGTCCAATAAGATACTGCATATGGACAGACCCTTTGCCATGACGGATTATTGCGCATGCGGCTGTCCGGATCTGTCTCTCCACGGAGAGGAGGCATGGAAGATCGAGACGGATGATCTTACGAGGCATTTTGCCATGCTCTATGCGGATCATTATGCCGATGTGGATAAGGACGGCAGATGGCTTAAGGGAGCCGATAAGAGCAGAAAGGGCGGATTCATATTCATTGCCGTCAATATGCATTGGTCGCCTCATGTCTTCGCTTTGCCTAAGATTCATCCGGATAAAAAGTGGAAGGTCGTTATAGACACGGCAGATGCAGAGGATGAAGTTTATGAGCTTAATGAGAATATAAAGCGCATAAGGGTTAAGGAAAGAAGCATTATGGTCATTACAGTGGATGAATAGGATAATTGACCATTGATATAAGGAGGATATGATAATGAAAAAATTGTTGAAGCTTACAGCCATGACTGTGATTATGGCTGTGGCACTGTGCGGCTGCGCAGGCAAAGACGGCGAGAACGGAAGCGTAGTGGTATACAACTGGGGCGAATATCTTGACCCGGAGACCATTGATTTGTTCGAGGCAGAGACAGGGATCAAGGTGATCTATGATGAGTATGAGACCAATGAGATCATGTATCCCAAGGTTGAGACAGGGGCAACGGTATATGACGTGATCTGTCCTTCCGATTATATGATACAGAAGATGCTTGAGAATGACCTCTTAGCAGAGATCAACTGGGATAATGTACCCAATGCCAAGAAAAATATCGGCGCACAGTATTATGAGCAGGCAAGAGAGTTCGATCCTGAGAATAAGTATGCCGTACCATATTGCTGGGGAACCGTAGGTATCCTCTATAATAAGACAATGGTGGATGCCCCCGTGGATAGCTGGGACATATTATGGAATGAGAAATATGCTGACAGTATACTTATGCAGGATTCTGTCAGAGATGCATTCATGGTCGCTCTTAAGAGAGAGGGTTACTCCATGAATACCGTCGATGAGGCAGAGCTTGATGCGGCCAGAGATGCGCTTGTTGAGCAGAAGCCTATTGTGCAGGCGTATGTTGTGGATCAGGTAAGAGATAAGATGATCGCCAATGAAGCGGCGATAGGTGTCATATATTCGGGAGAGGCCATATACACACAGAGAGAGAATCCCGACCTTGAGTATGTCATTCCCAAGGAGGGCACCAATGTATGGATCGACTGCTGGGTGATACCTAAGAATTGTAATAATAAGGAGAATGCCGAGAAATTCATAGATTTTATGTGCAGACCTGAGATCGCACTTATGAATTTTGACTTTATTACCTATTCAACACCCAATACTGCCGCAAGAGAGCTTATAGAGGATGAGGATATCAGGAATTCAGAGATTGCTTTCCCTGATCTTTCAAAATACGATAATCTTGAGACCTTCACATATCTCGGAACAGAGGGTGATGAATTGTACAATACCCGCTGGGAAGAGGTTAAGAGCAGATAATCCTTAAAGGTGAAGATAACCGGCGATAGTGTAATAATATGATGCCGTTACGGTTACGGCAGGACAATGGGCGAAGGAGACGATTCCTTTGCCTTATTGTTTTTATCGGGCTTATTGACAAGTATAAGGAGAATGAGCACAGTTACGAATATAATGGTGGACAGTGCATACATCTCGGGCTTTATTCCCTTCTTGACCTCGGTATATATCTTGGTTGACAGGGTATCTATGCCGGCTCCCTTGGTAAAATGAGTGATGATAAAATCATCAAGTGACATGGTAAAAGCAAGAAGGAATCCGCTTAATATACCGGGCAGAAGCTCGGGCATAACGACCTTTAAGAAGGCGTATAAGGGCGAAGCTCCCAGATCCATGGCTGCCTCATATACAGACATATTGAGATTCTTCATACGGGGCATGACACTTAGTATCACATATGGGATATTGAATGTGATATGTGACAGCAGTATCGTACCGAAGCCGAAGCGTATGCCTATACTTACGAAGAGAAGCATAAGGGATATGCCCGTGACGATATCCGCATTGAGCATAGGTATATTGGTGACACCAAGTACGAAGGATCTGGTGCCGGGACGCATACGGCGAAGACCGATACAGGTAAGTACACCTATAACGGTAGCGATAGTAGATGATAAAAGCGCTATCATAAGAGTTGTATACAGAGCCTCCATGATATCACTGTTGCCAAAGAGGGCTATATACCATTTGAATGTGAAGCCGCCCCATTTGGCTCTTGACTTGCTGGCGTTGAAGGACAATACGATAAGAGTCACAATGGGCGCATACAGGAAGATGAAGATCAGCACTATGTAGATCTTTTTTAATATAGATGATAACCTGCCTGTCATAGTACATTGCCCTCCCCGTTCTTATCAAATATTGCGGAAACCACCATATTGAAGATGATGAATATCATAAGTACTATGGACAGACCGCTGCCCAAGTGCCAGTTACCTGTCTGAGTGAACTGCTCCTCTATGACGTTACCTATTAAGAGGATCTTACTGCCGCCTAAGAGCTTGCTGATGACGAAGGTGGTAAGCGCAGGTACGAATACCATCGTTATACCGGATATGATCCCCGGTATCGTAAGCGGGAGAGTGATCCTTAGAAAAGTCTGCACACCGTTGGCACCCAGATCCGCAGCCGCATTGAGCACATTATCATCTATCTTGGTAAGGGAATTGTATAACGGCAGCACCATGAAGGGCAGGAAGTTATACACCATGCCGAGAACTATGGCATAGGAAGTATTGATTATATTAAGTGTGGGCAGATGCAGAGCAGAGAGGATGGAATTGATCACGCCTGTCTTCTCAAGCAATCTCTGCCACGCAAGTGTACGAAGAAGGAAGTTCATCCACATGGGCAGAATGAATATGAATACGATAATCCCTGATCTGTTCTTCATATGCGCAAGTATGGCCGCAAGCGGATAGCCAAGCAGAAGGCATATCAGGGTAGCTATAAGAGACAGCCCTATCGAAAGCCACAGTGCCTTACTGTGCTCGACAGTCGCCATGGATACAATGTTAGACATGGTAAAAGCGCCGCTTCTGTCTGTAAGACCGTAATAGAATATCATGCACAGCGGTATTATTATGAATGCCAGAGCCCAGAACATATACGGACCCGACAAAAGCCTTGTCCTATCCCTTTTATTCTTCAATGCTTACTGCCTCCTCATCTTCGCTGGCCGGTTTGTTCATGATCTGGATGTTGAAGGGAGCCACACTAAGGCCCACCTCAGCGCCTACAGGGTACATAGTGGTGGACTGTACGAGCCACTCATAGCCTCCGGCCTGTACCTCCATCTCATAATGTACGCCCTTGAATATAAGGTGAGTCACCACACCGTTAAGCGCTCCGCGTTCGGGAGGGGAGAGCTCGACATCTTCGGGTCTTATGACCACATCAACGGGCTTATTGGTCCCGAAGCCCGTATCCACACAGGGGAATTTCGTTCCGAGGAACATTACAAGCTCATCCTGTAGCATGATTCCGTCAATGATATTGGAATCGCCTATAAAATCTGCGACAAAGGCATTCTCAGGCTCGTTATATATGTCTTCGGGTGAACCGATCTGCTGGATATATCCCTGATTCATGACGACAATGGTATCGGACATGGTAAGGGCTTCTTCCTG
>DGII01000039.1 GCA_002393095.1 Lachnospiraceae bacterium UBA3826 | reverse complement strand
CCTTCCTTAACCTTACCAAGATGTGAGCAAAGTATAACCTTGGCTCCTTCTGCAATAAGCTTGTTGATAGTGGGAAGTGCTGCCACTATTCTTGTCTCATCGGTGATCTCACCGTTCTTAAGCGGAACGTTGAAGTCACATCTTACAAGAACTCTTCTGCCCTTTGCGTTGAAATCATCAACACTCTTTTTGTTCAATGACATATCCATGTCCTCCTATAAATATTATTATCATATCTGTGACTTGCGCATTGTCACAGAAAAGAATAAAAGCCGCCGACCTTAAGCCAGCGACTCTTATTATAGCACATATATATGAGATTTGACTATAAATATCTCATGTATTTACGCCATTATCCATTGCTTTTCAATTCCTGCTTGTCATTATACATTTTATAATCCGCCCGCTCGAAGATATCCGTCACCGAATCATCTGTGTCAGGATCATACTCCGACATGCCTGCGGCTATCACGGGGCCTGACCCTTCATCCCTGTTCTTACGTACCTCCAGCCTGAATTTTTCCATCAATTCCTTTCTGGAATTGTAATCATCCCCTCTTAAGAATACTACGAACTCGTCCCCTCCGATACGGAATACGGGGCTGTGGTCGAAGACATCACACAGAAGCTTGGCACAAGCCTTGATGTATTCATCACCTGCTTTATGTCCCTCTACATCATTTACCTGTTTTAATCCGTTTACATCACATACGACGATACCGAAGGGCAGATAATCCATTCCGTTATCTATGTTGGCCTGCACCGATTTCTCCAGCTCCATATATGCAGTCTTATTCTTAGTCCCCGTCAGTTCGTCTCTTCTTGCCAGCTCCCTCTCCGAATTAAGAGCCCGAAGGTGCTCCTTTTCCTTCTTCATCTCTTTATCAATATTCTCAACACCGATTATAAAATGCGTCATGTCACTGGATTTTCTTACAGACATTCTTACATAATGGCGCTTGCCCTCCACCATGAGCCTGTAGTCAATATCATACTGCTTCTTACTCTCGAGAGCGGATAGCAGATAGTCTTTGTTCACTATACTTAAGATGCGCTCCATATCACCCTTATGAATGACCTTGGGGATATTATTCCTTGATTCTTCGAAGAAATCATCTCCCGTCTGCTTGACCTCTAACAGCCCGTACAGATTATTGGACTCATAACCGACATAGCTTCCGTTCTCAATATCCACATAGTATATCTCATCGTAATTGTAAGCCAGGCTCTCTGCTATCTGACTGAAGGTGGCATGCTGCTTCTGATTCTCCATCTGTATGGATTCTGCTGTTATCTCGTCCTGTATATCCTTAATGGCAAAGACAAAATGCTTCTTATCATTTGACAGCATCACGGTGAATCTGTAATATCTCGCCTCATCACCCACCATTATCCTGTATTTATAGGAATAAGAATTCTTGCCTTCGAGATTCTTAAGCATGGTCTCCTTATGATACAGACTCTGGGCGAAATCCCTGTCGTCAGGATGTGCATATCTTCCAGCATTGAGCATGGTCTCCACATAGAAGTCCTCACCTTCCATCGGTACATTCATGGTCTCATATGTTGAACTGGCAGAGAACTCAATATATCTGCCGGTCTCTATATCAATATAATAGATTGCTTCATAATCCTTTGCCAAGGATGAGGCGATCTGGTCATAGACTTCCTTTTCTTTATTGGCTACCGCATTCTCCTGACGTTCGATATCCAGATCAAGCTTCTCATCCTGTTCAATATAAGCATGGATGATACATATCTCTATAAGGCAGCCCATCGCATAGAAGGGAAGAAGAGGATAAAGTATCTGCAATACTATGAAAATAACCATTGCAAGACAGGTATAGCCCACGGCATGATTATGGATCTTCTCTTTGCCTTCGGATCTCGATGCCATGAAAAATGTGTAGAGCGAAGCAAGCAGATACAGCAGCACCTGAAGGATAAGTGTGAGATATCTTCCAAGCAACGCCGTATATTCGCCGCCTTCGAATGTGAAAATGATTGGTATGAAAAAATTAATGATAAGATAAACTATCGTAAAAAGAAATATAGCCCAACCGATGCCTCTGATTAAAGAAGCAAACCTGTTCTTACTTTCCAGATATTCTGTCACGAACCGCACCCATAACACCACTGTCAGCACCATGAGCGTAAAATACAGAACCGTATCGGCATACACAAGCGGTATGATGTGTATCCTATACAGTATACCCCACAGTATATCCGTTATATAATAACCCAGAACACCGTACAGGAACTGCTTATACCGTATCATCGCAACCGAGCCTGTGTTATTAATATCACGGCGTGTTAAAAGCTCCTTATTGATTATAAGATGTAGTATAAGCGCCAACGTTCCAACGCTTGCATAATTCATCGCCGTACATCCTCCAAGATGTCACTTAAAATTCAAAATCCGCCTCTGTAAGCAGCGATATATCCGCATCAGGTTCAGCCACAAGCCTCTTGGACTGATTAAGGATCGCTTCCTCGACCTTATTACGAACCAGTCGTCCGTTACCCGCCTCTCTTGCATTGGTAGCCTGAACATGGGCAAAAAATGCTTTCATCGGTTCATAAACCGCCTCATCTATCTCATAGCCCTTGCCTCCTGCCGTTATCTTAGCAATGGCGGTAAGTTCGTCTGCCGTATAATCAGGGAAATTTATGATATTGGGGAACCTGCTCTTAAGTCCTGAATTGGACTCAAGGAAATCCTCCATCTCCTTGGAATATCCGGCAAGTATCACTATAAGATTATCCCTGTTATCCTCTATGCATTTAACAAGCGTATCAATAGCCTCAAGCCCGAAGCTGTCATCCTCTCCCCTGTACAGACTGTAAGCCTCATCAATGAACAGTACTCCACCGAGTGCCGACTTAACCACCTGATTAACAAGGGGTGCTGTATGACCTACGAACCTTCCTACCAGGTCTCCTCTTGATACCTCCACAAGCTGACCGCCGGATAATACACCGATAGCCTTAAGATACTTGCTGACTATTCGCGCTATCGTCGTCTTACCTGTACCGGGATTACCCGTGAATATCATGTGCTTGTTAAGCTCACCTGCCTTAAGCCCTTCCTCTCTGCGGCGCTTCTGCATGGCATAGTATTCCTTAAGGCTTCTGATATAATCCTTGACCATATCAAGTCCCACGATATTATCAAGCTCTCTCTCGACAGCGTCCTCCTCACCGTTATAGCCCGTAGGAAGGTAGTCGCTTATCTTTATCTCTTCATGCGATTCAGCCTCACCTTCTATGATCACATAAGGCAGTCCGTCCTTGCATGTGAGTGTAAGTTTCTTGCCTGCAATGTCGTCTCTTTCCAGGCGAAGCTCGGACAGCGCGCGTATCGTCTCATCATATGTATCGAGCACGCCCTTAAGACCTCTGTTACGCGAAGTCTGCGAAGCCGTGTAGGCATCGAAGCTCTCATCCGTCGTTATGTCATAAGCCAACTGCTTCTTACATCTTCCTGTCAGCTGTTCCTTAAGTACGGCATTGATCTTATCTATCGAATCGGGATCAAGCGCAGCCGTGGTACATACATCACCGAGGGCATTGACGAAAGGCGCTCCCATTATCCCTGCAAGCTTATCAAGCGCCATTCTACCCATGAATACAAGGTACTTGCCCTTGGCCTCGAATGAGCCAACGGTCTCCCCCGCCAGGGCATTGGATACGCTGACAAGCTGACCGTTCGACATCACATATCTCTCCGAAAGTCTGCACTCTCCCGTAGTAACCAGATCGCTTATACGGGTCAGCATCGAAATGTGACAGTTCTCCATATTCTCAAACAGTATAACCGATGCCTTGTTCTGAAGTGCAGAATACAAATCCTGTAGGAACAGCTTCTCTTCCGCAGCCGACGGATACAGAGACAAATCCATGATATACGGAGCATCCCCACTTATGATCCTTCTCTTATTAAGCTCAGCCACCATAAGTCCAAGAGTATAATGCCTGCCACTGCATTCGGGACCCGTGATAAATATGCTGTTTAATGCATCATTATGATCCCTCTCCGAAACAAAAGGACGCTTGAATGCGATCGCAAGCTTACGTATGAACTCATCCTGACCGAACACACTCTTCTTAATCTCGTCAGTCAGTCCATCGAATTCCTTAAGCACATCCGGATTATCGGCCGTCACCGATACCGCTGCCGCAGAGGTCGGTACACCGAAGTCCGATTCTATATTCTTATTAAGCTCCTTAAGGGTTCCCGCAATATCCTCAGATGACTTGGCATAAGCCTTATCTATCCTGTCAAGTTCTCTGGCTGTCTGTTCAGATCTCTCTGCCACAGCTTTAAGCATAGATGCCGCATCATTCACCCCGTTCTGTGCGCTTCTTACATTTTGCGCTGTCCTGACTCCTTGCGTACTGCCGGCATTCTTGGCTTCCTTTTCCACCCTTACCGCCTCGAGGTTCTCCATGAAGGTTCCGCCCTTTTTCTTCTGGCGCTTCTTAGCCTCCTCTATCTCATCCAGCGTATAATTGGCTTTCTTCCCGCCCATGCTGTCCATAAAATCGTTCATATTCATTCCTCACGTCAAAAATGCTGTATAATGGCACTTCCGCACCTCAATCTGTCTGCCTCATAATACCATAATTTGCAATGACAGTAAATAAGACGGCGGGATATGAATGGCATGAATCTTATTCACACCAGCCGTCCGGATTGGCACCAAAAAGAGCTGCCGGATAACCGACAGCTCTTGAAATTGCTTATTATCGTAAGCCCATATCTTAGATCAGATTACTTAAGAAGGCTTCCGAAGTGCTTGATGGTACGAACCATCTGGCTGGTGTATGAGTTCTCGTTGTCATACCATGA
>DGII01000035.1 GCA_002393095.1 Lachnospiraceae bacterium UBA3826 | reverse complement strand
CCATCCGAAAAATGATATGTGATTGTGGTCTTACGATAAGCCGTGACCAGAATGCCGCTATAAATATCTTAAACGAAGGATTACGACTACTGACTGAAGTAGCTTAAAACCAAATATTACAGTAGGGATGGAATAGCCCGAACTCATACGCCTGTGGACATTGTGTAAGACATTGAGTTGCGTATCATCGTAGCCAACGCAGTAGTGGTTGAAGCAGGAAGCTTCGACTTCTATAAGTCGGAGTAGTTCACGCATGGGCGTTAGACGCAAGGAAGCGTCATTTGCCCGTGCTTTTTTATGGTATAATGGATTTGTTATGACGATCACAGAGTACTTTGATGAACTAAGAACAATGGATATCATCTGTTTTGGTTGCGGTAAGTATTTTCGTAACAGAACAGCTCCGTTTTTACTAAGAAGCGGTCTGATCCATAACCTTAAGGGCTTTATGGGGAATTCCGGTTCGGGCTCTGTTGAAGTGGGAGAACACACATACGCAAGGCTTGGTAAGGAGGAGGTAGCTGAATTAGATAAGTATGGTACGGTGATTCTTATAGCTGTTACGGGTTATGAGGAGATACTTGCCCAACTACGGGCTGATGAGCGTATGGCCGCTTTTAAAGCCGTGCCGTCAATCTATCTTGAATTCATATATGAGGATATACAGCTTTTGGCGGCAGATAAGCCGCCCGTGAATTACCGCAAGCATGATACGCCTGTCATTCCGGGGATCATCCATGGAATATGGTTCTCCGGTGAACCCATACCGGAGCTTTATACAAGATGTGTGGAGTCATGGAAGAAGTATGCGCCGGAGCTTGAGATTAAGATATGGGATCTTAAGAGCTATAAGCCGGATGCCTGCCTCTTTTTCACACAGGCGATAGAGCATAAGAACTGGGCTTTCGCATCGGATTATGCAAGAGCAGATATCCTTCGCAGATATGGCGGCATATATATGGATATGGATGTTGAGATGATTCGACCCATTGAGGATCTGTTGTATAATGATGCTTATATGAGCTTCGAATCTCTGGACCGGATCGAATGCGGTTCTGGTATGGGAGCTAAGCCGGGGCATCCAATAATGCAGGAGATATGTGAAAGCTATGAGAGCAGACCGTATCTGAAGGCTGACGGAACATGGGACAATTCCACCTGTCCGGTGCGTTACACCAAGGTGATCGAAAAGCATGGTCTTGTTAAAAACGGAGGCTTTCAGTCCGTGGGAGATATAACCGTATACCCCTTTGAGTCATTAACATGCAAAAGCTTCGATACGGGTATAATCTACAGAACGGAGTTAAGCTATACCATTCATCACCACCATGGAAGCTGGATACCTGATCATACCCACAGTGCTCTGTATAAGAGGTATGAGAGGATAGGAAGATTTCTTGACAGGATTGGAACTTGCAGTCAGGGGTGAGAATAATTATAATTGCATATGTGAGGACAGAAATTATATGGATGCAAATGGTTTAAATGCAGAACAGCAGGCTTTGCTTGCAAGTATAATGGGTAAATCACCTCAGGCGGGTGGAGGAGCTGCATTCAGTGCAGCGCAGGTCGTTACTGCAACGGCATCGGTGACTCCGGCACCGGCAGCAGCACCGGCTATTCCGGCTGATCCCGGAAGGATGCTTTCGCAGGCTGAGATTGACGCTTTGATAGCGTCTATGACTTAAGGACATATACGGGTATAGTTAAGGAGGAGTGAATTGAAAGGCTTTAATAACGGTAATTTTACAGGGAATTTCACGGATGGCTTTAAGAAGGGTCCGAGGAATGATAAGGTGGTGGATGATATCAAGCGCATACCGAAGTTCGGTAAATATGTGAAGTATGTGCTTATAGTCGTATTGCTGTTAGTAATCGCAGGAGGCAGCTTCTATAATGTGACGGAACAGGAGAATGCTGTGGTTACAATGTTCGGCAAGGTCGTGAGGACTGACACGGCGGGGCTTTATTTTAAGATCCCGTTTATCCAGAAGGTGTATTTCGTTGATATCACCACACACGGCACGGGAGTTGGCTATACCATAGACAATGAAGGTCAGAATATCACTGACGGCTCCAACGGTATCATGATCACATCTGATTTTAATCTGCTTGATATTGACTTTTATCTGGAATACAGGGTATCCGATCCTGTAGCGTATCTTTACGCCTCCAATGATCCTGAGGAGATACTTAAGAATATAGCTTTGTCAAGTATCCGCTCCATTGTGGCAGATTATTCGGTGGATGAAGCCATGACTACAGCCAAGGGTCAGATCCAGGCAGAGGTTAAGGAGGATATGACCAGAGAGCTTAACGAGCATGGGGTAGGACTTGCTGTTGTCAATATCACGGTTCAGGACAGTGAGCCACCCACGGATGAGATCAAGCAGGCTTTTAAGGCGGTAGAGACAGCCAAGCAGGGAGCAGATACCGCAAGGAATAATGCTCTTGCCTATCAGAATGAGAAGCTGCCTGCGGCAGAAGCGGATGCAGACAAGATAGTGCAGAATGCAGAGGCATCCAAGGCTGCAAGGATAGCGGAAGCTGAGGGACAGGTAGTAAGATTTAATGAGATGTATGAGCAGTATAAGCTCTATCCGTATATAACCAAGAAGAGGATGTTCTATGAGACCATGGAGGAGGTACTTCCCTCTCTTAAGGTCATCATTACGGATGGCGGAACACAGACCATGCTTCCGCTCGAAAGCTTCAGTGAATACAATGTGACAGGTGCAGAAACGGAGAGCACCGACACACAGGAATAGGGGAGGACTAATATGAAAAAAGCAATTGCATGTATTATAGTCGCAGCAGCACTTATAACACTGGCTTCCTCGTTATATACCGTGGATTATATGGATGTAGCCCTGATCAAACAGTTCGGCAGGGTAATAGCTATACAGAGAGAGCCGGGACTTCATATCAAGACACCTTTTGTACAGAGTACGCAGGCGGTGTATGACGGCAGCAGGATATATGATATTCCTCAGAGTGATGTCATAACAAGGGATAAGAAGTCAATGATAGCCGACGATTATGTCATATGGAGTGTAAGTGATGTACTCAAGTACTATCAGACCTTGGGAGCAGTGAGTGCCAGAGCTGAAGAGAGGATAGATGCGGCCGTATATAACGCCACCAAGAACATCATATCTTCAATGACACAGGATGAGGTCATAGCGGCAAGAGGTATAGAACTTACCAATATGATAACGGAAGAGGCCAATTCCGATATGGCGGGATATGGCATAGAGATACTTACGGCAGAGATTAAGGCACTTGATCTGCCTGAGGATAATAAGGCGGCAGTCTATGAGCGTATGATATCGGAGCGAGGCAATATCGCGGCGGGCTATAAGGCCAAGGGCGAAGCGGAGGCTCAGAAGATTCGTAACGAGACGGATAAAAACGTGACGATCACGCTTGCCAATGCCAATAAAGAGGCCGAGACCACCATGGCGGAGGGTGAAGCCGAGTATATGCGCATATTATCCGATGCATATAACGACGAGGACAAGGCTGAGTTCTATAATTATATCAGGAGTCTGGACGCGATAAAGGAATCGCTGAAGAAGAACGGGGACAATACCCTGATACTTGACAAGGATTCCGAACTTGCGGGAATCCTGTATGGTGTGAGATAGGTCTGAAAGGATGGCAGGCTATGTCAGCAGATGATAAGAAGAAGCGGGAATTGGTGATCTACTCGGTGATATGCGTGATACTGATATGTATCATCATATGGCTTATTGGAGGCTTTGTAAAAAGCAGAAGGTCTGCTTCTGACGAGGCGGTCAAGACAGAGGCTTCACAGGGTGAGACCAAGAAGCTTTTTGATATGGAGCCCATACCGGAAGAGGTCATAACCTTCAATACACAGATAATAGAGGACGGCTTAAGGGAGATGGGAGTGCTCATAACAGAAGAGTACTATTTCACGCAGGTAGAGGAGTACTCATCAACCAAGAAGCTGTGGATACTTGATTCCAAGGCATATCTGGCATACAGCTATGACGGAGTGGTGACTGCGGGGATTGATTGTAATGCCGTGGATATCAGTAAGGATGATGAGGCAAAGATAATAACCATAGCTATCCCTAAGGCTTATATAATCGGGGCTAGTATTGATCATAACAGCTTTAAGCTGCTTGAGGAGAAAAACGGTCTGTGGAATAAGCTTGATATGAAAGATTACAGTGATTCACTTGCGGATTATGAGAACGCAGCCAAGGAGAAGGCTATTCAAAAGGGGATTCTGGATAAGGCAGACGAAGGTGCGGAGAGAATGATCAGATCCTTTGTGAACTCATTAGTGGATACGGATGAGTACAGTGTGGAATATGTAAGTAAATAGAACACGGAGTTATGATATGAAGAGTGATACCCGGATCGGGATACTTAAAAAATTACTGATAGTTCTTATATTTGCGGTCGTGGCACTTCTGTCGGCCTTTAAGCTGACACCGGTGACTGTTGATCCTGACAGCCATACACATTCAGTGATGCAGATAGATATGGAGATTGAGAGCGTACTTAAGCTTACTGCAGGTGCGGCGGGAGCATCGGCCGCCATATCTCTTCTGCCGGATGACCAGTGTACTCCGATAGCACAGCAGATGGCAGAGCTCAGTAAGTACTTTCTGGCCGTATTGAGTGCACTTTACCTTGAGGAATATCTGGTAACGATGATGGGATATGTGTCATTTGCTTTTCTTGTTCCTTTAGGGTGTCTGCTTATGGCGGGCGGACTGATCGCCGGGAAGGAGAAGATTAAGGGCTTTGCTTGTAAGCTTTTCATTACAGCCCTTGCTTTGTACTGTGTCATACCTTTAAGTGTCAAGACATCCGAGATGGTGTATAATAATTACGAAGCATCCATAGTTGAGACCATCGATATAGCCAATGAGATAAGTGTGGCTGATGAAGAGGGCAGTATAGTTGACAGGTTCATGGCATGGATAGAGAATGCCGCAGTTACTATAGTTGACTATGTAACCGGACTTTTAGGAAGATTCATTGAGGCTGTGGCTGTCATGCTTGTCACATCATGTCTTATACCGGTGTTGGTGATACTGTTCTTCTCCTGGATGCTCAAGGTGTTATATAAGATCGATCTGACTGAGCCTATAACCGTGGGGATCAAGACTATGGATAATGGAGTCAGGCTGCTTGAAGGTGAGAAAAGAGAATAGTGTGAAAATATGATTGATATCATGCTTTTTCACACAGCGTTTTGTGCGTGACATGGAGGATTAGTGTGAAAAATATGATCGATATCATATTTTTCACACAGCGATTTGTGCCGAGCCCAAATCGCCTTATCGCATCGGCGAATCTGAAATTCGCCTCGCGAGCCTCGCACAATGTGCTCGGCATGGAGGATTAATATGAGTGAGAAGGTGAAGATAGCTTTTTTTGATGCCAAGGATTA
>DGII01000071.1 GCA_002393095.1 Lachnospiraceae bacterium UBA3826 | reverse complement strand
CGGAGACAGATCAGGTCAATGTAGTCTACAAGAGGAAGGGCAATACTTATGGACTCATTGAGCCGGAGTACTAGAACTGAATACAGGATAAGGTATTACGATGCCCTGCCGCTTATGGCGGCAGGGCTTATTCTTGTGTTATACATAATGGCATTCTTCCATATTATGGGATATGTATGGATTCCGTTATCGGCAGCTATAGCCTTCGGAGTGTACAGACTGATAAGCCAACGACGGATCGCAGCAGAGGATGTGACCGGAACAGCACTCTTTCTGATACTGTGTCTTATTACGGCATTGCTTATTAAGGATCATGTGGTGAAGTGGTGGGATGATGTGAACTTTTGGGCTACGGATGCTAAGGCACTGTATTATCTGAACGGCTTCACCGGACGATATGGCAATGTAGCACCCGAATTCGGAGATTATCCGCCCGCCATACAGATAGCAAAGTGGTGCGCGCTTAAGCTATCGCCGAATACATATAAGGAAGGATATGCCTTCGTCGGCTATACTCTTATGAACATGGTATTCCTTCTTCCGCTCATGAGGGTTGCTGATAAGGCAGTATGTCTGTATAAGGCGGGGATAAAGACAGAGGGCTTCATACACAGAGCGGTCATGGCATTGATAAGGCTCATATGGATGTGCTGTATAATGTTTATTCCCGGTATAGTCAATGATGTGTGGAGCTACGGCGCCTGTGCGGATGTGACTATGGGAATAGTATACGGTGCGATGCTCATGGCTATATATGAAGCCTCAGGTAACGGAGAATATATTGACCCGATAAGTCACAATACTCCCGCTGATCGTCTGTCGGGAATCCGTAAGTCATCCTGTATTCCTTATATCAGGGTGGCACTATATGGTTCCGTGACAGCTCTGTGTAAGAACACGGGATTTATCTGGGTGACATTCGCAGTGATGCTTATGACAGCTCTGTCAGTTGCCGGCAGAGGCACTAAGGAGAGGAATGCAAAGGGACGCTCAGTCATAGTGACGGCTGCGGTCATATATATATTTCAGGGAAGCTGGTGGTGTAACTGTCTTATTAACAGGCGTATAGCCAAGCTTACGGGAGCGGCTGCCAAGACTGTGACAGGCGGTGGCATCAGAATGCCGGAGGATGCTTCGGATAAGCTTAGGTTCTATATAGAGGGCTTTATTAAGGAGCCTATGCACACGGCACATACATGGCTGCCTGATATATCGGCTTTTGTCATGTTCGTGATACTGACAGGCTTAGCCGTATACCTTATCCTGACCGATAAGGTCAATAAGAAAGCAGCCCGTATCTTCCTTATATATACCATACTTACGGGAACGATCATATATGTGATAGTCCTCTTAAGTCATATGAGCATATTCGCTACAGAGACACAGTACGGTTCATCGGAGGTTATGGCCATATCCATATCCAGATACGGCGCGCCTTTTACCATAGGTACATTCATGCTGCTTATGTGCGCGGCATCGGATGCCGGTGCCGGAGTGAAGCATGCTGTAGGACAGGAACAGGTTAATGGCTTAAGGCAGACTGTACCGTCTGAATATGGCAGGGGCTTAGTACTCCTTGGTATATTCACTGCTTTCATACTGTGCACAACCGATTATCCCGCCTACGGATACATGCTTCACGGCTACAGAAGCGATATCGAAGCGGACATTGAGTCAAGGGAGAGTATGATTGACCCGGAAGGTCAAGAGTATATCGCGTATTTGAACTCGCTTTCTGATGAAGAATATGATAGAATCTTGAATCACAGAGTGTTGTTCCTAAGAGACGGAAGCAGAATACACTGGGTCAATGACACATATATAAGCTATGAGGCTGCACCTATAGCTACAGTCTATGCAAGCTATGACGACAATATGTCGGATGAGGCTACGGATGAGCTTGTAAGTACATGGCATGCTTCCTATATATACAGGGACGGGATGATATACTCTGTGGAATGAATCCTGCTTTGCGCAGGTCTGCGGAGACAAGATATGAGGATGAAGAGATATTCAAAATATGATATGATACCTGACGGAATTGCATCCGACAGGATCACGGAGGGCTGTCTGGTGCTTGAGGGCGGCGCCTTCAGGGGTCTGTATAATCAGGGTGTGATGGATGCATGGATGCGACACGGCATCAATCTGTCATGTGTGATAGGCGTGAGTGCGGGAGCGCTTGCGGGTATGAACTACGTGTCCGGGCAGATAGGCCGATCTGCAAGAGTGAATCTCGGCTACAGGCACAGCTCGCAGTATGTGGGCGGTAAGGCAATTAAGAACAGCCACAGTATCTTAAGCATAGATTTTCTCTTAGATACCTACAATACAATAGAGCCCTTTAACAGAGACAGGTTCTATTCGGGTAAGCAGCGTTATGTGGCAGTGGCGACTGATTGCACTACGGGCAGGGCAGAGTTTTTTGACAGGGATGAATGTACTGATATAATGGCGGCTATCAAGGCATCGGCTTCAATGCCCTATATATCTCCGATGGTATATATAGATGGCAAGCCCTATCTTGACGGAGGGTGTTCCTGCAAGATACCGTATGAATGGGCATTGGATGAGGGCTATGAGAAGATAGTGATCGTCAAGACCAGAGAGACGGGATACCGCAAGAAGGTGACGGACAGCAGACTTCCATACAGAGTATATAAGGACTACCCCGATTTTGCGGATGCTCTTTTTGCGAGCAATGACCGCTATAACAGGCAGTGCGGTGAGATAGACTGGCTGGATGCTGCGGGCAGAGCCTTCGTGCTGGCTCCGTCGGAGCATGTGAAGGTAGGACGTATAGACGGCAATATGGAGCGTCTGGGTCATCTGTACAGACTCGGATACTATGACGGCTACAGATCCATTCCCGCTCTTATGGAGTATCTTAAGGGATAGAGCTACAGGCAAGGTGCAAAGATTTAATAATCGGGTTTGTCGTAAAGCGTTATTAGTGATATCATATTAGAGTAGTCAGACTTGGAGCGGTCAGACTCGGAGCAGTCAGACTCAGAGCAGTTATATATCAGAGCAGTTATATGGACAGGAGTTGACATACGGATATCCGGCGGGGTATTAGAGCAGGATATTGTATGTAGCGGGAAATAAGATGGATTTTGGCGGATTGAATCTGGACAGAAAATTAAAGTCGTGTCCCGAATGCGGACATGCGTTGGATTATAAGGGGCTTGGAGAGTATTTTTGCCGAAGCTGTGATAAGAAGATATATGATGATTACGGCAAGGTGCGTCACTTCTTAGAGGAGTATCCGGGTGCCACGGTTGTGCAGATAGCACAGGCAACAGGCGTTGATAAAGCCAAGATACGTATGATGGTGCAGCAGGAGAAGTTCGTCATCAACGGTTCGTCCGGCGGTTCGCTTATGTAGAAAAAGCCCGATATGGGCTTTTTTTCATATATAATGCATTTCTAATTGCAAAAGCAAACTGCCTATGATAGAATAATAAAGCACGACAATGATAAAAAAATAACAATCTTTAATCATTAATATCTCATTAACGAAAGGAGTCATGAAAATGGCAAAGAAAGTAGTTATCGCAAGTGCATGTCGTACTGCCATCGGTACAATGGGCGGTTCACTCAGCACCACACCGGCAGCAGAACTCGGAGCAATCGTGATCAAGGAAGCAATCAAGAGAGCAGGTATACAGCCTACCGATGTAGAGCATGTATATATGGGCTGCGTTATTCAGGCAGGTCTCGGACAGAATGTTGCAAGACAGGCTTCAATCAAGGCAGGACTTCCTATTGAAGTACCCGCTGTTACGACTAATGTAGTCTGCGGTTCGGGTCTTAACTGTGTCAATCAGGCAGCACAGATGATCATGGCAGGTGATGCAGATGTAGTGGTTGCAGGCGGTATGGAGAACATGTCAATGGCACCTTTCGCACTTCCCAATGCGCGTTACGGCTACAGAATGACATGGCCGAGCCAGAGTCAGGGCGCGCTGGTTGATACCATGGTAAAGGATGCGCTCTGGGATGCATTCAATGATTATCATATGATCACAACGGCGGACAATGTGGCTAAGCAGTGGAACCTCACAAGAGAAGAGCTTGACGAGTTCGCACTTAAGAGCCAGCAGAAGGCTTGTGCGGCTATCGAGAGCGGCGCCTTCAAGGATGAGATAGTTCCCGTAGAGGTTAAGAAGAAGAAGGAAGTAGTTGTATTCGATACAGATGAGGGACCGAGAGCAGGCTCTACGATGGAGGGTCTGGCTAAGCTTAAGCCCCTTAATCCCGACGGTGTGGTTACAGCAGGTAATGCATCAGGTATCAACGACGGTGCGGCAGCACTTGTCATCATGAGCGAGGATAAGGCTAAGGAGCTCGGTGTTAAGCCTATGGCTACCTTCGTAGCAGGTGCGCTTGCAGGTGTAGATCCTACTATCATGGGTATCGGACCTGTAGCAGCTACCAAGAAGGCTATGGCTAAGGCCGGCTATAAGATCGAAGACTTTGACATCATCGAGGCTAATGAGGCATTCGCAGCTCAGTCTGTTGCAGTAGGTAAGGATCTCGGTATAGATGTTGATAAGCAGCTTAACCCCAACGGCGGTGCTATTGCCCTCGGACATCCCGTAGGAGCATCAGGCGCACGTATCCTTGTAACCCTGCTTCATGAGATGGTTAAGAAGGATGCCAAGAAGGGTCTTGCTACTCTGTGTATCGGCGGCGGCATGGGCTGTGCAACGATAGTTGAGAGAGAATAGTATATGTATATAATGCGGAAGCAGCCGATGAGTCGGCTGCTTGTGCTGTGTAATGATAAGTTATCACGAAAGGAAAAGGATTATGGAATTTATTAAGTATGAGGAGCAGGGTGAGGTAGCCATAGTTACCATCAGCCGCGAGAAAGCGCTTAATGCACTTAATTCACAGGTACTTGATGAGCTTAATGCCACATTCGATGCCATTGATGTGAATAAGATCAGATGCGTGATCCTTACAGGAGCCGGAGAGAAGTCGTTCGTGGCAGGAGCCGATATAGGCGAGATGTCTACACTTACTAAGGCAGAGGGTGAGGCATTCGGTAAGAAGGGTAATGATGTATTCCTTAAGATCGAGAGCTTCCCTGTACCTGTTATAGCAGCGGTCAACGGATTCGCGCTTGGCGGCGGCTGTGAGATATCAATGAGCTGTGATATAAGGATATGCTCAGACAATGCAGTATTCGGACAGCCTGAGGTGGGGCTTGGCATCACACCGGGATTCGGCGGTACACAGAGACTTGCCCGTCTTGTAGGACCCGGAATGGCTAAGCAGATGATCTATACTGCCCGCAATATCAAGGCTGACGAGGCACTTCGTATCGGACTTGTCAATGCGGTATATCCTCAGGAAGAGCTTATGGGAGCAGCACTTAAGATGGCATCAGGCATCGCCAAGAATGCTCCGATCGCGGTTCGCAACTGCAAGAAGGCTATCAACGAGGGAATTGAACTTGGCATAGAAGATGCGGTTGCACTCGAAGAGAGACTCTTCGGTGACTGCTTCGAGACAGCAGATCAGAGATACGGTATGGAATTCTTCCTTGATAAGAATAAGGAGAAGGTCAAGGAGCCGTTTAAGAACTGCTAGTAAGTAGGACAGAGAAAGAATCAGCAGACACTATTTTTCAATAATACATTAGGAGGAAATCAAATGAAGGTTGGAGTTATCGGTGCAGGAACAATGGGTTCCGGAATCGCACAGGCATTCGCACAGTGCGACAAGGTAGATACAGTCTACTTATGTGATATCAAGCAGGAGTACGCTGACGGCGGCAAGGCTAAGGTACAGAAGGCTATGGATAAGTTAGTAGCCAAGGAGAAGAAGACACAGGCTGAGGCTGATGCGATCATGGCCAAGTTCAAGACAGGTCTTAACGATATCTGCGTAGATGCGGATCTTATCGTAGAGGCAGCGCTTGAGGTTATGGATATCAAGAAGGAGTGCTTCAAGAATCTCATGGAGAATATCGTGAAGAATCCTGATTGTGTATTCGCATCCAATACATCATCACTCTCTATCACAGAGATCGGTGCAGGACTTCCCAAGCCCATAGTAGGTATGCACTTCTTCAATCCAGCACCTGTTATGAAGCTTATAGAGGTTATAGCCGGAGCTAACACTCCTAAGGAACTTGTAGACAAGATCAATGAGATATCAAAGGATCTCGGCAAGACTCCCGTTCAGGTCAACGAGGCTCCCGGATTCGTAGTCAACAGGATACTTATCCCCCTTATCAATGAGGGTATCACAGTATACGCAGAGGGTGTATCTGATATCGAGGGTATCGATACGGCAATGAAGCTTGGCTGCAATCATCCCATGGGTCCCCTTGAGCTTGGTGATTATGTAGGTCTTGATATCGTCCTTGCTATAATGGATGTTATCTATAAGGAGACAGGCGATCCCAAGTATCGTGCATGTCCTCTTCTTCGCAAGATGGTCAGAGCTAAGCAGCTTGGTGTGAAGACAGGCATCGGTTTCTATAACTATGCTGACGGCGGCAAGGTACCGGTAGATAAGTAATAACCGGTTACATCGCTGATTCATTAATACATTTTTTTACGGAGGAATAAAAATCATGGATTTTACTTTACCAAAGGAACATGAGATGGCGAAGCAGCTTTTCAAGGATTTCGCCGAGAACGAAGTAAAGCCGCTTGCACAGGAGATCGATGAACAGCATCGTTTTCCCAGAGAGACAGTAGACAAGATGGCTAGATACGGCTTCATGGGTATTCCCGTACCCAAGGAGTACGGCGGACAGGGCTGTGATACACTTACATATGCTATGTGTGTTGAGGAGCTGTCTAAGGTATGCGGTACGACAGGTGTTATCGTATCGGCACATACATCACTTTGTATCGATCCTATCCTTACATTCGGTACTGAGGAGCAGAAGCAGAAGTATGTAGTGCCTCTTGCCAAGGGTGAGAAGCTCGGTGCTTTCGGTCTTACAGAGCCCGGTGCAGGTACAGACGCTCAGGGTCAGCAGACCAAGGCTGTACTTGACGGCGACGAGTGGGTACTCAACGGTTCCAAGTGCTTCATCACCAACGGTAAGGAAGCGGATGTATATGTTATCTTCGCAGTAACAGGCAAGGTCGAGAAGCGCGGTAAGATGATGAAGGAGATATCAGCCTTCATCGTAGAGAAGGGTACGCCCGGATTCACATTCGGTACCAAGGAGAATAAGATGGGTATCTGCGGCTCTTCTACATACGAACTCATCTTCACAGACTGCCGTATCCCTAAGGAGAATCTTTTAGGCCAGCAGGGTAAGGGCTTCAATATAGCAATGCATACGCTTGACGGCGGACGTATCGGTATCGCTTCTCAGGCTCTCGGACTTGCAGAGGGTGCTCTTGAGACCACTATCAACTATGTTAAGGAGCGTAAGCAGTTCGGCAAGGCCATCGGCGCTTTCCAGAACACACAGTTCCAGCTTGCTGACATGGCTACCAAGGTTGAGGCAGCTAAGCTCTTAGTATACAAGGCTGCAAGGAAGAAGGATGAGTACAAGTCTAATCCGAAGGTATCTTATTCCTTCGAGGCTGCTCAGGCTAAGTTATATGCGGCAGAGGTTGCTATGGAGGTTACTACCAAGGCTGTACAGCTTCACGGCGGATACGGCTACATCAAGGAGTATGATGTAGAGAGAATGATGCGTGATGCCAAGATTACAGAGATTTACGAGGGAACATCAGAAGTTCAGCGTATGG
>DGII01000011.1 GCA_002393095.1 Lachnospiraceae bacterium UBA3826 | reverse complement strand
CTCTTAAGATCCTGATAATGATCGTCAGGGCTCATATGATTGACGAAATTATTCATTCTGTAAGTAATACTGTTATTGGTCACATCAGTGATTATGAACAGATCCTTACCTCTTACCGACTCATCGAATATCCCCTTGGCCTCACCCGTACCGAATCTGGGACATCTTACCTTACACAGATAGCTGTCCCTCATATATCCGTGCATGGCCGGATCTGATGCGAATTTTCCTTTTTCTCTTCTTCTTGTCTCCACCAGATGCTTATCTATGTCATTGGCAAGCATTCTGGCATTGTCCAGTACGGCTATCTCAAGCGGAGCCACCGGTAATTTGTATTTAAGTTCTTCCAAATTAGGCATACAGGTTCTTCCTTATAACGATAAAGTGGTGCCTGCCATGATCATATTACCAATATGACACTATGGCATAACACCACTTAAATGTATCATCTTATCTTCTTTTTCGCAATAGATGACAGAGACTTTTTAGTTCTTCTTATGCCGCTGCAAAAGTAAGAACCACTTTGAACAAGTCACCGTCCAAGGATATGTCGAAGCTTCCTCCCATTGCTTCTGTCAGACTCTTGGCTATCGACAGTCCGAGTCCTGAGCCCTCCGTCTTACGGGACTCATCACCTCTCATGAATCTCTCCGTCAGCTCTTCGGCACTTATATTAAGAGGATCTGCGGATATATTCTTGACCAGAAGCCTGATCTCCGTGCCCTTATCGCCCTCTTTACCGCTTTTTTGCGACACCATATCAATATACACTCTCGTTCCCTCAAGGGCATACTTGTATATATTGTTGTATAGATTCTCTACCACTCTGTATATGCCTCTGCTGTCCGCCATGATATATGTCGGCTCGGACGGAAGCTTTAGCATGGTCTTAAGCCCCTTCTCTTCGAATTTCTCTGAGAATTCGCCTACGGACTGGTGTATGAGCTCCACGAAATTAATCTTCTCAATATTAAGAGATATATTACCCGAACTAATCTTAGAGGCTTCTACAAGATCATCCGTAAGCTGCTTAAGCCTCTGCGACTTCTGATCCAGTATATCCACATATCCGCGTATCTTCTCATCCTCGATATTCTCTCTCTTAAGCAGATCCACGTAATTGATGATGGATGTAAGGGGAGTCTTGATATCATGGCTTACATTGGTTATAAGATCCGCCTTCATCTTCTCGTCGCGCATGGATGTATTGACAGCCTTGCTTATGCCGTCTCCTATCTTATTGACAGCACCGGCAAGCGCCAGATTGTCTCCGTGCATTCCTGTCGTATCCACCTTATGAGTTATCTCGCCGTCCGATATCCTTGATATGCCTGCCACTATATCATTCCTTATTCTGGCATCCTTATATATCCATATCCCTACAAGTATATCTATTATGAAGGCTATGATGATTCCTCCCACTCCGAGTAATACCAGGACAAGATTAAGTGCAAGAAAAACAAGGTACGGAAGCCACATCCTTACAGCCAGTTGTCCGTTGTCATACAGGTCGACCACGCCTTTCTTTACCCTGTCCGAGCACCACTTGATCACGGAACCGTTCCACATAAGCCTGCACTTTATCTTACGCACCAGCATAAGATACAGAGGCACCATTACGGCACTGCATACTACAGCCAGTGCTCCCCATATGATATATATCATATTAGTGATCCCGCCTTTTGTTATCCACGGGTAGGTCGTATCGTATGCGAATACTAGCATACCTATTACACATCCCACGACACAGGATACTATTATGGCATACAGCTCTATAGGTATCTTATCCCACTTGGCAGCTCTTAATGTATCATATTTCTCTCCGTTCTCCTCGATTATGGTCACTTTGCCTGCCTGTACGGTCATGAGGATAAGTAATATGATGTATGCAGCCAATGCGGATATTCCCATTACACATGCCGGTACAAATAAAGCACCTGTCTTATTGTATTCGTTCTTAAGTTTGGCGAATCCGTCATCAGCCTTATATTCACCGTCAAATCCGAGCCATACCCTTGACCCCTCCGCAAAGGAATAATTATATGTCCCTATCATATCCTTCATGAATACCGATGTCACACCGTCTATATTGGTTGCGGTCTGAAGCCTGTCAGGATTATAGCATATATACTTGACCTGCCCTGAGAACAGTCTGGACAATTCATCGTTACTCATTCTCTTAACATCCTGAGGCAGATTGGAATACCTTACACTCCTGCCATCTGCATCGTTCATCTGATAACAGTACATTATATTGGTCATATTGGCCGGGCCGTTACCGTATACATCAAGATATTCCACATATTCACTGTAATTATTGAACAGATCACAGGCCGATATGCACAGATTCCTTATAAGATTTCTGTACTCCCTGCGATTCGATACACAGTCAATGAGGCTCTTGCCCCCTACAGGCTTATATCTCTCGACAAGTACGTATTCCGTATATATTCCTTCTTCACCTTCCATTTCATTTTCTTCATCAAAGAGCCATACCGCATCTCCGGAAGAATAATGTATAGTTTCATTCTCCGTTGCCACATCGCCCATGCTCACATCATTGATTATGGAATAAAAGTATGCGTCAAGCTGCGCCTGCGTTCCCATGACAGGCATCAGATCGAAGCCGTAATTGCCCCATTTGATAAGGTCATCCAGCTTATAGCTAAGCTTAAAGGAGCTTTCATCCTGACTGTCAGCGGCCTTAACCTGCATGCTTCCCATATCCATATATGCATCCGATACGAAGGTGTCCTTATATCTGTTGGCGTACTGGTATATGTCTATCTCCTTATTCGCGTCATAGGCTCCGTCAGTCTCCATCTGGTTCCTTATCACACACATTCTGGTTATATCACAGACCATATCCTTGTATGCATCGGCGAATATGCCGGAGTCTTCAAAAGCAACTCCGCTTCTGTCAAAATCCCCCACGAATACTGTCCTTGAGCTTGTCTTGCCGATATCATAGGTTATGGTCGACGCATTGTATGCCGTTATTGCCGCAGCTGCCACAATTAGGGCAACTGCACTGCTTATTACGGTGAATAGCACCGTATAGCTTTTCTTCTTAATCTTCACTTACTCTTCCTCCCTTGCTTTAGTCAAACCTTATCAACCTTGTAGCCGACTCCCCATACAACCTTTAAGTACTTAGGCTCTTTGGGATTGATCTCTATCTTCTCTCTGATATGACGTACATGCACCGCAACCGTATTATCCGCTCCAAGAGGTTCCTCTCCCCAGATATTCTCATAAATCTGGTCTATTGAATATACCCTTCCCGGATTCTTCGCAAGCAGCAGCAGGATATTGTACTCGATAGGTGTAAGCTTAACTTCCTCTCCGTCTACCGTCACTTCCTTATTCTCATCATTGATGAGAAGTCCTCCTACCTTGATTATCCCGTTCTCGTCCTCTACGGCTGCACCAAGCTTGGTATATCGTCTTACGTTGGATTTTACTCTTGCCACAAGCTCCAACGGGTTAAATGGCTTGGTAACATAGTCGTCCGCGCCGATATTAAGCCCCAATATCTTATCCGCATCCTCGGACTTGGCAGTAAGGAATATAATCGGTATACTGCTGTACTCCCTGATCTTCTTACATGCGTGGATTCCATCGAGCTTTGGCATCATTATATCTATAATGGCAAGCTGCACATCCGTATTCTCCTTAAGCACCTTAAGAGCCTGTTCACCGTCATACGCCTTCACAACGCTGAAGCCCTCTTGCTCAAGGTATATCTCGATAGCATCCACTATCTCTTTTTCATCATCACACACCAGAATCTTAATCATAGTCGGGTCCTTTCTCTACTCTATCCATTAAATCACACATTTCCAAAGAAAAAGTCAGCAAAAGAATTAAGTATTTCTTAAGGCTGACTAAAAAGCGTTCTTATACCATGTTATCTCTTCATCTTCCACGGCTATAACATCAAAGCGCACATAGCCGTCTGTATGTCTGTATGCCAGATAGTATTCCGCGCATCTGCGCAGCTTACCCTGCTTTCTTTTATCCACCGATTCCTCCGGGTATCCGACATTATGGTTCTTCCTGTACTTTACCTCGAAAAAGATGAGAGTATTACTCTCCTCTTCCCTTCCGATTATATCTATCTCGCCGATCCTGCCGCACACCACATTCCTGTCAAGGATTACTATACCGTGGTTTTTAAGATATTCCGCAGCCGCATCCTCATAAAACTTCCCTATCTCCCTTGTATTCATACAACTCCCCTTATCGTTCGTTTCGCCTCATTCGTTTCGCCTCGTTCATTTCGCCTCGTTCATTTCGCCTCATTCGTTTCGCCTCACTCATTTCATCTCGTTCGTTTCGCCTCATACGTTTCGCCCCGTACGTTTCGCCTTTGGCGAAACGTTGAGATTCTACAAAAACACAGCGAAACAGCCCTTGCTGTGAGCTGATAGTTTTTGTTAATCTCTTAAGCCCTGGCATCAAAGCTCTGCGTACTTAGCAGTATATTATTCTCATCCCCCGTGATATTCTCTATAACCGTTTTATCCGGCCCGTCCTTATGAGTCACTACCGTTCCGACATTATAG
Source organism: Lachnospiraceae bacterium UBA3826 (assembly GCA_002393095.1). Classification (GTDB taxonomy): domain Bacteria; phylum Bacillota; class Clostridia; order Lachnospirales; family Lachnospiraceae; genus Colinaster. The sequence goes on along the minus strand of DGII01000011.1, from coordinate 6,623 downwards.
CCCTTCTTTTCAAGTCTTGCATTAAGCTCATCTATGTGCGAGGCTATGAAATCGATCATCTCTTCCTTTTCAAGAGTGAATTTCGTATTAAGCTTTTGTCCTTCGGTAAGAGTTAAGAATATATCCATATTGCCCAGATGCTCCATGGACAGATGCAAAAGTGCGGTCAGCCTGCCGTCCTCACCTTCGCCGCTTCTCCCTTTCTTACGCGCATAGACATACAGATCGCCGTTAGCCTGAGCCTCATTCATCTTAAGCGGAAGCTGGACATAATTATACATGTCATTAATATGATTCATGAAGGTAGTATTCTCCTTCATGTTCGTCATCGATCTGGTGAAATCCGCATCGCTTTTACCGTTCTGCTGCATAAGCTTCTCAAGACCGTCAGCCAGATTCATCGTCCGCTCATAGTACTTTTGCACGAACTTATCTTCCTTAATATCTTCGGGCTTCATCAGCATATTGTCTTTTAACAGTTCGGTCACGGCATTCTTAATCTGTGCCTTTATCTCCGGTTTATTAAGCTCTTCGGGCTTTAACTCTGACAGCTTGTCGAATACATTGAACTTACTGATCACGCGGCCGTCAGCATTCGTATCCGCACTGCCATCCGCTGCTTTTACATCCGTCATGGCACTGTCTGCGTTCCCTGCCCCGATATTTTGAGCGGGCTTGTCTGTGGCAGCCTGCGCATCCAAAGCTCCCTTACTTATATCTGTCATCTGCGATACATCACTGTCCGCAGCTATCGCCGTGCTCACACCGCCCTCAGTATTCGGACCCACACCTCCTGTAACACTCTGTGAAAGCTCTCCGTCCGCTCCTGTATGTGCTATATCCTCAGCCTGTCCATCCATAGGCGGAAGAAGCTGCTTAAGTCCTGCCATGATATTCTGCGCATCCTCTCCGCCCTTAAGCAACGCATCCGTAAGCAGTCCCGTAAGCTCTGATGCCGAATCTGACACGCTCTCCATCATCCACTGGTTATTGTTATTGTGCAGATGCATCTGTCTTACATTGCCTTCATTAACAGGGATGTCCATCTTATGCAGCATTATGATATCCGACACATCCGCATCCGGATACATGGACAGCTCACGGTTAATGGTATTAAGCAGCTCCTTATTGACCGGCATACCATTTTGCATAAGGGTATCAACCATCTCTATTGTCGTATCATTGGCCGCTATGCCTGCTGCATCAAGCGCCGACATTATGGTTGAGGAATTGCTCATATTGGCAAAAAGAGGCCGCAACGTAAGCTGACCTCCCTGATTACTCTTAACCTCAAAAGACAACAACTGACCCAGAGACAGGTTCATATCCTGCTCAAGCATGGTCGTGAGTCTGGCATTATTGCCAAGCAGCAATTCTATGCTGCTTCCGTCCTTGCTCACAAGCTGTCCCTGTATGGTATCGCCCGCAGACAGTCCCGCTGTCTCCTTAAGGATCGCCGCGGCCGCCTGACGCATGAGCGCAGAAGTACCGCCGGCATTACCTGTCTGTATCGAACCGTTGCCGTTATGTATATTCCCTATTGAATTATTAAGCAGATTAATCGCCATATAACCTCATATCTACTTAAGCAGACCGCCAATGAAGCTTCTTCTGTGTATCGGGCATGGCCCAAGCTCCTTAAGCGCCTTGATATGCGCTGCCGTGCCGTATCCCTTGTTCGAGGCAAAATCATACCCCGCAAAGACTTCTTCATACTTTACCATAAGTCTGTCTCTTGTGACCTTGGCAATGATACTTGCGGCACCTATGGATATACTCTTGGCATCTCCCTTGATTATGGGCACCTGTTTTATCTCAACACCCGGTATGGTAACTGCATCGTTTAATAATATATCGGGTCTTACGGACAGATTATTGATAGCTGAGCGCATAGCTTCATAGGTTGCCTGCAATATGTTGATCTCATCTATTCTCTCCGGAGAAGCATATCCTACGGCGGCAGCCACAGCCTTATCCATTATCACATCATAGAGCTCTTCTCTTTTTTTCTCAGAGAGCTTCTTGGAATCGTTGATATACAATATATCGCAATCTTTGGGAAGGATGACGGCTCCCGCAACCACAGGTCCCGCAAGAGGTCCTCTTCCCACCTCATCTATACCGCATATGAGACCGTATTTCTCATATTCTCTTTCATATACCTTAAGATTCTCTATCCTCTCCCGTTCTTTTTTAAGCTTTTCCTCAGCCCTTCTTGCTCTTTCGATGGCTTTTTCTTCTGTCCTTGTCATCTGACCTTTCCCCACTCCCTGAAAGGATATATCCTTATCCATACCTTGCCGGTAAGTTCGCTTTTCTTGATATTGCCCACATCCTCCCAACGGCTGTCTCTTGAATTGTTACGGTTATCTCCAAGTACAAAGTACTCGTCCTCGCCTAAAAGCACAGGTTCTATGGCTCTCTCAGGATTCTTGATCACCTCTCTGCCATAGTATTCTTCAAGCTTCTCTCCGTTAATGAATATATTGCCGTCCTCATCTATCTGTACGCTCTCTCCGGGCAGACCTATGATGCGCTTTATATAATATGTATGCTTGTCATATCGGTAAGGAAATACAACTATATCAAAGCGTTCAGGGTCCTTGAACCTGTAGCTTAGCTTATCCACCAGAAGATTATCTCCGTCCATAAGAGTATATTCCATGCTCTCTCCGATCACTTCCGTCCTCTGTCCCACATAATGTACTACTATATAGGCCACTAACAGTACTACAAGTATATATATACTCGTACCCAATACCTCTCGTAAGAGTCCGCCCTTTTTAAGCGCATTGTTTTCTTTTTTTTCCATTATCTTCCCTTCCTTTTCTTACAGATAACATCCCGTCACGGTCTTTCAAGTGACATTCTTCCCATGCGTCCTGCCCTGTAATCATCTATTAGCATTCTTGCGGCCTTAGCCGTATCTATTTCGCCTCCGGCCTTAAGACACCCTCTCTTCCTGCCGATGGCCTCCAACAGATGATGATCTCTTTTTATATCAGAGGGTATACCGTAATATGTCGTGATCGCATCCGGATATATAGTATCGAGATAACGGATGAAATCCACTGCCATCTCTTCCATCACGATTATCTCATCATTGATGGAGCCGATAAATGCCAGTCTCATCCCGGTATCATTATCTTCAAATTTCGGCCAGAGGATTCCCGGAGTATCCAAAAGCTCCAGCTCCTTTCCGGTCTTGATCCACTGCCTGCCTTTGGTCACACCGGGCTTATTGCCGGTCTTGGTGACAGCACGCCCACTCAGACTGTTAATAAAAGTGGATTTTCCGACATTGGGTATGCCCACGACCATAGCCCTTATGGGCCGGTTCTTTATTCCTCTTTCCCTGTCTCTCTTAAGCTTCTCTTCACATGCCTTTAATACCGTGGGCCTGATACCCTTTATCCCGGCACCGCTCCTTGAATCGATCTCAAGAGCATATATCCCCTTTTGTGCAAAATACTCTATCCACTTACCGTTTACCGCCGGATCTGCAAGATCTGCCTTATTAAGCAGTACTATCCTTAACTTGCCCCTGCCAAGTTCATCGATATCCGGATTACGGCTGCTTAACGGAATTCTGGCATCAACGATCTCTATGATAAGATCTATAAGCTTAATATCTTCCTGCATCTGACGGACGGCTTTCGTCATATGTCCGGGATACCACTGATAATTCACTTCTTTTCTCCTCTTTTGATCAATCCGAACTTTGATTCATCCTTAGTGAGCTTGAACCATGCTCTTCCCTCTATCAGGTCCCTGCTTACCGGGCCAATGTTGCCCGACCTTGAATCCTCACCGCTGTTGCGGTTGTCTCCAAGTACGAAGTACTCATCCTGCTCAAGCAGGATAGGATTCTCCGCCACTCCGGGGTCCTCTATCAAATCATATTTTTCATCTTCCTCCGGCTCTCCGTTCACATACAGTATTCCGCCTGTTATCTGTATCGTATCTCCCGGCACACCCACTACACGCTTTACATAGTAGTGCGTGTGCTGGTTGCCGTTGGGAAGGAATACGACTATGTCTCCTCTTCGCGGTTTGCTGAGCAGATATGTGAACCTGCTTATGTATATTGTCTGTCCGTTATAAAGCGCCGTCTCCATGCTGGAGCCGATCACTCCGGTTTTGTGCCCCCAGTTGTATATTACAAAAAAAGCAAGGGCTATGGCTGCGATCATCCCGAATACATAGCTTGAGACCTCACGCAGATTGTCACTTTCCAGCTTGAATCTTTTCTTTCTGAAGTTAAGTCCCTGAGAGTTGCGTCTGCTCATATCATCCCTTAATCCGAGGCTTACCCTGTTGCCCTTTTATTTACTATAGTATAATAACACAATATCATAAAAGAAGCGATGCCGTTCATAGCATCGCTTTCCATATCAGATCCGTATCATCAATTACTTGATAACTTCCTTAACCTTAGCAGACCTACCAACCCTGTCTCTTAAGTAGAACAGCTTAGCGCGTCTTACCTTACCCTTGCGTACCACTTCCAACTTCTCAACATTGGGTGAATGTAAGGGCCATGTCTTCTCAACACCTACACCGTTAGAGTTCTTGCGGACTGTGAATGTCTCACGATTGCTTCCGCCCTGTCTCTTGATGACAGTGCCCTCGAATATCTGGATACGCTCCTTGTTACCCTCTTTGATCTTATTATGTACCTTAACGGTGTCTCCAACGTTGAACTCCGGTACCTCTGCCTTAAGCTCGGCAGCTTCGATCTCCTTAATGATCTCGTTATTCATAATAATCTCCTTATCCATAATGGATGTTCTTATCACGCTCATACCGTGACAGAGGACCATCTATAATAGCGACTATGGTAGTATACCATATTGTTTTTTTCTAATCAAGTATTATTTTTACGGCGCTTTTTAGCTCTTTCATCATCCTCATGCGCCTTCATATATGCCTCATACAGATCAGGACGTCTCTCCTTCGTCCTTATAAGACTCTGTTCATGACGCCACTTCTCCACATTGGCATGATGTCCGGACAGAAGAACCGGCGGAACCTCTCTGCCCCTCCATATCTCCGGTCTGGAATATTGCGGATACTCAAGCAATCCATCATCGAAGGATTCCGTCTCGTAGCTTTCTCCGTTACCGAGCACCCCCGGTACAAGTCTCGCTATGGCATCCACACATACAAGTGCAGGCAATTCCCCTCCGGTAAGCACATAATCACCTATGGATATATAATCCGTGACTATCTCTTCAAGGACTCTCTCATCCACGCCCTCATAGTGTCCGCATAAGAAGATGATATCCTCTTCGTCTGCCAGCTCCCTAGCTTTCTCCTGAGTGAACACGGGTGCCTGAGGTGTCATATATACAGTCCTTATTCTGCGGCCCTCGTTATAGCTGTCACTAACGGCATTAAAGGGTGCGACTGCGCCTTCCTTATCACGGATAGCCTCAACTATCGCCTGATGGCAGTCGTATATGGGCTGTGCCTGCATAAGCATTCCCGCACCGCCGCCGTAGGTATAGTCATCGACTCTTCCATGCTTATTATCGGTATATGTCCTTATATCCACAGCATTCACGGATATCAGGTCTTTCTGTATCGCCCTTCCGAGTATGCTTGTCTTGGCTACACCATCTATGAGTTCGGGAAAAAGGGTCATTATATGGAAATTCACTCTATCCCTCCATTCCGGTATACACAAGCTTACCGGTCCAACAAGCCGGGCAGTACATGCACCTTCATAACCGATGAAGCAGTGTCAACATCAAGGACACAATCCGCTATTGCAGGAAGCAGAAGCTCCCTTCCATCATCGAGCTTAACGACATATACATCATTGGCTCCCGTATGCATCACATCCGTAAGCTCACCGTCAGTACCTATGTCGGTCACTACCCTCATGCCGATCAGATCCGCCACAAAGTATTCGTCCTTCTTAAGCCTGATGGCATCATCCCTGTTCACGCTAAGGTCCTTATCTCGCAGCTTCTCGGCTTCATCCATTGAGTTTAACTCATCAAAGCCCATGATCACCATGTTCTTGTGGTATTTGACGGATCTGACATGAAGTGTCGTCCCCTCTCCTTCCATACCAAGTATCACGGTCTTAAGCCTTGAGAATCTTTTTACATCATCTGTCGTAGGATACACCTTCACTTCACCGTGTACACCATGTGGCGATGTTACGACTCCGATACGCAGTCTGTCAGCTCCCATCAGCCTATTTCCACATCTATTCTCTGCTTGCTGCCATCCCCTGCTGCCTTGACCACGGTACGTATAGCCTTGGCGATCCTGCCCTGCTTGCCGATCACCTTGCCCATATCACCATCGGCAACATGCAGTGAGATCGTGATACCACGGCCTTCCTGCTTCTCTTCAACAACCACCTCATCCGGGTTATCTACTAGAGCCTTGGCAATTACTTCTACTAATTCCTTCATTTTTACCTCCAAGACGAGTTAATCCGACTATTCTGTGATCTTGGCAAGCTTAAGGAGCTTACCTACCATCTCTGTGGGCTGTGCGCCGTTAGCGAGCCACTTCTTAGCCTTCTCCTCATCAATCTTGAACTCTGAAGGGTCGGTATTGGGATTGTATGTTCCGATCTCCTCGATGAATCTTCCGTCTCTGGG
>DGII01000161.1 GCA_002393095.1 Lachnospiraceae bacterium UBA3826 | reverse complement strand
GGGACAGGAGTACTCAACAGAGCTCTTACAAAAGAAAGACTGATACGTTGGGGGTTCTATGACCTTTCCAATGCGTACCAGTCAGTGCACATCAATTATTGAAACCGCCGTGTACCGAACGGTACGCACGGTGGTGTGAGAGGTCGGAATTTCTCACTTGTGAGAAATTCCTCCTACTCGATTTTGCGCACAATGGGCGCGCCTTATGTATGCTGTTGTATTCGCTGTATTCTTCGTTATATCCCGACTACTTAATGAATCTGCGAAGATGCTTGTATATAAGCATTGTAATAAGGCTGTTGATAAGTCCTTTGATAAGGTTGAGCGGAGCAACAGCCAGAAGAACTAAGGTCGTAACGGATGTGATGGCTTCATTGACCTTGGTTCCCATGCCTATGATAGCCTCCATTGGCATGCCATAGAGCTTGCAGAATGCGGGAAGCAGATAGATCGCATTGAACAGTGAGCCTACAACGGTTATGGTCACTGTACCGGCTATACATGAGATCACAGCGGACTTCCTTGTCTTATTTGTGCGGTATATCATCGCTGCCGGTATGATAAGTCCGCAGCCTATGACGAAATTGGCCAATTCCCCGACGAATGCCGTTGACGTACCCTTGAATAATACCTTGAGAACGATCTTGATAAACTCCACCATAACGCCGGCTACGGGTCCGTATGCGAAGCCGGCTATAAGTGCCGGCAGCTCGGAGAAGTCAAGCTTATAGAATGGCGGAGCGAAGGGTACCGGAAAATCGAATACCATTAAGACTGTGGCTATTGCCGAGAACATGCCGATAACGACTATCTTCTTGGTCGTGAGTATCCTCTCCGGGGTCTTGCCTGCGGCGGTATCTTTTTTGTCATAATACTTTTCAAAAAGGTACGCAATGAGAAAAACGGCGATAACCAGAATCAAAAATTCCAGAACGAACAGTGCGTTCTGAGCAACAGTGGTAAAAAGATCTGTGTTCATTTGTATCCTCCTCTTCCATCCGGACTGTACCGTCGGTTGCGGAATTTCACCGCATCAGCCGCCTGTGGCGGTTCGCAGACTAAGATACTTTGATTGACTGTAGAAGTCAACATAGCATCATCACTACCGGTCGGGAATCTCACCCTGCCTCGAGTTAATATAAGCGGGTTCTAACATCTGCTCTTTGAGAGATATTGTAATGCCGCATGCAACGAAATTCATTATACATTCCTTATCCCGAACATGCAATAGTGTATATGTAACAATGAAATGATTTAATTGTATAATCCGGGAGCTCCTTTTAATTATTCCTTGTGATATTCATGTATTTCCTATATAATTGTAAGTTAGGGTAGTATGTATTATTATGCCCTTTTGTGTGCGGGAGAGAACCTGCGGACACCGTAAAAAGGCTGTTAGGAGCATAGACGGATATGAAATGCGAATTTGATGTGCAGATGACGGCATCTGCTTTATATGACTACAATATGTATCATACGTATACGGGGATCGCAGGCATTACGGGAACGGCTGCGGGAGCCCTTTTCCTGATAGTATTCGCTTCATACAGGCAGCCGGCATACCTTGTCGCAGGGCTTGTGATCATATTGTACAGTCCGGTGGCATTGTATATTAGCGCGCGTAAGCAGGCCGCTCTTAATCCCGTATATAAGAAGCCGCTGCACTATATCTTAGATGATACGGGGGTGACGGTAATCTCCGGAGAAGAGAGCTTAAGCGTGGAGTGGACTAAGATGTACAAGGCCCGTTCGACCAACCAGAGCATCCTGTTGTATACCGGACCTAAGAGTGCGTGGGTATTCCCCAAGAAGGATCTTGGTGAGAAGAGATATGATGTGATACAGATGATATCCACACATATGACACCGGAAAAAGTGAGGATCAGGCAGTAGATGATACTATGTATAGACAGTTCGGGGCTTACGGCCTCGACAGCGATAATAGATGAAGAGAATGATGTAGCTGTTGCGGAATATACGGTCAATCTTAAGAAGACACATTCCGAGACGCTCTTACCCATGATAGATGAGATGTATCGTCTGACCGGTCTGAATAAGAAGGATACGACAGCCGTAGCCATAGCTGCCGGACCGGGTTCCTTCACCGGTCTTCGTATAGGAGGAGCTACCGCCAAAGGAATAGCAAGTGCGCTTAATATCCCTGTCATACCGATACCTACGGTGGACGGACTTGCGTATAACTGCTATGGTCATGACGGCTATGTCTGTCCCATAATGGATGCCAGAAGGAATCAGACCTATACGGGTATATACAGCTTCAGGAAGACACTTAATGATAATGTGTACGGATATGAGATGGAGACAGAGCTTAGCCAGTGCGCGGTCGATATCGGAGAAGTTATATCAAGAATTAACAAACTGGGTAAGCCCGTTGTATTCTTAGGGGATGGAGTGCCTGTGTTCAGGCGGACTCTGGATGATGAGCTGACCGTTGCACATACATATGCCCCTATGGGACTTAACAGGCAGAATGCTGTATCCATAGGTCGTCTTGGGGTTAAGCTGTACAGGGAGGGCAAGGGAGTGAGTGCGGCTTCTTTTGCTCCGGAATATCTCAGGCAATCACAGGCGGAGCGTGAGCTTAAAGAAGGGGAGAAGAGTAATGATTGAGGTGTGTCTACTGGGAACCGGCGGTATGATGCCGTTACCCAACAGATGGCTTACGGCCCTGATGATGAGATATAACGGACACAGCATACTGATAGACTGTGGAGAGGGTACACAGATAGCTCTTAAGGAGAAAGGCTGGAGTCCTAAGCCTATAGATGTGATATGCTTTACACACTTTCATGCCGACCACATATCAGGTCTTCCGGGAATGCTGCTTACCATGGGTAACGCAGAGAGGAGCCAACCTCTTCTTATAATTGGCCCTAAGAACGTGGAGAAGGTGGTGGAATCCATAAGGGTGATCGCCAGAGACCTGCCTTTTGCCATAGAGTATAAGGAGCTTACGGGCAATGAGGAGGAATTCGAGGTATGCGGCTTAAGAGCCAGAGCCTATAAGGTATGTCATAATGTAACATGCTACGGATATACCTTCGAGCTCGACAGAGGCGGACGGTTCGATGTGGAGAGAGCCAAGACCGCCGGTATAGATGTCAGATATTGGAACAGGCTTCAGAAGGGTGAGGAAGTGATTGCGGAGGACGGATGCATATATACACCTGATATGGTGCTCGGACCTGCAAGAAAGGGGCTTAAGATCACGTATTGCACGGATACAAGACCCACGGAGGCGATAGTAAGGAATGCCAGGGAGTCCGATCTGTTCATATGCGAAGGCATGTACGGAGAGCCTGATAAGCTTGACAAGGCCAAGGAGCATAAGCACATGACATTCTATGAAGCCGCGGAAATGGCAAAAAAAGCGGATGTCAAGGAGATGTGGCTTACACACTACAGCCCGTCTCTGCCTAATCCCAAGGCATATACAAGGGAAGTACAGAAGATATTCCAGAGAACTGTCGTTGCGAAGGACGGCAGAAGCGTTGATCTTCTTTTTGAAGAATAGATAACCGGAGGAGACGGTCATGAAAAGCCCCAAGGGAGTGAAGGGTTTTATCGTCATCTTAATACTGGTTCTTATGGTAGTCGGATATTATTATTATCTGTCTAACAAAGGCTATCAGGAGAGGAAGGAAGCCGAGGTGGTCGTTACGCCCGCCCAGTCACTTCTTCTGCTTAATTTTGATGTTAATTACCCGCCTACTCCCAAGGAGGTAGTGAAGCAGTATATGGAATTCTCCAAGGTACTGCATAATGAAGAGCTGACGGATGATGAGGTCAGTGCCGTAGGGCTCAAGCTCTTAGAGATACTGGATGATGATCTGGCCACCAATAAGAGCCATGATGATTATATCCTGGATCTTAAGAGTGAGATCAAGACCTTTAAGGACAACAATTATTCTATAGTCAATATGTATACATCCCAGAGTACGGATGTGGAATACTTCACCGTGGAGAATCATGAGTGTGCAAGCTTATACGGAACCTTCAATATACGTACAGCTTCGGGCACACAGGTACTTACGGATATATTCATTCTTCGTAAGGATGATAAGGGACACTGGAAGATATACGGCTGGCAGCCCATGGCGAATGAGGAGCCGTAGGATGGATATAAAGGGAATACGATGGACAATATAACAATACTCGGAATAGAATCATCCTGTGATGAGACAGCGGCATCTGTCGTCCGTAACGGGCGAGAGGTGCTTTCTAACATTATATCCTCGCAGATAGATATACATACGCTGTATGGAGGAGTGGTTCCGGAGATAGCGTCGCGTAAGCATATGGAACGGATAGACAGAGTGGTGGACGCGGCACTTAAGGAGGCAAATACATCCATAGAGGATGTGGATGCGGTCGCTGTCACATACGGCCCCGGCCTTGTGGGGGCGCTTTTAGTGGGAGTATCCTATGCGAAGTCATATGCATGGGCGCTTAATAAGCCGCTTGTGGGAGTACATCATATAGAAGGACATATATGTGCCAATTACATAGAGAATAAAGAGCTTAAGCCGCCTTTTATGTGTCTGGTGGTATCAGGCGGACATACACATCTTGTAATGGTGACTGACTACGGCAGGTATGAGGTGCTCGGACGAACAAGAGATGATGCGGCAGGTGAAGCCTTCGATAAGGTGGCCAGAGTTATAGGCTTGGGCTATCCCGGCGGGCCTAAGATAGATAAGGTAAGCTGTGAGGGGAATCCGGCGGCTATAGATTTTCCGAGGGCGAAGATAGCGGACAATGAATATGACTTCTCGTTCTCAGGGCTTAAGTCGGCTGTGCTTAATTACCTAAACAGCCTTCAGATGAAGGGAGAGAGCTATATTCAGGCCGATGTAGCAGCCTCGTTCCAGCAGGCTGTGGTGGATGTGCTTGTCGGGCACAGTATGGACGCGGTGACAAGGTACAATGTAAAGGACTTTGCCATAGCGGGCGGAGTGGCATCCAATTCCCACTTAAGGGAGGCGATGCAGGCAGCATGTAAGGAAAGAGACATTAACTTCTATATGCCTTCACCCATATTCTGTACGGATAACGCGGCTATGATAGCGGTAGCCGGATATTATGAATATATGGCAGGCAGCCTTGCATCATGGAATCTTAATGCAGTGCCGGCACTGAAATTGGGAGAAAAGTAAAACAGGATTTAATAAATTCGGAAATAATGAATATTAAGATCAGAAGAATGGAAATGAAGGATATTGACGCAGTGTGTAAGATGGAAGAGGAGGCATTCTCTATCCCGTGGCATAAGGAGTCCTTCATTGAGATGATGAATAACCCTGATGCACTGTATCTGACAGCGGAATATGACGGTAGTGTCACACCGGTAGGATGTGCCGGATTTATCAGGGTTTTGGATGAAGGCAACATATGTAATATTGTGGTGGACAAGGAGCATCGTCGACTGGGAATAGGCGATCGACTGGTTAAGTCAATGATTGAAATGGGAAGAGAGCAGTATGGGATCAATGCCTTTACTCTGGAGGTGAGAGTGAGCAACATGGCAGCTATAGGGCTCTATGAGAAGCTGGGCTTTATTAATGAAGGGGTAAGACCGGGATTCTATGACAGACCCAGGGAGGATGCTTACATATACTGGCTGAGGTTTTAGACAGGATAATCCGCTAAGGGGCATAGATGGTGATAAGATATGGAAGAGATCACAGATATAATTGAGACAGAGAATGACAGAGAGACATATGAGACAGCGAGGCAGATGGGTGAGAAGGCAACAGGCGGAGAGGTCATCTGCCTGACAGGAGACCTTGGTACAGGGAAGACTGTATTTGCGCAGGGTTTTGCCGATGGAGTCGGAGTGACCGAATCGGTCAATAGCCCCACCTTCACTATTGTGCAGGTATATGAAAGCGGTCGCATTCCGCTGTACCATTTTGATGTGTACAGAATAGGCGACAGCGAGGAGATGTTCGAGGTCGGATTCGAAGAGTATGTATACGGTGACGGGGTGACTCTTATCGAGTGGGCAGAGCTTATAGAAGATATATTGCCGAAGGAGTATACACGCATCCTTATAGAGAAGGATCTGAGTATGGGCTTTGATCACAGAAGGATAACAATATCGAGAGTATATGACAGACAGAGTAACTGACAGAAAACTTAAGAATGTATCCATAGTACTTGCTGCGGGAAGCGGTAAGAGGATGGGGACAGGGGTCAAGAAGCAGTACCTGGAGCTTAAGGGCAAGCCTCTTATGGCTCATTGTCTTGATATCATGCAGAGCTCGGATATCATAACAGATGTAATCGTAGTGTGCGGCAGTGAGGATGAGGAATATTGCAGGGAAGAGATCGTTGGAAGATTCGGCTACGATAAGGTGATAGCCGTTACGCCGGGAGGCAGAGAGAGATATTATTCCGTCATGGCAGGGCTTGATAAGATAGAGGAGATAGCCGGCAGAGATGGATGTGAATATGTATTCATACATGATGCCGCAAGACCCTTCATAACGGAAGAGACTTTGGTAAAGCTCTATGACTCTGTAAGAGAATGCGAGGCGTGCGTAGCCGCGGTTAAGAGCAAGGATACCGTGAAGATAGCCAATAGTGCCGATTATGTGGTGTCAACTCCCAACAGGGAGCTTACATGGATCATACAGACACCTCAGGTATTCACATATTCACTTGCTAAAGAGGCATATGATAGGTTAAAAGAGGAGGAATGCGGCCTTCCCTGTCAGGGGATAGTCGTAACGGACGATGCCATGGTGGTTGAGACATGGACAAGCCACAGGGTCAAGCTTGTGGAGAGCAGTTATGAGAATATCAAGGTGACGACACCTGAGGATATGGATATAGCGGAGGCAATAATAAGAAGGCGAGGCAGTGACAGATGATGAGATCTAAGATATATAAGATAGGGATTTTGGCGGTAATGCTTATGACAGTTACGGGACTGATAGGATGTGCGGATAAATCCGCAGTAAATGAGACTGTGGAGGAGACCGATGAGCCGATAGACGGAGGAAGTGAAGGAAGCGGCTCGTATAACACGGATAAGGACACGGACTTAGGTAATATAGTAACAGCCGAGATCGGCTTTGATAATTCATCATATGAGTATCCGGAGAGTGATCTTGAGAAGCTTATACACGGTACGTATGATATCAGGATCGAGCGGACCGACGCAGGTGCCAAAGTCAGTGTCACGGTGACAGACAGTTACTCAATGACAAGGAGATTTGATTTTGAGGCAGATAAAAAGGTACTTGATGAGCTGCAGGATGTGATTAAGGAGCATGAGGTAGCTAAGCTTGACGGCTATTATAAGAGAAATTCTGCATTGGGAGAGGGTTTCGACCTTGAGATAGTATACGAATCGGGTGATAAGATATCCGCGCATGCCGAGGGCGGATATGCGGTCATGCCGGATAAATACTGGGATGAGAAGTGGTTCCTTGCATATATTGATAAGGTGCTTAGAGAATATGATTACTATCTTGATGAAGAAGAGGATCAGCTTGAGGATATAGGTGAGGCTGACATTCCGGAATATGTGATCGAGAATCCCGGCTGGGAATACTATTGCGATGCGGACAGACAGGCAGCGGATGACCATGTTAAGCTTACGCTTATAAGTGCAGATGCCAATGAGATAACAGATACAGATATATGGCTAAGCAATATCGGTGAACAGTTGCCGGACAGCAATCAGAGGGAGGATGGCGATTACAGGTATTACTTCTACGGAGGGGAAAACTATTCGGGATATATGATAGATATCGTGGATCTTAAGACAAGTGAGCTCTTCGCCACTCTCAATCTGTATAATATGTATTATTCCGACGATCAGGTAGATCCGGACTGGGATTTCGTGGAGCAAAGGGTGAAGCATGCAGTATCAAAGGACGGAATACTCTATCTGTGTATGTCTCATAATACATATGCCTCTGCATCTCCGCATAATGCCTACATCATGGCGCTTGATATGAATGATGACTACAGAGTCATATGGAAGAGTGAGCCTCTTACCTGCAATGCGAACAACTTCGTGGTAGAGGGCAACAGTATCATATGCGGCTACGGCTTCACGGATGAGCCGGATTATCTCTATGTACTTGACAGGTCTACGGGTGAGAGGGTGGAAGCCATTAAGCTTAAGACAGGTCCGGAGTTCTTATTTGTCAAAGATTATGAGACTGACAGCAGGGTTGAGAGAAGACTGTATGTACGTACCTATGATACCGATTATGAATTCCTTGTAGAATAAGGAGGATCAAGATGCTATACAGAGAACTGGATATTAAGAATAAGGATTCTTTGGAATATGCCACTGCAATTCTGTATGCCCATGAGGACACGGATGCGATTGAGCTGCATAAGCGTCCGGTGATAATAATCTGTCCCGGCGGAGGATATAATCATACTTCGGACAGAGAGTCGGAGATGATCGCCCTGCAATTCATGGCAATGGGATATCATGCTGTAGTACTCAGATATTCGTGCAGTCCGGCACTCTATCCCACGGCATTGCTTGAACTTGCACAGACAGTGGTGCAGGTACGAAGACATGCGGTGGAATGGAATATAGATAACGATAAGGTGATGATAATGGGCTTTTCGGCAGGAGCGCATCTTGCTTCATGCTTCTGTACCTTTTATGAACAGCCCTTTATAAGTGATGCCATTGGCTGTGATAAGAAGGAATTGCACCCTGACGGACAGATATTATGCTATCCTGTAATAACTGCGGGAGAGTATGCTCATGAGGACTCTTTCCGCAAGCTTCTGGGGGATAGCTATGATGACAAAAAGGATGAGCTGTCTCTTGAAAAGCATGTGAATGCTTCTGTGCCGAGAACCTTCGTATGGCATACATATGAGGATAAAACCGTACCGGTACAGAATTCGCTCCTGTATGTGAATGCACTTGCGGCACAGGGGATTCCTGTAGAATACCATCTTTTTGAAAAAGGAAGGCATGGGTTAAGTCTTGGCAGCAGGCTTACATCCGGCGAAGGTGACAGAGAGGTTGAACCATCGGTAGAGCCGTGGATAGAGCTTGTGCATACATGGATAGGAAGGCTCTGATGTCCGGCATAAGAAGCGCGCGATGTCCGGTATGGTGAGATACATGAACAATACATTAGGCGATATTACATCGGAATATGTGTATATACAGCCTGTGGACGAGCGGGATATGAGTCTGATCGGAGGAGAGATCACCGCTTTGACGGCTAGAACCGGCGATACGGACTTCTGCGTGATCACTGTTCCGGTTAAGGACTGGAATTCCGATCTGACCCCGTGGGAAGCCGCACCTGTATTCGGCAGTAAGGACTTTGGAAGCGGAGCGGCCGATACGCTTAAGGACATAGAAGGTATAGTGGAGCAGTTTGAATCCAAGCATTCGGGAACAGCGCGCAAATACATCATCTGCGGTTACTCTCTTGCAGGGCTTTTTGCTCTATGGTCGGTGTATAATACCGATATCTTTGAAGCAGCCGTAGCTGCATCCGCATCCGTGTGGTATCCGGGGTGGAAGGAATATGCCGCAGAGCATGAAGCTATGGCGAGAGCTGTGTACTTAAGTCTGGGAGATAAAGAGGAAAAGACAAAGAACAAAGTTATGTCAACCGTAGGAAATGCCATGAGAGCCCAGTACGAACTGTTACAGACGCAGGGAATACGCTCAGTTCTGGAATGGAATGAGGGTAATCACTTTGCTGACAGCGATATAAGAGTGGCTAAGGGAATGGCATGGGTACGGAACGAACTCAAGCATATGCAGATATGAAGGCTGAAATAAAAAAACAAAAAGCCTGTTGACAGGCAGGCGGGCTTTTGTTACAATAACACTTGCGTCTGATAAAGATGCTATACTGTTGTCGGATGAGAGATCATCAGACAGTGCAGGGGTATCGAAGAGGTCA
>DGII01000099.1 GCA_002393095.1 Lachnospiraceae bacterium UBA3826 | reverse complement strand
TTATCGGAGGCTGTATGATCGGCACGAGCGACATATACGAATATGCTGCCACTGCGATAGGTCCGAGCAGATTAGTCTGTCCGAGCTTACCGGCAAGGAAGATGGACGTAGGACCGTCCGCACCTCCTATGATAGATATGGAAGCTGCCGCTTTACCGTTAAAGCCAAGTGCAATGGCACCGAAATACGCCATATATATACCGAGCTGTGCTGCTGCACCTAAGAGAAAGCTCTTAGGATTGGCAATAAGAGGACCGAAGTCTGTCATAGCTCCTACACCCATGAATATGAGCGAAGGAAGTATGGCCCATTCATCCAATTTGTAGAAGTAGTACAGAAGACCGCCTATACCGTTAGGTGACTCTTCGAAGCTCAACATTATATCCGGATAGATATTGACAAGCAGCATACCGAATGCGATGGGAATGAGCAGAAGCGGCTCGAATTCCTTGGCAATCGCAAGGTACAGGAAGATACACGCTACAGCGATCATCACATAGTTGCCCCAGGTCAGATTAAAAAATGCTGTCTGGTGCACCAGATTGTTCAATGTATTAGATATGTATTCCATGTTGTTCCTTTCTGAATATTTTTACATCATTTTGAAAATATCCAACAACTCTTAATTAAGAGTCGCAAGTGTTGCACCTGCTTCTACGGCATCGCCGACTGCTACATCAATGCTTGCAACAGTTCCGTCTGAAGGTGCCACAACAGGAATCTCCATCTTCATAGCTTCGATGATGACTACGGCATCACCCTTCTTAACAGCCTGGCCTACACCTGCTTCAATCTTGAAGACCTTACCTGCTGCACCGGCCTCAACCTTGATGCTTCCGGCAGCTCCGCTTGCCTTGGGTGCTGCTGCGGGTGCTGCCTTGGGAGCTGCCTTCGGAGCCGCCTTAGCTACAGGAGCCGAACCGCTTCCTGCACCCTCTTCTACTGTTACGTCATATACGTTGCCATTAACTGTAATGGTATAATTCTTCATCTTATTATCCTCCAATTCATTAATATCTTCTTCTGATAGAACGTACTACGTAACCATCAGCCGATGCGGCTCCTTCGCTTGCAGCTATGGCTGCTGCGATCACCGCAATGAGTTCTGTATCATCCGAAGCCTGCTCGTTCTTTTCGATCTGGGCAACGGCTCTGTCTACCGATTCGGTTGCGGAAGCTTTGCCCGCATTCTTATCGCTAGCCTTATTCTGTAAATTATTGACTATCTTAAAGAGTGATATGATTGCCATCAGTATGATAAGCACCACGAACACAGTACCCATACCGAGTACGGTATTGAGGGCTGCGTTGGTCATCAGCTCTTTAGTGGTATAGTTGACATTCGTAAGTATCGATGTGACCGATCCGTTGCTTGGATCTACCTCGATATTCACATCAGCGGTCCTTAAGCTTCCGTCGGGAGCGGTAGCTGTACCCTTTATGGTGGCATTGATCGTAAGAAGATCTTCTTCTTCGACATGCGATACGCTCTCTATTCCGTTATATGAGCCAAGATCCTCAAGCGCTGTCTTGTAATTCGCCACAGCCGCATCCAGAACCTCTTCCTTCATACCGTAGTAGTCTTCAACAGTCATATTGTACTGCTTAAGCATGGCAGCAACATCAGAAGCCGTTCTTCCGTCCGATGCCAGTTCGTTGATGGCTGACAGATAAGAATCCGTAGCATTTAGTATAGTCTCATCATCGAATTTTGATTCTCTTACGGTATTACTCTCACCACATGCAGATACGCTTGCAAGACACGTCACCATACCTAATATAAGTAAGAATTTTTTCGTATTCTTCATATCAAGTATCTTCCTTTCTGTAATCTCTTATATAGCTGCATGCTTTTTATCCGGTATATCAACAGCCTTGGTATAAAGCATATCAAATGCACCGATCACATACTTCCTCGTATCTTCGGGTGCGATCACCGTATCTACAAGTCCGCGTCTTGCTGCACTCTCAACTCCGTTCTGAAGTTCATCATACTTCTTGGCGCAATCATTGACCTCATCCGCACTCTTGCCATCGCAGATTATCTGAGCCGCAAGCTTGGAATCCATGGTTCCTACCTTGGCTGTATTCCATGCGAATGTCATGTCGGCACCTGTAGCCTTGGAATTCATTATCACTCCGGCGCTGCCATATGCCTTGCCGACTATTACATTAACCTTGGGAACCGTAGCTGATGCGAAAGCTGCCGTAAGCACTGCGGCCTCTCTTGCCATGCGCTTCTCGCCGCACATGCAGCTCTTAAAGCCTTCGGTATTGGTAAGAGTAAGTATCGGTATCTCGAAGGCATCGCAGAACTTTACGAAAGCCGAAGCCTTCTCAAGTCCTCTTGCAGATAATACACTGTCGAATTTCTCAACGCTCTTGCCGTTATCGTCAAGCACTTCACATCTGTTGGCTACTACGCCCACTGTATCACCGTTAAGCTTGATAAAGCCCGTAACCATATCCTTGGCGTATGCCGCCTTAGTCTCTACGAACATGCCGTTATCGGCTAAGATGGATAAAGCCACAGTTGTATCACCGCTGCATCCGGATATGCCTTCACATACTCTGTTAAGATCATCCTCGCAGTCATCGAAGGCTGTTGATTCGCAATTGCCGGGAAGCACGCTTATAAGCTCTCTGATACCATTATATATTTGTGCTTCATCACCGGAAAAATCAACATTTCCGGCTTCCTCAGACTGGAAAGCAACAGCAGAATTGTCGCATTTTCCTGCATTATTGCCCTTTATGGCATCAGGAGAATTAACGAACATCTTCGCCTTATCCTCCATGAAGGTGAAATCAGACAATGCAGTAACTACCGACAACCCGCCTCCGCAAGAACCGAACACGGCAGTTATCTGCGGTATGATTCCTGAAGCTAAAGACATCTGCGCATAGACCTCTCCCAAGGCATTGAGCGCATCCATTGACTCCTCAAGTCTTAAGCCGGTAGAGTCAATAAGTCCGATAACAGGTGCACCGACCTTAAGTGCAAGATCATAAAGATTAACAATTTTCTTGGCATGCATCTCGCCGATACTTCCGCCCAATACTGACGGGTCCTGGCTGTAGACATACACAAGATTACCATCAATTACGCCATATCCGGTTACAACACCGTCTGATGGAGTATCGCTGGCATTCAGATTGAAGTCGGTAGATCTTGCCGTAACAGAAGCACCGATTTCAACGAAGCTGTTTTCGTCAAGCACAGAGAGGATTCTCTGGCCAGCCTTACTTGTAGTACTCATTGAAAGCCCTCCATTTATATTAAAAATTATTACACATCTGAGTTCGCTGATTTTATTCTAGCGCACTATTACAGAGTATATCATAAAAAAGCCCAAAGAAAAAGCATTTTTCTTCGGGCTTAATAAAAAATCTGTATATACGGGATCATCTTCTATTGTATGATTCCCTTCATCAGCGCATCAAGTCTGTCCTCCTCCGAGCCTGCCGGTACACTTCTGAATGCTTTGGGATTATTATCCGTACCGAAAGCTGCTCTGTCATCCTTGCCGTCGCCTGTACTCTTAAGCTGGTCCAGCTCCTCCTTGACCGCTTCAAGGTCTTCGTAATCACTTAACTTAACTATCCTGTCTCTGCCGCCCTCCTTACCGATATAGAGCAATTCGTCGGCCACCTTGATTATGGAATCAAGATCGTCTTCACTTCCGGGGACTATACCGAAGGTCATCGTTATATTGAGAAGCTCTTCCTTGTATTCAACCACATGGCCTATAACCTCTTCCCTTATCAGACACAGATGTTCATAAGCCTCTTCAAAGGTCATGTTCTCATATACCAGGATGAATTCCTCTCCGCCCCACCTCACGGCGTAGCCCTTACCTATCATCATTCTGTTGAATATTCCGGCAACACTTTGCAGTACCAGATCTCCGCAGTCATGACCGTATGTATCATTAAATCTCTTGAAGTGATCTATATCACCCATTACAAGCTGGAATAAAACACCGTCCTCCTTAAAAGCCTGATGTGTTCCGATCATCCTTGCCTGTCCTATGCGCCTTGTGTATAGCTTGGTAAGGGTATCTCTCTCTATCATATCCCTTATGAATCTCTGCACATGGACGGTGAACTTGCCCATCTCGCCCAATTCATCCGGTCTCTTTAATATATCCGCATCAAGGTTGGCTCTCAGATTACCGTCCGCGATCTGTCCCAGGAAGTTTTTCTCCTTCTCTATCACAAGCGCAAGCTTTCTGGCTTCACCCGCTCCTATTGCTGCGCCTAACGCCATCATGATAAGGGATATAAGTATCATGGGAAGTATGCTTAACATCACCTCCCGCTTGATCACTCCGGTCGGCTTGGCAGTCGCTATGATTCCCACAAGCCTTTCATCATCATCCTTGACAGGCTTATAGCATGCATAAAAGTTCTTATCACCTATCTGCACATCATCATAGAATATGGTCTCCCCTCTGGCGGTAAGCTCATCCACCACCTTCTTGCTCACAACCGTACCCGTAAGCACCTGACCTTCCGCATCCGTAAGCGTCGTCAGGTATCTGATATCATAGTACAGTACGGATATGTCCGTTCCCGTCTTATCCTTTAAGTAAGCTATGTAATCCGTATCCGTCTCTACGTTCGTCTTGTCCGTATCTACACTGTATCTTCCGTCCTCTTCGATAAAATACACATCGGACTTATATAGCCCTGCATATACATAACCGACCGAATCGGCTGTATCCTTTAACCCCTGTTTGACCTCACCGCTCACGGTCCTGTATCCGGTATAATAAGCGAATATCATGTTCACTATTCCCATAAGCAGCAGCGGCAGACTGACAATATTAATAAGCCTTCTCTTAAGGCCGCCATTCTTTTTTTCAGTCTTAGTATCTTTTACGTTAGTCCGGGTAGTCTTTTTATCGCTCATAATCATCACCGCATCTAATAATCAAGTCCGAAATCATCCAGTGAAAACTGTACCGCATCCTCAGTGAGTATCATATCCGAATCATCATCATCAAAGTAATCGATATCGTCTTTAGCCTCTCCGGTATCTTCGCCGGCTTTTTCATCGATTACGCCGGTCGAATCATCCTTATCCGCCTTATCATCCTTATCTTCATCCGCATCCCCTACAGGCACATCTGCGCTCGCCGTCTCTTCATCATGGGTATAGACAGCATCCATGGCATCCTCATCCGTACCGGCCGCGTCCGTGGCATCACTTATATGACCGGTTGCATCCCTAAGCTGCCTGACTGCGAAGCTTGCCTCGTAGCCATACGACTTAAGCATGTCCCTTACCTCCTTAACGACACCTTTAACCGCCTTATCGGGTGATATGATCACCGTTACCACCGAATTATCGTCACTTACGGTATAACCCGCTTTCCTTAATCTGCTTTTTGCTTCTTCCTTGGTCATAATGCCCCCATTATCTATATATCAAGTCTAAGCTGTACCTCTTCCTCCGCCTGTTCCTTGAATTCCTCCATCTGAACCTGACTGATCTCCGGAAGGTCCTCAAGGCTTTTTACCCCGAAGCTTCGAAGGAACTGATCCGTAGTACCGAAAAGTATCGGCTTGCCGGGTGCATCCAGCCTGCCCAGCTCCTTGATAAGATCGAATTCCAACAGTCTGTTGATCGCATGATCACTGTTGACACCCCTTATCTTCTCTACATCAAGCCTTGTGACCGGCTGCTTATACGCTATTATGGACAGCGCCTCTAATGCCGAATCGCTTAAGACGAACTTATGATCCGTCTTGGTCAAGTCTATAAGATAATCATACATCTCAGGCTTGGCACACATCTGGTATGCTTCTCCCACCTGATTGATGGTAAGCCCGCTCTCTTCCTTATCATATTTTTTCTTAAGCTCTTCTATAAGCTTAGCTACACCCTCATCATCAGCTTCCGTCAACTCAGCCAGCCTGCTTATCTCCACGGCATCTCCCATTGTAAAAAGCACCGCTTCCAGTATGGCCTTCTGCTTATTCTTCTCCATTATCCTCACCAATCTCAGCACCCAGGAATTCTTCCTGTGTCACATCCTTCACTATAATAAGTATATCATCAAAAAGCTTATTCTGCTTAATCTCTATCAGCCCTATCTTGATGAGCTCAAGAATTATGAGAAAGGTGACGATTATCTCCATCTTGCTTCCCGCTTTTTCAAGCAGTTCCCTAAAGCTTGTCTCCTTGCTCATCCACAGGTAAGACTTGACATATTCCGTCTTCTTATCCAGATCTATCTCGTCCTTTTCTATATTGCCGAACTGACTTCTGATAGGGTCGATCTTGTCCTCCCTGCGCTTCATGGTCTCTCTGAATATGTCATTTAACTTCTGCAGGTTGACATCGCCAAGAAGGGTTTCATAATCTACCGGCTCTCTGTAGGCAGACACCTCTTGGGGGATGGAAGGCGCCTTGTATGTATACTTCTGCGCACTCATCGACATATCCTTGAGTTCGAAGGACATGTACTTATACATCTTGTATTCAAGCAGCTTCTGGACAAGCTCGGCTCTGGGGTCCTCTTCCTCCTCACCCTCTTCGGTCTCCTCCCTCGGCAAGAGCATCTTACACTTAATATCGAGCAGAGTCGCCGCCATGAGCAGGAATTCGCTCATGACATTCATATCCTCAGTCTCCATATTTTTGATATACTCCATATACTGCTCGGTTATGAGCACTATAGGTATGTCGTATATGTCTATTTTATTCTTATCTATAAGATGAAGCAACAGATCGAGAGGTCCTTCGAAGACCTCAAGCTTGACCGATAAAGCCATAATACCCTCTCAATTTGATTATATTCAATATAAAGTATACTATTTCGCGGATTCGCCCGCAAGATGACCCTGCTTAGCCGGCATAAGCCTTACACGTATAAGCTCGCCCGGATTAAAGAGTCTTACCGGAAGCGTATGATATCCCAGCCCTCTGCTTAGGATCATCTGGCACTTGCCGGCTTCGTATATACCGCCGTCATACTTGGGGAATAATCGCAGTCTCGGAGATATTACGCCGCCAAGGTATGGCAGCTTCACTATTCCGCCGTGTACATGTCCCGACAGCACAAGATCCGCTCCCGACTCGGCATAAGCCTCAAAATACTCCGGATTATGGGCAAGCATGATATTATATCTGTTCTCGTCAAGCCCTCCGGTAAGCTCATCTATATATTCTCCCGTCATCCTGTGATGTTCAAAGCGCTTATAGTACATACGGTCTATCATAAGCCCCTGTATACGTATATTGCTGCCCTCAATATCAAGATGCTCATTCTCAAGAACCTCTATGCCCATCTCCTTAAGTGCCAGAACATAGTCCGGATATGCAACACCGTATTCCTCCGGATATATCTTCATCCTATACTCATGATTGCCGAGACCGTAGTATATCTTATATCCGCTTATATAAGAGAAAAACTTAAGCGCCCTGTCAGTACTTCTGCCGCGTCTTGCGGTAAGCATATCACCCGCCGCGCATATAATATCCGGATCAAGCCTCTTAATCGCATCAATAAGCTTATAGTTGTCCTTGCCGAATTCCTTGTCATGCAGATCCGCAAGCACCACCATATTAAGCTCCTTATCGATCTTATCGGAGTACACCGTATAATCTCTGATAACGAACCTGTTAATATCGACGCTTATGATCACTCCGAATACGAAGATCATGATCACCAGAAATAAAAGCAGATAATTCACCATACCTCCCGTCCGGTACATGCCATGCTATGAAAAAGCCCTTGAACCGTAGTCCAAGGGCTTATAAGTACTTAGTTATACTTACGCTTTCTAGCTGCTTCAGACTTCTTCTTACGTCTTACGCTAGGCTTCTCATAATGCTCACGCTTACGAATCTCCTGCTGGATACCAGCCTTAGCACAACTTCTCTTAAAACGGCGAAGTGCACTGTCTAAAGACTCGTTCTCTTTAACTATGACATTAGACATCCGATTCCCGACCTCCCTTCGACACCTAATTCACAAAGTATATTATAGCAATTTCTTCCTGTTCGTCAACACTTTTTTATTTTACCATCAACTAGCCCATCGTGATCTGCTTGGAAAGTACGACAGAAGCATGCTCAAGACAAGGGTCTATACCTGTGGGATTCTTGCCTCCGGCCTGAGCCATATTGGGTCTTCCGCCGCCGCCTCCGCCTACAAGCGGTGCAAGCTCCTTGATCATATTACCGGCATGTGCGCCCTTGCTCATGGCACCATCGGTAGCCATTACTATAAGGCTTACCTTACCTTCCGTATCGGAAGCAAGCACCACAACACCGTCACCTATCTTATCCTTAAGCTGATCTCCCAGCTCCCTTAAGCCGTTCATATCAACGCCCTGAACCTTCGTTGCCAGAAGCTTGACTCCCTTAACATCCTTAACCTGATTAAGCACATCCCCAAGCGCTTCCTTGGCAGCCTTGCTCTTAAGAGCTTCATTCTCACTCTGCAAAGCCTTGATCTCCTTAAGCATGGCATTAAGCTTATCAGCCAAAGCCGCAGGTGTAGACTTAACTATTGCAGCGGCCTCGTTAAGCTCTCTCTCCACCTCCGCATAATGCTTCATCACATTAGCTCCCGTCACAGCCTCTATTCTCCTGACTCCGGCAGCCACACCGTTCTCTGACAGTATCTTGAAGAATCCTATCTGACCGGTACGCGATACATGAGTACCTCCGCACAGCTCCTTGGAGAAGTCGCCCATGCTTACTACTCTTACCGTATCTCCGTATTTCTCACCGAACAAAGCCATGGCGCCTGACTTCTTGGCCTCATCTATGCTCATCACATCCGTAACGACCGCTATATCCTCAGCTATCTTATCATTGACCAGGGTCTCGACCTTATCAAGCTCCTCCCTGCTTACGGCTCTGTCGAAGCTGAAGTCGAATCTCGTCCTGTCGGCATCCTGATAAGAGCCCGCCTGATGTACACCGTCTCCAAGAACCACCTGCAAAGCCTTCTGTAAGAGATGTGTAGCGGAATGATTCTTACATATACTGCTTCTTCTTACATCATCCACCTTAAGAGTGGCCTCTGCGCCTGACTTAACGCTTCCCGATACCACTCTTCCTATGTGTGCTACCCTTCCGCCTGCTATCTTAACCGTATCATCTACCTTGAATTCACCATCAGAAGTGCTTATTGTGCCGAAGTCTGCGCACTGTCCGCCCATTGTGGCATAGAATGGAGTCCTGTCCGTTACTATGATGCCCTCATCGCCCGTATTAAGGCTGTCCGCAAGAGCATCCCCTTTGGCAAGCGCTATTATCCTTCCATTATCGCTTAATCTGTCATAGCCCGTGAATTCACTTGTCTTATCCTCCGAAAGAGAAGCGAATACATCCGCATTCACATCAAGCTTGGCGGCAAAGTTCTGATTATCTCTGGCCTTCTGCTTGGCAGCCTCCATGGCCTTATCAAAGCCTTCTTCATCTACCTTAAGCCCCTCTTCCGTTGCCATCTCCACGGTAAGCTCTAAGGGGAAGCCGAAGGTGTCATACAGATAGAACGCACTGTCTCCGTCTATGATATCCTTGCCCTCTTTCTTCTTATCCTCAAGTATCTTCTTATATTCCTTCATACCGTTTTCTATGGTACTTAAGAATCTGTCGATCTCCTTGTCAAGCTCCTTAATGATGAACTCTCTGTTCTTCTTAAGAAGCGGATAGCTGTCATCATATACCTTATCTATATATATCTTAGCGACATCCGTAAGGGCACTCTTGTCCATTCCAAGTATCCTTCCGTGTCTTACGGCTCTTCTTATAAGTCGTCTTAAGACGTATCCGGCGCCCACATTGGAAGGAACAAGTCTTGCTTCATCACCGATAAGCATCACACCGGTACGCATATGATCCGCAAGTATCCTCATGGACCTTGTAAGCTTCTCATCCTCGCCGTACTTAGTACCGCTTGCCTTCTCTATATAAGCAATGGCATCCGTAAAAAGGTCTGTCCTATACACATCCTTGGTACCGTTAAGGAATGCAAGTATCCTCTCAAGTCCCCAGCCTGTATCCACATTCTTCTGCTTAAGAGGTGTAAGGTGTCCGTCCTTATGCTTCTCATACTGCATGAATACGTCGTTACCAAGCTCGGTGTATTTGCCGCATGAGCATCCCGGCCCGCAATCGGGACCGCAGTCGGGTACATCAGCTATATAGAACATCTCAGAGTCCGGACCGCATGGACCGTACTCAAGCCCCCACCAGTTATCCTCTGCCGGAAGATAGTGTATATTCTCTTCCTTAAAGCCCGAAGCTATCCTGTACTTCGCTCCCTCCTCGTCTCTTGGGGCATTCTCATCACCTGCGAATACCGTGGCAGCCAGATGATCTCTGTCAAAGCCGAATACCTCTGTTAAAAGCTCGTAGCTCCACTTGCATCTCTCTTCCTTGAAGTAATCTCCGAGGCTCCAGCTTCCCATCATCTCGAAGAACGTGACGTGGCTCTTGTCGCCTACTGAATCGATATCGTTTGTACGCACACAGCCCTGTACATTGCAAAGCCTTGTTCCCAGAGGGTGCTTCTCTCCGAGAAGATAAGGCATCAGCGGCTGCATTCCCGCAACGTTGAACAAAACTCCCGTTGAACCGTCAGATACCAGTGATACGGCACCTACATCAACGTGACCTCTCTGTATGTAAAATTCCTTCCAGGTCTTCCTGAGCTCTTTTGAAGTGAACTGTCTCATCGGTGATACTCCTAAATAAAAATAAAACTTAGAAATTATAAATCGAATAATATCTCTTTGCAATCAGAGCTTATCAAGTTTTGCCGCCCTGGCTGCTTTACTGATGTATTCCGCGAATTTGCGGCATATTTCGTCATTATCGATCTCGATCTCAACGTCATCGAAGATCATCAACTCAAACAGATCGGCACAAAGCGTGGGCGCATAGCCGGTCATCACGCTTATCGTCAGGATACCCTTGTCGAGCTTGGTATCATTTACGATCTTTATTTTGTCGCTCACCTTGGAAGCAAATGCCGAATAAGCTTTGAGCGTATCTTTCCTGGTCTTGCCTTTTATAGTGATGCCGATATTGGTCAGACCGCTTCCCGAGAAAGCCGAGATGGAGTTTTCGATAAAAGCGCCAAGCTCCTGTTCTCTCTGCCTTTCGGTCTTGAAATCAAAATACTTGTCATTAACAAAGACTATGTTGGCCATGCGGTCGACTCTGTATCTTTTGAGTGCCTGGGACAGAGGTTTGCCTTCCTCGATCAATTTCTGCGCCTTTACGTTGTCGATCGCTATCAGGTAATAGCAGTTATTCTCCCAGTCCAGAGTCATGGCAGATACTATCTTGTCGCTCTTCTCGGTCAGTTCATTTCCGAGCTTATAGCCGTAAGATATCTTGATCGTCCTCTTCTCATCGATCGCGAGCCTTATGTTGTTGAGTTTTGAGATGCACCTTCTGTCAACCTTCTCATAGTGCGGATAAAGGATCCTTTTACGGTAACCTTCAGTGAAATAAGTCGGGAACATATTCACTATCTTTTCGCAGAGATCCGAATCAACGAAAGGTGTCGTGGATATCGCATCAACGATGAGTCTTGCCTCATCGATCAGTATCTCGCCGGTCAGATTGGAACGCCTGTATTTCTTGCCTTCAGAGTAGATCCATTCCGTATCTTTCGTTTGTTTTGACATCCTGACATATTCATTGATCTTATCTATGTCAGCATAGATGGATTTGCGCTCGAAAGTGGTGCCGGTACAGTCCTCGAGATAAGCTATCAGCTCGCTTACCGAGACTGCCTCCTTGCCGCCGGAAGAACTGATACGGTTCTTGAAATAATCATAGATAAAAAGGATCTTGATCTTGGATAATTCGCTGTTAGCCATATTCGTTCCTCCCGAATGTCAGATAGGTTAATAGTACCATTAAATGTACTTGCAGTTAACGGGAAAATCGAAATCTCCTTATTTTATAGAAATACGATTTTTATTCCCAAAACAGACCCCGGCCGTGATAAAATGGTAGGCACTTTTATCGGATAAAGCGGGGTGACTTCAATTGAGAACCATCAGTGAATTAGGCTTTGCGGTGCCGGATATACTTATTCCGCAAAAGGGCACGGATCTTGAGAAATGGGCGGTGATCGCCTGCGACCAGTACACATCCGAGCCGGAATACTGGAAAAAGGCAGAAGAAAAAGCGGGAGATGCCCCTTCGGCATTGAATCTCGTACTTCCCGAAGTCTATCTCGGAAAAGCCGAAGAGGCTGAAAAGCTCGAGTCGATCGCTAAGACCGCTTCCAAGTACCTGAACAGCGGTATCCTTCAGAGCCTCGGTACAGGCTTCATCCTCACAGACAGAGCAACTTCGCTTCACCCTTCAAGGAAAGGCCTTATGGCGGCTATAGATCTTGAGGGATACAGTTTTGAACCCGGAAACAAGAATATCTGCAGGGCAACCGAGGGAACGGTCCTTTCGAGGATCCCTCCGAGGATCAGGATCAGGGCCAACTCTCCCTTGGAGCTCCCTCATATCATGATCCTTATCGATGACCCCAAGGGTCTTACGATCGAGAAAGCATTTGAAATGGCCAAAGCCGAAGGCATCGAGCCTTTATACGATACGGATCTAATGCTCGGTTCAGGTCACATAAAGGGCACATTCATTCCCGACGGCTCGGCCATCGCGGAATCAATCATCAACGGACTTGCATCTCTCAAGGCTGCAAACAGCGACGGTCTTCTGTTCCTCGTAGGCGACGGCAACCACTCGCTCGCTTCAGCAAAGGCTCATTGGGAGAACATCAGAGAAGGTCTTT
>DGII01000008.1 GCA_002393095.1 Lachnospiraceae bacterium UBA3826 | reverse complement strand
AAGTCATATATGATCTCATTAAGCGGCAGCTCATACTTAAGCAGCACACGATTAGCCTCAATGTATTCCATACCGGTCTGCCTGCCGCGTCTCTCCTGACACAGCCCCATTATGGCACCCAGATATTCGGAGGTCAGCATGATCTCTGCGGATACTATGGGTTCCTCCATATAATCTATCTCCGATGGGTCCGGCATATTGGAGGGATTGGTCAGTTCGACCATCTCGCCGTTAGTCTTCCATATACGATATATAACACCGGGAGCGGTAGTGACCAGATCGAGATTATACTCTCTCTCAAGCCTCTCCTGAATGATCTCAAGATGAAGAAGTCCAAGGAAGCCGCATCTGAAGCCGAAGCCAAGTGCGATCGATGTCTCAGGCTCATACCTTAGAGAAGCATCATTAAGCTGCAGCTTCTCCAAAGCATCTCTCAGATCGGGATATTTGGCACCGTCCGCAGGATACATTCCGCAGTATACCATCGACTGAACCTTCTTATATCCCGGAAGCGCTTCGTCGCACGGTCTGTCATCATCCGTTACCGTATCACCCACCGCCGTATCTCTCACGTTCTTAATGGATGCGGTTATATACCCCACCATTCCTGCCGAAAGCTCGTCACCCGGAATGAACTGTCCCGCTCCGAATGTACCGACCTCTACGACTTCAGCCGTAGCACCGGTAGCCATCATCCTTATACGGGTTCCTTTTCTCACTCTGCCGTCTCTGATCCTTACGAACACTATGACTCCTCTGTAGGAATCATACAGGGAATCAAATATAAGCGCCTTAAGCGGCGCATCCTCGTCTCCTACGGGTGCGGGTATCCGCTCTACTATCCTCTCAAGTACATCATCTATACCTATGCCGTTCTTAGCCGAGATCAAAGGCGCATCAGAAGCCTCGATCCCTATCACATCCTCTATCTCCTCTATGACCCTCTGGGGATCGGCGCTTGGCAGGTCTATCTTATTGATAACGGGGAATACTTCCAGATCGTGATCCAGTGCAAGATATACGTTAGCCAAGGTCTGTGCTTCTATTCCCTGCGCTGCGTCAACCACAAGTATAGCGCCGTCACATGCGGCCAGTGATCTGCTCACTTCATAATTAAAGTCCACATGACCCGGAGTATCTATGAGATTGAAGACATACTCCTGCCCGTCCCTTGCCTTATATACTGTACGGACAGTCTGGGCCTTGATGGTTATACCACGCTCTCTCTCAATATCCATATTATCGAGCACCTGCTCCTGCATCTCACGCTCTGTCAGAAGTCCGGTCTTCTCTATTATCCTGTCTGCCAATGTACTCTTGCCGTGGTCAATATGCGCCACTATGCAGAAGTTTCTGATATGTTGCTTGTCCATAAATTAATTCCTGATTATATTTCTTATAAAAGCGAATCCGTTCCTTTATCTTGAATGGCCGCCTCCGCCATGGCTTCCGCCGCCTCCGCCGCCTCCGCCGCCTCCGCCGGAGCTTCTCTCTATCCTGTGCTTGGTAACGGTCTTATGGGAAAATGTATCGGTACTTACCTTGAACTCTCCCCTGCCACCGTTTATATAGGTTCCCGCCGTTACCGTCACATCACCAAGCTTACTTCTCCAGTTGAATACAATGTATATTATGGCTATAACAAGTGCTGCAATAAATACAACGATCAGGGAGAAGGGCGGTCTCAGCCTGTCAGCTCTCTTAGCCAGTGCATCCGCTATCCTCATATACTCATAATACGGATCTGCGTCATCACTTGGAATGTCATCAAGAATATACAATATCTCATCACAATCGGAATCGGATATCCTTTCCCTTATCATGCCCGTAGTTGATATCCATGAATGGATCTTGCCGTCTCCGCCTCTGCTCCAGTTATCAACGAATACGATACTTGAACCTCCGGGATAATCGTATCCCAAATGATTATCCTCAGCAAATGCATCGGCGAACTGGTGAACCTTGTCAAGATACCCTCTCTCGGAATCATAGAGAGTGATGAAGACCATATCAACCTGACAGTCATTCTGTATCTCCATTATCCTTTCCGTAAGAAGCTGTTCCTCCTCATCCGTCATCTTATCCGCGGAATCGATCACACACAACGTATTGTCCCATGATGTATTGTGTCTCTCGGTATCTATCCCGTTTTTGGCGGATATGTATGCAACGACAGACACTATCGAGAAAACAGCCGTTATTATAAATGGTATCCTAAAATACTTAAAATATCCTCTCATTCTCTCTTCTCCCCCTTACAAGAGCGCAACCAAAAGCAGACGAAGCATACTGCCGAGTATGGCTGTGATGCCGAAAACCGTGAAACCGTAAAGCAGCACTTTCTCCTTCGATACCGGTGTCTTACCGACAACCTTACCGGTCTGTCCGTTCACATGAAACTTATAATTCTCGTTGTGATACCTGAATACATACTCCCATACCGGAAGCAGAGCGTACTCCACCCTCGTCTTTTTGGCATTTACGTCAAATCTTTTCTTCTTAACAGTTGCATAGCCGCTTATACTCTCATCCACAAGAGTCTCTACAGCAGAGCCAACCTTTTTCTCTGCTCTTTCGGCAAGCTCCTCCTCGGACCTGTTGTACTTCTCACCCAGAAAGCCCGACATATACTTCTCCTCGAAGCCCTCAAGTCCTTCGTATGCATAGGGCTCCATAAGGTCCATATACTGATCGTCCATATAATCCGAGGCATCTACGGGAACACCCTTGAAATCAGCCTCCATAACTCTGTGAATATCATAGTAGGAAGTCTCTGTATATTCATAATCACCGGAAGTCCAGCTTCTTACCTTGGTTCCCGTTCCTCTGTATTCGGAATCCGTATCATAATCATACATAAAGAATGGGACATATGTGCCTTCTATCTTACTTACGGATGCGTTGCTAAGGAAGCCTTCGGGAGTGAATACCCTTCGTCCGAACTCGTCCCTTAAAAGGTTGATGGCTTTATTCCTGCTTATCCTGAACGGAAGTATCTTATCGGGCTCATAATCGCCCTGCACTCTCTCGTCAAGGATCACATATGAGCCGCAGCTCGGACACTTCGTTGCGGAAGTATGCTCCAATACCACACTGTCCATGGGGGCTCCGCAATTGGCACAGGTCTTAATGGACTCCGTGCTGACGATCTTCTCTTCAGTATCTATCCCCTCACAATGGGGGCAGCACATAGTACCCTTATCCGGATCATATACGATATTACCCCCGCAATTCTTACATTTAAAGATCATAACCTCTCCTTTTATCACATCCTGTCAGGCGCACCAAAGCCCAACATATCTATGCAATCCGACAGCACCTTTTTGGTAAGCGCCAGAAGTGCTATATAGCCTTCTTTTTTCTCGGCATCCTCCTCCGCCAGTATCCTCACCTCGTGATAGAAGCTGTTGAACGCATTGGCTAAAGAGTATATATACGCGCATATCCTGTGAGGTGCGGCCTCCTTATAGGCTCCCTCTATAGTCTCGGCGAATCCGGTAAGGCACAGCATAAGGTCTGCTTCGCTTGCCGAATCCGGTACATTAAACTTAAGTCTTACGCCCTCCGTCTCAGGTACAGTCCCGCCGGCTTGTGCGTATTTATCCAGGATGCTCTTGATCCTGACTATCGTATACAGGATATAAGGGCCTGTATTGCCCTCGCTTGAGGTGAACTTATCCACATCGAATATATAGTCCTTTGATGCCTGATTGGACAGATCTCCGTACTTTATGGCAGCCAGTCCGACTATCCTGCTTATCTCCTTGGCTTCGGCCTCGTCGATCTCCCTGTTCTCGGTGATCCTTTTGTACATGCGTTCATTGATGTCACTTATGAGATATTCAAGACGCATCACACCGCCGTCCCTTGTCTTAAAAGGCTTGCCGTCCTTACCGTTGACCGTTCCGAAGCCGATATGTATAAGCTCCTTATCCTCATCTATAAGATGAGTCTTCCTTGCACATCTGAATACCTGCTCAAAATACAGATTTTGCCGCTTATCCGTCAGATATACTATCCTGTCCGGATCATAGGTCTTAACCCTGTCCATAATGGTTGCAAGATCCGTAGTATTATACAGAGAAGCACCGTCTGACTTAAGTATCATGCACGGAGGCATCTCCTTGGTATCCGTCTCCTCCTTGACATCCACCACCAATGCCCCGTCACTTACGCGCGTATATCCGCCATCCTTAAGATACTTGACCATCCCCGGTATGATATCATGTACATCGCTCTCCCCCTTCCACAGATCGAAATGTACATCCAACGAGTCATAATTGCGCCTCAGATCGGCTACAGACACATTGATTATATGCTTCCACAGCGCCCTGTAGCCTCTCACACCGTTCTGAAGCTTGGCTGTGGCTTCCATTGCACGTTTTTTATAATCCTCATCTTCCTTACTTTTGCCGGAGGCTGTAGGGTATATCTCCTCAAGCTCGCTTATGGTAAAAGGTGCCTCATCCGGATAATCGCCCTCATAATCCTCATCAAAGTACGGCAATTCAGGCTTGCGCTCCTTAAGCTCCGTGATCACAAGCCCCATCTGAAGTCCCCAGTCGCCAAGATGAACATCGCCAATGGTCTCATGTCCCATATATCTCGATATACGCTTGATGCTCTCTCCGATAACGGCACTTCTTAAGTGTCCCACATGCAGCGGCTTAGCTACGTTGGCCCCGCCGTAATCGACTATCACGGTCTGTCTTACGGGCACCTCGATACCGAGCTTTCCGTCCTGACAGGCGGTCATGTCGCTTAGATACTGCGCAAGCCAATCCCTCCTGATATTGATGTTCAAAAATCCGGGATTGACTGCCTCTATGGTATCAATCACCTTATTATCCTTAAGGAGTCCGGCTACCTCACCTGCTATCTGTATAGGCGCCTTGTGATAGAGCTTGGCTCCTGCCATAGCGCCATTGCACTGATACTGGCACAGATCCGGCCTGTTCGAGATGCTTACGGCACCAAGGCTTTCATCATATCTGCATTTATTAAATGCAGTTTTAACTTCTTCGCTTATTAGTTCAACAATTCTTTTCATAATATATTACTCCTACCCGGCTCCTATCCCGTTACTACCTGATTCTTACCGTGAGTCTTACCGAAGTACAGCCTCTTATCTGCGATCTCTATTATACTTCTTAGCTGCATTCCGTATCTGTACTCAGCCATACCCATTGTAACGGTCACGCCAAACTTCTCACCCTCTCTGCTCTCAAATTCAGTCTCACTGAGTCTCTTACGTATCCTCTCTACCGCATGATAGGTGTCATATCTTGCGCCATGAAGGAAAAGCAGGAATTCCTCGCCTCCCCATCTGCATGAATAATCGCCTTCTCTCACCTCATCGGTAATGATACCCGCAAGACCCACAAGCACCTCATCACCCACATCATGTCCGTATGTATCGTTGACTCTCTTGAAATTATCTATATCCATCATCACGACTGTGAACAGATCCTCGTGCTCCATGAGATTGATATCATTGGTGACTGCGGTGGTAAGCGTCCTTCTGTTCCACAGTTGCGTCAGCGGGTCGAAGCTTGCCTCTTCGCCAAGCTTCATATTCTCCTTCTCAAGCAGCACGGACATATATCCCGTCTCCAAGGCGAAGAGAAGCGAAAAGGAAAAGAGCAAAAGGAATGCAATGAAAATGTTGAAATACGATATCCCTATCCTTATCTCAGGATAAGCCGACGTATTGTAATAGACCGGAAAAAAGGGCTTAAGTATGCTGACTATCAGGTACGAAAGCATAACAAAGGCCGAGAGCATAAGTGTTCTCCCGAAGTGCCTCTCCTCGCCTGTCGGCGAATTGTTAAGATAGAATGCACCCGGAATAAGCGCAACGGTATATAACATGAATTCAAAATCAGGTCCCAGCATGAAGGTCATAAGAGCCGAATGGGCTTCGATCTCAAGAAAGAGTAATAGCTGTATCTTAATAAACTTCTCTTTCTCAACCATCACACTTCCGAGATATGAATAGAAAAACACGATAAAGACATTATAATAGCCCATTATCGAAGCCTTCATACAGAACATGCATACGCAGAATATAAAGTGGATTATAGCGGCACCGTAGCATATCAGCCTGTACTTAAGCTCATTCTCTATGAGCTGCTTGCCTTCTATTATGTGTCTGATCGTATATATCTGTTTCTTAAGTCTCTTCATATACTCCCCTATTGCAGAATCTTCCTGATCGTGAGGATATTCTGCCCGTCCCTGTACTCATAGGATACATCATCCATGGTCTTCTTGACTATGAATATACCCAGACCGCCTATTTCCCTCTCTTCGACGGGCAGAGACACGTCCGGGTCCTTTTTCTTAAGAGGATCGTATTGTATACCGCTGTCTATAAAAGTCAGCGCCACCGTCTTAGGAGCATCACTTACCTCTGCACGTACAACAACCTCTCCCGTACCCTGACTGTAAGCATAATATGCGATATTGCTCATAAGCTCATCAATCGCAACATCTATCTGCATCTGCACTTTTACCGGACACTCACACTCTTCCAGAATACTGTCCACGAATTCCGTTACCTTCGGGATATTCTCAATGGTCGCTTCTACCTTGATTTCGTTCATACCAGTCCTTTATGCCCGGATACACATTACGATGCAACAGGGCAAATCAAAACCCACATTTCTGCGTATATATTATATATGCTACGGCTTCCCGTGTCCAGTAAAATGCCTGTGATCTCTGTCAAATATTATAAAAGAGCGGACATTTACCGCCGGAAGAGATGCATTGCATCCATCTCCCGGCAGGCTGTCCGCTCTGCTTAGCTATATAATCATTCTATTGATGATCAGGCTTACTATACATTAAATCTTTCAGTGGTATCCTGAAGGCTTGTTATGCTGTTCATAACATCCAATGTCTCATCAGAGACATTGGCGCTGGATTCGGTGATGCTCTGCATGTTGCCCGATATAGCGTGTACCGCATCGCCAAGCTGCTGCTGGGCTGTGCTGATGGCATCCAGCACCCTGTTGATATCCGCTACCGATGCACTGACCTCCTCGGCTCCTGCGCCCAGTTCCTTACTGATATCGCTGTAGTAGTTTGCATCCTCCATATAGTTATTGGCCAGAGTCTCAAGATTGTCGTAATCCTTAAGCACATTCTCGTTAAGGAATCTGATGATTTGATCGCTTACCTTAGAGAGCTCGTCTATATTGACCGTTACTTCTTTGGTAAGGGCATTGACCTTCTCTATCTCGCTTCCCGTAGTGGTGCTCAAGCTGTTGATCTCATCCGCAACGACCGCGAAGCCTCTTCCCGCTTCACCTGCCCTTGCAGCCTCTATGGAAGCATTAAGCGCCAAGAGGTTAGTCTGATTCGCAATTCCCTGAATGGCTGATGCCACCTCAACTATCTGCTCAATGACCTGTATACCCTTAATGGCCTCTTCAAGCTCTGCCTTCGCCTTATTCGTAACATCCACGGCATGTCTCTTATTGGCAAGTATCTCAGGCACCATAGCCTTGACTCTTGTGATGATATCATCCGTCCTGTCACTCATCTGTCTTGTATCTTCGGCAAAAGTATCGGTTGCCTGTGTTACGTTGCCGCATATCTGCTCAATATTCTGTATGCTCTCCGTCTGGCTCTCTATACCGCTTTCGGTACGCTGCATAGCTTCATTGATCTCCGATATTCTGTCATTGATACCGCTTATCTTATCCGAAGCCGAGGTCATCTTATTCCTTATAAGCTGTGACTCATCCTGAGTCTTATGAATGGTATCTATGAATCTTGTCTCAAGCTCTGACAGAAGATATCCTATCTGTTCAACCTCAGAGCCCGCTTTTTGTATATTATCCGTACCTATTATCTTATCGGTGATAAAGGCTTTCATATTCTCCATAGGAGCAAGCTGCTGGCCTATGAGCTTAGTCATGATGAGAATGACCGCAAGTATGGCTATAACCGCTATGACTGCGCTTAATGCGATAAGCCCGACTATCGTCTGGCTGATATTACTCTTAGGCATCGCAAGACCCAGCACCCAATTACATCCCGTAACAGAAGATGTAGCGAAGTAATTACTCTCTCCGTCATAATCGCCGGTAAGAAGCACTTGACCGCCGGGAGTCGTTGTTATCGCACTTATTCCGGACATAACATCTGTTACTGCTGTTGCCGTATCCTCTCCGGGAAGGTATGACTGATTCTCATGCATGATATAATTGCCGGAAGCATCTATTAAGAATCCGTATTCACCCTTCTCATACGGAATATTGTTCACAACATCGCTTATATAATCAAGTGTGAAGTCCGCTCCGAGGACACCTGCCAGCTCTCCGTTACGGTATACCGGAGAAGCGATGGTTATACACATGCCTCCGATCAGGACATCCATATACGGATCTGTGACTATAGTGGTTCCTGCTGCCTGAGCTGCCTTATACCACCCTCTCTGAGTGGGATCATATCCATCGGGAACCGTTGCGTTCGGGTCCATCTGGATGTGCTGCTTATCTGCCATTCCATAGTACAGATTCAGGAATTCCGAGCGTCCTTCCGCCTCTGTTGTTACTATCTGCTGTATATGCTCTCTGTCATATGATGAGTCCGGAAGAGCCTTAAGTGCTGCGGCACCGGCTAAATTAAGTCCCTTCTCCATCTCTATCCATGTATTAATGGAATTCGCATATTTATCCGCATTGATCTGTAATTCAGTCGATAACTGACTCGTCAGATTCCTGCTCGATGTACCCACGATCACTCCTGTAGATACCAACATTGCCACAACCACAATAAGTATCACGGCCATGGTCAGCTTACCCTTGATAGTTCCTTTCATTTTCAGGTTCCTCCATTTTACACTCTGACCGACTATATACTTTAGCCAATCAAAACGTTAAAACATTACAGTGCTACAATCACGGATATTTTAGCACGATATATATCTGTCTTTCAATAAAAAACTATTGTATACACTGTATACATTACATTCACTTCTGTTGCATCATTCTGCGGAAATATCCGCAGAAAGCCTGCTCTTAAAGTACTCCGCCTCATTGCCGGTATTCTTCTCCCATATCATGATAACAAGCCGGTATAGCTGCCCTTTCAGAATAATATCTGAATATCCCGCTCTCCTCCCGTAGACATACAGCATATCCTCAAGCATCTGCTCTATCAGCCTTATATCATCTTCATTAAAGGTATAATATCTGCCCTCGAACACATCATTCCATATATCCCTGTCAACCTCCCTGCAGAATTCCTCTGCCAGCTCCTCCGATATCTTTACAAGGTAGTTGATATATGGTCTCTCACTCATCGGAAAGGTTCTGTGATAGAATAGTAAAGGACAACCTTTTTATTATGATATACAATTGACAATGAAGCAGACATGGGTTGTGTGCGGATAAAATTAAGAAGGACATTAATTAAAAGAAGACAAGGAGGCACAGCATGGACAGCAACAAGGACAAAAAATGGCTTTTTGACAAGGACGCGACAGGAGAAGAGGCATCCGAGGGTGTTACAAGAATAGTAAAAAGCTATACGGATGAACTTATGGTAGTGGAGAATCATTTTAAAAAGGGTGCGGTAGGAGCACTGCACAGTCATCCTCATACCCAGATCACCTATGTCATCTCCGGAAGCTTCGAATTCACGATAGGCGATGAGAAGCATGTAGTAAGCGCCGGAGATACTATGCTTAAAAAGGACGGGATCGTACACGGCTGCGTATGCCTTGAAGAAGGTATCTTACTTGATATCTTCTCACCTATGCGAGAGGATTTCGTATGACGGATAACGGGATAGAAATATACATAGACAGATTATACAGGTATGACAGGCACCTTGAGCCATGCTTTACAGGCTTCCCCCTTCCCAAAGGGCTTCTGTACGATACAGAAGGGATAAGGCTGTCAGATAACAACCGTTATCTTCCGCTTCAGAGCAGGATAACCTCGTTGTATGATGATGGGTCTGTCAGGTTCATCTTTCTCAGGTTCCTTACGGATATACCATCGGATAGCAGGCTGACGCTTAAGTTTGATATGGCATATTCCGAAGAGAAAGCGCAGGATATGGCTGATATCGCCTTTAATCCCGTTAAGATTACTTCCCTTTCCGACGGCTATGAGATACGGACCACAGGCGATAATGACGGCCTGACCTATTCATTTATGGTCAAAGACAGCTCTGACCGTATACTTGAGAGCGTCAGTGCCGGAGCGGTTACATATGAAGGCAGCCGCTTCACCGGTCCTTTACTTACAAAGGAGGGTGAGGATGTTCCGTATTCCATACGGACCGACAGATGGGAGATAGCGGAAAGCGGTCCTGTATGTGTCACGCTTAAGAATTCCGGCAGACACATATCCCCCGAAGGCAGGGATGAATACAGCTTTGAAGTCAGACTTACGGCATATGCGGGTAAGCCTTGGCTAGAAGTGTCTTACCGGATCATCAATACATCGGATGAACCCCTTAGACCTAAGTCACTGACCTTTAATATCCAAAGGAGCAATCTAAGTAGTGCCGATACCAAGCCCGATCACATCATATCATCAGACAAAGTAAGGACCTGTGTCGCCTCCTCCAATTATAAGACCGATTATCTTGTAAGCGATAAAGGCGAGCACCTTACCCGCCTCATAGACAGCGAGGGTCTGCTTAAGGAAGCCAACGAACACTTCGCCGAGGTTTTCTACGGCACATTTTTCGCGGATCATACAGACGATAAGGGAGGGATATGCGCAACCGTCTTTCAGGCGCATCAGAACTTCCCCAAGGCTGTATCCGCGGACTCTGAAGGAATAGCTCTTATGCTTATCCCTGAGTGTGATGACAAAGTCGTTCTTAAAAGCGGTATGGCAAGGGAGCAGAGATTCCTGCTTCACTTCCATGATGCGGGCGAGTCTCTTGAGGCACTAAACGACAGAAGCATCGTCTATCAGATGCCATACAGACCATATGTATCGCCCTCTGTCCATGAGGCATCAGGAGTATGGCCTGACATATTCACGGACAATACCGACCCGATGGTTGAACAGAATCTGATCGCCAGAGCAGACGGTCACTGCCGGGCTTACGGAATGCTTAATTTCGGTGATTCCTATGATGCCAACTATACTGCACAGGGCAGAGGCAAAGGCAGGCTTGTCTGGTGCAACAACGAGTACGACTATCCCCATTCCTGCGCCCTTATGTACGTAAGGACGGGCTTTCGAAGGTTCCTTGACTACAACATAGCTTCATGCAGTCATTGGATGGATGTGGATGTATGTCACTATCACAGAGACCCCCTCTATATCGGAGGACAGTGGGAGCATACGGCAGAGCATGTGACAGACGGAGTCATGGTATGCTCACATGAATGGGTAGAAGGACTTCTTGATTACTATCATTTTACCGGAGATGAACGCGGATTAAGCACCGCCATCGGTATCGGACATAATGTGCAGAGGCTTCTTGATACTCCCATGTATCAAAAGCCCGGTGAGATCAACGCAAGAGAGACAGGCTGGGCCTTAAGGACTCTTACCGCTCTCTATGTGGAGACTCTTGACGAAGGCTGGCTTCAAAAGTGCCAGAAGATACTTGATGACTTTAAGATATGGGAGGAAATGTACGGTCACTGGCTGGCTCCGTATACAGACAATACCCTTGTACGTGTGGGCTTTATGATATCCGTGGCCATAGGAAGCCTTATGAGATATTACAGGCACTTCCCCGACAATGAGCTTAAGTCCATGATGCTTAGAGCCGTGGATGATATGATTGAGAACTGCTACGTAAAAGAGTGGGGACTGTTCTATTATAAGGAGCTGCCAAGCCTTAACCGCTTAGGCAACAATACCCTTTTGCTCGAAGCGCTGGCTATCGCCTATGACTTAAGCGGTGATAAGAGATACCTTGAATACGGTATCGGCACCTTTAAGAAGGCGATAAGCGACTCGCCCGGCTACACCTCACTTAAGAAAAAGGCAGAGGACGCGGTGCTGGTGGGCAATCAGAGCAGTAAGAATTTCGCCCAGAGCATGATCCCTATAGCAAGCTTCTACAGGGCACTTATAAAGGCCGGATATGAGCAGATATCCCTGTAAATATCCCTATAGCAGTAAGAATTTCGCCCAAAGAAGGATATCCGTATAACAGATTAGTGGTTCACCGACAGGAAAGCTTTGGAATATGAAAAAAATAGATATGACAAAAGGCCCCATAATGGGTAATATCATGCTGTTCGCACTGCCTATAATATTAGGCAATGTGCTGCAATATCTCTATACCACCGTAGACACTCTGGTAATAGGCAATTACTGTGATTATACGGCCATTGCCGCCGTGGGCACCAGTTCGCAGCCCATAGAAGTGCTCTTATGCATATTCTTGGGGATAGGCACGGGAGTGAGCATACTGATATCACAGCACGCCGGAGCCGGTGATAAAAAAGGGATCAACAATGCCTGTCGCACCGCCATATCCTTCGTATACCTCAGCGGAATTCCCATAAGCATAATGGGATGGTTCATCTCCCCACTCCTGCTTAGGATAATGGGCGTGCCTTCGGATGTATGGGACAATGCACTTCTCTATACCCGTATAGTGCTCTGCAGTGCTATGGGTAATATCGGGTATAACATGAATGCCGGAATACTCAGAGGCATAGGTGACAGCAAGGCTTCTCTGTACTTCCTTATGATATCGTGTGTGGTCAATATTATTCTGGATATCACGCTCGTGGCGTTCTTCGGCCTCGGAGTCGCAGGCGTCGCCATAGCTACGGGTACTGCCATGTACCTGTCATGGTCATTCAGCATAGTATACATTAAGAGAAGGTATCCTGAGCTTGAGTTCACTATTCTGCCACATGGCATAGTACGCAGTGAACTTAAGCAGATAGTCACTGTCGGCCTGCCCATAGGACTTAATAATTCCCTCTTCTCCTTCGGACACATGGCACTGCAGACCCTTGTCAATGCCCAGGGAGCCGTATTCATGGCCGGCTGGTCGGTATCGGGAAGAGTAACGGGGCTTTCCAATATGGCCATAACCGGCATATCCTCTGCGGCTACCACCTTCTCAGGGCAGAACTTCGGTGCAGGAAGGATAGACAGATTACGGGACGGACAGGTGCGTATCCCGCTTGCGTCCGGTGCCATAACCCTAAGCGCCGGCCTGCTCTTCATAGCGCTTCGTATGCCCATCTTAAGGCTTTTTACATCCGAGGCTGTGGTCCTTAGCTACGCAGGACGCTTTGTAGCCATAATGATGCTGTCACAGTGGATGTATGCCGTATTCAACGGTATATCCTGCATAGTCAACGGTACAGGCAGGGTAAAATACACCACCCTTATCAATCTTCTCATGCTGTGGGCAGTCAGAATACCCGCAGCCTACCTTATCGCAAGATACATAAGCGGCGACCATATAATGTACTGCTTCCCCATATCCTTCGGATTCGGAATGCTGTGCATGATAGCCTACTATGTGTTCTCTCCCTCATGGAAAGCGCTTATCTTCCGGACAGAAAGACGGGCGCTTTCCTGATACATTGCACATATCCCCTGTTTTTTGTTACAATGGGTCTATGAATAGGACAGATCATAACAAGGAATTCAACGGTATAATCAAAGAGCTTGACAAGGAATATGCACTCCGTCTGTCGGATGGTGCAGACCAGCCTTTCAAAAAGAAGCTGTTACTCCATGCCTGCTGTGCCCCATGCAGTAGTATCTGTATGGACAGAGTGCGGGATCACTTCGATACTACCGTCTATTTCTTTAATCCTAATATAACAATTAAGGAGGAATACGAGTATCGCCTGACAGAGCTTAAGCGGCTAATAGGTATATATAACGGGATGCCGGACAGAGGAGCAATAGATCTTATCGAGGGCGAATATGACCCCGATGTATTCTTTACCATGGCTAAAGGATACGAGGAATGTCCCGAAAGGGGTGCCAGATGCCACTTATGCTATGAGATGCGGCTTAAGTCTGCCTTAGATACTGCCGTAAGCGGCGGATATGATTACTTCGCCACCACTCTTACCTTAAGTCCTCTTAAGGATGCCGCGGTATTAAATGAGATCGGATACAGATTAGCCGATTCCACGGATGGAAAAGTACTGTGGCTTCCGTCTGATTTTAAGAAAGAGGACGGCTATAAGAAGAGTATAGAGCTTTCGAAGCAATACGGCCTGTACCGGCAGAATTACTGCGGATGCGTATATTCAAGGCCGTGAGCGCAGAATCATCACACGCGAAGAATTGTCACATACGGAGAAGAAGATAATGAACAAATTATATGAAAATGACAGCTATATAAGAGAGTACGATACCGTAATAACAGAGAAGTTCAACACTTCAGACGGTGTCTTCATAGCCCTTAGAGACAGCATATTCTTCCCCGAAGAGGGTGGGCAGTATGCAGATACGGGAAGGATAGTCGCAGGAAGCTATGAGCTTGATGTCCTTGACGGACAGATAGGTAAGGACAGTTTGGTTGACATAACACAAAATTCAGGTGATATTCTATCCGAACTCCCGAACGGCATCTGGTATAAGATTGACTACTCTGAATCATGCAG
Organism: Lachnospiraceae bacterium UBA3826; assembly: GCA_002393095.1. GTDB lineage: Bacteria > Bacillota > Clostridia > Lachnospirales > Lachnospiraceae > Colinaster. The sequence continues at coordinate 5,887 of DGII01000008.1, read as the reverse complement.
GAATTCTTGCAATCCATTACCACCGTTATATGACGCCATTGTCATAAACTCCGAAATCCACTGTATTTTGGACTATAGCAAGCGTTATGACAGAATGCAGAATCATACAGGCGAACATATATTGACCGGAGCAGTCCATAATGACTACGGATATAATAACGTTGGTTTCCACTTAAGTGATGACGGACTGGTCACATTGGACCTTGACGGGATGCTTACATATGAGCAGATAATAGAGGAAGAGAGGAAGGCTAATGAGGTCATATACAGGAACTACCCCGTTACAGCCTCATATCCCTCTAAAGAGGAGTTAAAGGATATAGAGTACAGAAGTAAGATTGACATAGAGGGACAGGTCAGACTCATTACGATAGGTGATGAGTCAAAGACCATAGATGTGTGTGCCTGCTGTGCACCGCATGTATCTCATACCGGCGAAGTAGGTATCATTAAGGTCATATCTCTGATCAAATGGAAGAGCGGAGTACGTGTAGGGATATTATGCGGAAGACGAGCTCTTGAGTACATCAACCACAGGCAGGATATCATCATGGGGCTTACGGAGCTTATGACCACAAGTGAGGACAATCTGATAGACCATGCCCGTAATCATATGGAGGAGATAAGAGCGCTTAAGGCCAAGCTCTCCGGTGCACTGGAATCGGATATCGTATCGCGCATAGAAAAAGGTGATCCCGATATAGTAAGGACTCACCTTGTATTCGTTGATACTGACTTTCCTGTTAGTTCCATGAAGAATATCTATAACCTGCTTAAGAATAAGTACACAGGCTATGTCGGAATATTCGCGGGAACCGACACCGAAGGCTACAGATATCTCGCCGGAAGCAGGGATATCGATTCCAAGACCCTTATACCCATCCTTAATAAATGTGGTGCCAAGGGCGGCGGCAATTCCGATATGATCCAGGGTAGGGTCGCATCCGCCCGTTCGGATATAGAGGCATTGTTTACCGGCTTAAATCATAGTTGAAAGTGTAATATGATTTAACTTAAAAGTATTATATGATTTGACCGCCTTTTTGAGTAAATGATATAATGTGATATAACCTGAGTGAGAATCGAATGGTTTATCTTCGGATAACAAGTGAACATATTTAACAGAGGAGGATTAATCTAATGAAGACAAAAAGAATTCTGGCGGCAGTTTTGGCAGCCACAACAATTTTCGGTGCTTCTCTCACAGCGGCGGCTAACACATACGAACACCCGGAGAATCCCGAATTTATCGATCCGGAGACCCCGGTGAATCCCGGCTCGAACGTAACGGATAATCCGCCATCCTACATCTCAGCCGGTGGTACAGCAGCGCCCATGCCGCAGGACCCACCCAAATCCGAGGTTGAGAAGCTTGAAGCGCAGACGTCCAATACCGTAGCCGGTACAAAATCTTCGACCGCCGGCATAAATATCGCAACAACGCTTAGCGGATTTGCCGTGGCAGCACCGGTAGCCTCAATAGCATCAGGCCTTGATAAAGGAGAGGTTCCTTTTACAAAGGTCTATAACTTTGATGCCAAGAGGTCAACCGCCGCAAAACATGTCATAGATACTGTAGCTGCAGGCGCAGGTCTGACTGTCGGTAAAACGATCAATTTTGAGATGGGATCCATGAAAGGCGGACAATATACACCGGCTGAAGCGTCAGGAAAGTTTGCCGAATCAGTACCGGTTAAGCTCGGTGCAGCCGGGGGATATACCGGCGCGATACAGGTAAGTGCAAACAAAGTGAATATACTTGAGGATCAGGACACTAACCCTAATACAGTCTCAATTAATGTCGCACCTGTTCGAAGCGTTATTGCACTCGTTAAGTAATCGATCATACTCGATCAAAAAGGGCGGTAGCACAAAGCTACCGCCCTTTTATATACCCTCATATTACTGTTTAATCGCAACTGTCGCTGTTACGGACAGTTCCTTTGGCCCATGGGCTTCCGACATCACATCTGCCGTGATGATAGACTTCTTTAACCGTACCGGGTTCAGCTTCATCCGATACCGAGACCTTAAGCCTGCTGACTCCGCCACCAAGCTTTCCATCTATCATATTTACGATCTCATCTATATCGGGTAATTCGTTATACTCACTCATTCCGACCCTCCGTATTAGAGATATCCGGACCATATATTTGTCCGCTTAGCTCAGCACTCAGCCGAAGACTCAAGCGCGACCGGTGACTATTCCGCCTTATTTTTGCCTGCCTTGGGTATCATCACAAAGCAGATGATGAGCGCTATCACATAGAGCGCACCCGTTACATAGAGCACTGTCTGATATCCAACGGGATTAACGCTTGCCGTCTTGCCGTTAGATAATGTGATCTCCGTGAAGGAGCCCACATGATTGACTATATATGTAGCCATCTGATTACCCGTAAGACCTGCTATGGCCCAGGCCGATAAGCACATTCCGTGTACTGCCGAGATAGACTTCATACCGAAGTGATCTGACAGAAGCGTGGGAACATTGGAGAAGCCTCCGCCATAGCCTGCATTCACGATGATCAGAAGTCCTATGCAGAGCCATGCGATCTTATTGTTGATTCCCTGTGTAATAATGGTTGCTCCGGTGAATACTATCGATAAGATGAATATGATCTTATATATCGTATTCCTGTCCTTGAAGGTATCTGCCCATGCGGAGAAGCCAAGTCTGCCTGCTGCATTGGCTATGGCTGTAACGGTTCCGAGCAGTGCTGCCGTGGCAACAGAGAGCCCTACCGTGTTGAATATCTGCTTCTCCTGAGAGATAAGCGCAAGTCCGCAGGTGATGTTGATATAGAACATCAGCCAGATACCGATGAAGGTCTTATTGGAGAATGATGTCTTGAAGTTCTTGCCAAGAGTAGCGAAGAATTCCTTGATACCGCCCTCTGCATGCTGCTCTACCCAGTCCGAGGGCTTCCTAAGGAGCAGGTGACCGACAAACATCATCACGCAGTATACACCGCCCATGATGAAGAACATCGGAGCCGGATTATTATCAAAAGCATTAAGTATGCTCTGCATGATGGGAGTAGCTATGGCCTTGGCAGCACCGAAGCCTGCAACCGCAAGTCCCGTAGCCAGGCCCTTCTTATCCTTGAACCACAGCATAAGCGTCTTAACAGGTGATAAGTATCCCGTACCGAGTCCTATACCCATTATGCAGCCGTAGAATAAGAAGATAAGAGGAAGGGATCTTATCATGATGGCGAATCCCGTTCCTACCATACCCACGGTGAAGCATATGGTAGCTATGAGTGAGGAACGATGTATATCCTTCTCAACCACATCTCCGAGGAATGCCGCTGACATTCCGAGGAAGAATATCGCCAGCGAGAAGGCCCAGCCCACCGCACTCTTGTCAGCGCCTACATATTCGGCTATCTCTCCGCTGAATGTCGACCAGCAGTATACCGTACCGATACTGCAGTGTAAGAGCAATGCGGGGATTGCCCCTCTGATCCATTTGTTTTCCATTTTGTTACCAACCTTTCATATTATGTCTATATTATTATTTTTATGTCTTACTTAAAATAGTTCACACCGCTTTCGAAAATCTTAAGATCCTGCTCTCCGTATATATTAAGGGCAACACCCTTATCACGTCTCTCGGAATGCGCCATCTTGCCAAGCACTCTTCCGTCCGGAGAAGTGATTCCTTCTATTGCCATATAAGAGCCGTTGATATTGTACTCCTCATCCATGGATACATTACCGTAAGGATCTGAATATACCGTAGCCACCTGACCGTTTGCAACAAGCTTATCAAGCCACTCCTTAGGCGCTACGAATCGTCCTTCACCATGGGATGCCGGATTGACATATACATCTCCGAGTACAGCCTCCCTTAACCATGGAGACTTATTGGATACGACCTTGGTATATACCATCTTGGATATATGTCTGTTCACTGTATTGAATGTAAGTGTGGGCGAATTCTCATCCTGACCCGTAATGGCTCCGCCCGGTACCAGACCAAGCTTAATTAGAGCCTGAAAGCCGTTGCATATTCCAAGTATCAGTCCGTCCCTCTCATTAAGCAGCCTCATGACAGCTTCCTTAACAGCCTCATTCCTGAAGGCTGCTGCGAAGAACTTAGCAGAGCCGTCGGGCTCATCACCTGCGGAGAAGCCTCCGGGGAACATGATTATCTGTGCATTATCTATATTCCTTACATATTCTTCAAAGGACTCTCTGATATCGGCTCCCGTCATGTTCTTGAAGACCGTATCGGTGACATTCGCACCGGCTCTCTCGAAAGCCTTCCTTGAATCGTACTCACAGTTCGTACCGGGGAATACCGGTATGAATACATTTGGCTTGGCGATCCTGTTTTTACATATATATACATTATCCTTGGCATCATAGAGAGGCATATTGACCGGTTCGGTCGATCTTGTTGCCTTATAGGGGAATACCTTATCAAGAGGCTTGCTCCATATGTCCGCAGCCTCCTTAAGATCAAGCCTTACGCCCTTTAACTCTATTGCTGCCGAATCCGTCACGGTTCCCACAACATCATATTCAGCATCTATCTCATGCAATCTCGATGCATCGACCTCGGCTATGATATCACCTGTTCCGTCAATGAACAGGTCTTCTGCTTCAATACCCTCATCGAACTTAACACCCTTCATATTACCGAAGGCCATCTTGATAACCGATGCGGCGATACCGTATCTGTCAAGAGTATATGCCGACTTAATGATACCCTTCTGTATATATCCCGTTACGGAATCATACATAGCCTGTACCTTCTCATACAGCGGGATATTATAATCATCCTTCTCTATGCCGAATCTTATGAGTACATTGCCCGCCTCCTTAAGCTCAGGTGTGATAACATCTGTTATCTTGGCTATATCCACAGCAAAGGATACAAGTGTGGGCGGTACATCTATATCATTGAAGGTGCCGGACATACTGTCCTTGCCTCCGATACTCGGAAGTCCGAAGCCTACCTGTGCATCATATGCACCGAGTAATGCCGCAAAAGGCTGACCCCATCTTACAGGGTCTTCCGTCATACGCTTGAAGTACTCCTGGAAGGTGAATCTTATCTTACCGTAGTCTCCGCCTGCCGATACGATCTTGGACATTGACGATACTATGGCATATATGGCACCGTGATACGGACTCCAGCTCGATATGTACGGATCGAAGCCGTAGCTCATCATTGTCACCGTATCCGTAGCTCCCTTAAGAGTGGGAAGCTTGGCTACCATGGTCTGTGTCTCCGATAGCTGCGTCACTCCGCCATAGGGCATATATACACTGCCTGCTCCGATTGAAGCATCGAAGCGCTCCACCAGTCCCTTCTGTGAGCACACATTAAGGTCAGATAAAGTATCCTTAAGGGCATCCTCTATATTACCGGCCTCAATATCCTTCGATACCTTATCTATGGCGATCCTGCCGATAGGACATCCATCCTCATCAGGGATCGGAACCTTAACATCAGTCTCCTGATGTGCACCGTTGGTATCAAGGAATGCACGGCTTAGATTCACTATCTCCTTACCGCGCCATTTAAGCACAAGTCTGGGGCTTTCCGTAACCGTAGCCACTACAGTAGCTTCCAGGTTCTCCTCAGCCGCATACCCAAGGAATGTGTCCACATCCTTAGGGTCTACCACAACAGCCATTCTCTCCTGACTTTCGGATATGGCAAGTTCTGTTCCGTCAAGTCCCGCATATTTCTTAGGCACCTTGTCAAGATCTACCGTGAGTCCGTCAGCAAGCTCACCGATGGCAACGGATACACCGCCTGCGCCAAAGTCGTTGCAGCGCTTTATCATTGCGGTAACTTCGGGATTGCGGAAAAGCCTCTGGAGCTTTCTTTCCTCGGGGGCGTTACCCTTCTGTACCTCGGCGCCGC
>DGII01000171.1 GCA_002393095.1 Lachnospiraceae bacterium UBA3826 | reverse complement strand
TTCTTCTGCTTCGGTACCAACGATCTTACACAGATGACCTACGGATTCTCAAGAGATGATGCCGGCAAGTTCTTACAGGCATACTATGAGAGCAAAATATTCGAGAACGATCCCTTCGCACGTATCGATCAGGATGGTGTAGGAAAGCTTATGGAGCTGTCTATCAAGCTCGGAAAGCCGGTTAATCCGAACCTTCATATAGGAATATGCGGAGAGCATGGCGGAGATCCCACATCTGTAGAGTTCTGCCATAGAATAGGACTTGATTATGTATCATGCTCACCCTACAGAGTTCCCATCGCCAGACTTGCGGCTGCACAGGCTGCAATTGCATATGGCAAGGGCGGAAGCGAAGGACTTGAGGAGAAGATACAGAAAGCCTTTGATGATGTGAAGGATAAGGCCAAGGATGTCGCAGGTGATGTACGTACCAAGGCTAAGAGCGCAGCGGGTGCGGCTAAGGACTTCGTAGCCAATAACAAGGATTCTGCCAAGGAGACGGCTAAGGATATAGCCAAGTCGGGCAAGGAGCTTGCCAAGGATGTTGTCAATACCGGAGTCGAGGTTGCCAAGGCAGGAATTGCCGGTGCCAAGGTCGGCTGGGAAGAGGCTAAGAAGGTATATAACGAGAATAAGAAGTGATCTTAACAGCAAGTAAATAAGGATCATTGAAAGAATTTTAGTAAATTTTAGTAAATTTGTACAAAAATGCGTCAGTAAATTTGTGAAACAAAATTATTGACGCATTTATTAAAAGTAATTACAATATGTTTAGTAAGTTTTAGTAATGCATGTAAAAATACATGCGGAATTTTAAGGAGGAAACTATGAAAAAGAAGATTTTAGCAAGCATTCTCGCTGCTACTATGGTTCTTGGCCTTACAGCCTGCGGTGCGCAGGAGGTAACGGATGCAGCCAATACTGCAGCAGATGTTGTGACTGACAATGCGGATACAATAGCAGACGCAGCCAACACAGCAGCGGATGCGGTTGCAGATGCAGCAGCAGAGATCACTGACTACGGTACGGGTGAGATTAAGGTATGGGTTGCAGATAATGTTGTAGACTTTACCAACAATCAGATCAAGACATTTATGGATGCCAATCCGCAGTTTGCAGGCTACACGGTAACTGTTGAGGCAGTTGGCGAAGGTGATGCGGCAAGTCAAATGATCACAGACGTTCAGGCTGGTGCAGATATCTATGCATTCGCTCAGGACCAGATCGCAAGACTTGTTTCTGCAGGCGCACTTGAGGTTGTTAATCCTCTTTATGAGGCTGATGTTAAGGCCAACAATGATGCAGGCTCAATTGCAGCAGCTACAGTAGGCGGACAGCTCTATGCTTATCCTCTTACATCAGATAACGGTTATTTCTTATACTATGATAAGAGTGTTGTAACAGACCCTTCTTCTCTTGAGAAGATCGTTGCGGACTGTGAAGCAGCCGGCAAGAATTTCTACATGGAGATCAACTCAGGATGGTATCAGACAGCATTCTTCTTCGCTACAGGTTGTGACCTTTCTTATGAGACAGACGATCAGGGTAACTTCACAAAGGCTAATGTATCTTATGCATCAGATAACGGTGTCGTTGCGCTTAGAGAGATGATCGAACTCAACGGTTCGAAGGCATTCCAGAACGGCTCTGCGGCAGGTGAGGCTACAAATGTCGGAGCTATCGTAGACGGTACATGGGATAAAGACACGGTCAAGGAGCTTTTCGGCGACAACTATGCTTGTGCAAAGCTTCCTTCATTCGAAGGTGCAGACGGCAAGACATATCAGATGAGTGGCTTCGGCGGATTCAAGCTCTTAGGTGTTAAGCCTCAGGAGGATGATCTTAAGCTTGAGGTATGTGATGCCATAGCCAATTACCTTGCAGGTGAGGAAGTACAGCTTGCAAGATTCAATGAAGTAGGCTGGGGTCCTTCCAACGTAGCAGCACAGGGCTCATCAGAGGTTAAGGCTGACGAAGCACTTGCAGCACTCGGCGAGCAGCTCGCATTCACTGTTCCTCAGGGCCAGTATCCTGCAGATTACTGGACACTTGCAACAGGACTTGGCGATTCTGTAAGAAACGGTGAGATCCTTGCAACATCTTCTGATGATGACCTTATGGCAGTGCTTCAGAAGTTCCAGGACACATGTGTAGGTTATGCACAGTAATATATTGATATTTTAGATAATCTCAATCTGTGATAAAATATAAGAGCATAGATTGATCAAAGGTATAAGCCCGGTGAAGATATCTTTGCCGGGCTTGCTTATATAAGTCATCCTGACAGAATGGCTTATATAAGCAAGTCAAAGTGCTTATAGGGGTTGCAACGTACAGGCTTGGATTGGAGGAAAATATGGGTGATAGCATCAAGAAAGTTCTTAGTCCCATAGGAGAGGCGGTAACTAAGGGAGACTGGAAGACCAAGGTTTCTCTCCTTATACTGGGATTCGGACAACTGCTCAGAGGGCAGATCTTAAAGGGATTGGCGTTTCTTGCCTTGGAAGCTGCGTTTATATGGTATATCGCAGACTTTGGCGGCAAGTATGTCATCAAATTATCTACACTTGGCACGGTAGCTACTCAGAAGGTAGGACGTAAGACCGTATACGGAGACAACAGCTTTCTTATTCTGCTGTTCGGTGTACTGACCGCCTTCGTGATCATGGCTTTTATTCTGGTGTGGTATCTGAACATCAGAGATAATATGGAGGCAGAGAGGCTGCTTAAAGCAGGTAAGAGGCTTCCGTCCAATAAAGAGGTCTTCGCTTCACTGTTCGACAAGAACTTTGACAAGACCCTTCTGGCACTTCCTGTCACGGGCATATTCGTATTCACTGTATTGCCTATTGTATTCATGATATGTGTGGCTTTTACCAATTATGATAAGAACCATCAGGCACCGACCAACCTTTTTACATGGGTGGGCTTCCAGAATTTTGAGAAGCTTCTGTCCTTCGGTTCGTCCGGCATAGGCCGTACATTTGTGCAGGTGCTTGTGTGGACACTGGTATGGGCCTTTTTTGCAACATTTATAGACTATTTCCTTGGACTTGCGGTTGCGATTCTTATCAATAAGAAGGGCATTAAGCTTAAGAAGCTGTGGAGGACGATACTCGTCCTTACAATAGCGGTTCCCCAGTTTGTTTCGCTTCTGTATATTATGAAGCTTTTTGCCAATGACGGTCTTATCAACGGCTATCTGATGAAATGGGGATGGATCAATTCACCCATACAGTTCTGGGTTGATCCGATGCTTGCAAGGATCACGATAATCGTTGTGAATATATGGATAGGTATTCCTTATCTTATGCTTATAGCCACGGGTCTTCTTATGAATATACCGGAAGATCTGTATGAAAGTGCAAGGATCGACGGGGCTACGGGCTGGCAGATGTTTAGAAACATCACATTACCCTATATGCTCTTCGTAACAGGACCCTTCCTTCTGACACAGTTTATCAACAACCTGAATAATTTCAATGTCATTTATCTTCTGACGCAGGGTAAGCCGTTGTCGGTTAATCTGGCTGAGAATGCGGGTAGTACCGACCTTTTAGTCACATGGTTATACAAGATGACCGTTACCGATACCAACTACTCCATGGCGGCCGTAATAGGTATCATGGTATTCATCATAACTGCTGTTGTATCACTTGTGGTATATAATGCTTTACCATCTGTTAAAGACGAGGAGGGCTTCCAATAATGAATACATCATATAAGAAGAAGAGAGCGGCAGGCAACGCCGTAGCATACATAGCACTTGTTATTATAAGTATAATATGGCTTTTTCCGTTCATTGGACTGGTGCTTCAGAGCTTTAGAAGCTATGACCCTGCCGTTGAGTATGGCGGAATGGTTGATTATCTTGTGCCGAAGCATTTTTCGCTCGATAACTACAGGTTCTTATTCAGCGGGCAGACCAATTTCTTAAGGTGGTATCTCAATACCATTATTATTGCTGTGTTTGTGGCCATATTCCAGACGATCATCATATTGTGTGTAAGCTATGCACTTTCGCGCATGAGATTCACGGGAAGAACTTTCCTTATGAGATTCTGGCTGATACTTGGTATGTTCCCCGGATTCCTTACGATGATATGTCTGTACTTCCTGCTTAAGCAGTTCGGACTTACACAGGCAGGAGCGGTTCCGGGACTTATACTCGTATCGGTTGCAAGTTCGGGCATGGGATATTATGTATGTAAAGGATACTTTGATACGATACCCAAGGCACTTGACGAGGCTGCCCGTATAGACGGAGCGACAAGGGCGAGAGTATTTTTCACCATGACCATCCCCATGAGCAAGCCTATAATCATATATACGGCATTGGTTGCATTCATGGCGCCATGGTGTGACTATGTATTCGCTTCATATGTGGCATTCGGACATGATGAGAGCTATAACGTGGCCGTGGCAATGACAAGGTGGGTATGGACCAACGATTATCAGGGATATTTTACCAGATTTTGTGCCGGAGGTATCCTTGTAGCTATTCCCGTAACCATACTCTTCATGTGCTTACAGAAGTATTATGTAGAGGGCGTTACAGGCGGTGCAGTCAAGGGCTGAGTATTACCTGTCGGCTTTTTGCCCGGCTTTATATAATGATTCCATGTTAATTAACGCTAAAAAGCACTTAATTCAAAGGCAAATGCGGCAATGAAAAAAACACTCCTGATGATCATAAGTATAGTCCTGTTAATGTCCGGCTGCGGGAAAAGAACCGATAAGCAGGTAAAGATTGCGGATGCGGTGGATGATAATTACAGGAATTACTATGAGGTATTCGTATATTCCTTCTATGACAGCGATGGTGACGGGATAGGCGACCTTAAGGGGGTTGAAGAGAAGCTTGATCATATCGCGGAGCTTGGATGCAACGGGATATGGCTTATGCCGATAATGCCTTCCACGACCTATCATAAGTATGATGTATGTGATTATATGGCCATAGATGAGCAATACGGGACCATGGAGGACTATGAGGCCCTTATTAATGCGGCTCATGATAAGCATATCAGGGTTATCATTGATATGGTGATCAATCATACCTCTTCCCGGCATCCGTGGTTTATGGAGGCTACAGAGTATCTTAAGGGGCTTGATGAAGGGCAGGAACCGGATATAAGCGAATGTCCTTATGTGGATTATTACAATATATCGAAGGAGAAGAAAGATAACACATGGTATCAAATTGCGGATACCGATTATTACTATGAAGGAAGCTTCTGGTCACAGATGCCGGATCTGAATCTTGACAATGAGGCGTTAATGAAGGAGCTTGAGGATGTTGCGTCATTCTGGATAAGCAAGGGGACGGATGGCTTCAGGATGGATGCGCCTCTGCACTATGAGGAGGGTGATACGGCCTTTAACACAAGGGTGCTTAACAGACTTTATAATTACTGCACAGGACTTGATCCCGACTTCTATATGGTCAGTGAGGTATGGGCCTCGGAACAGACAATAGAAGCTTATTATGCAAGCGATACACCAAGTATGTTTGATTTTGGCTTTGCTCAGGCGGAGGGGGATATAATCAAGGCTGCCAGAGGAAGGGAGAGCTCGGATAAATTCGTTGATAACATGATAAAAAACGAGAATGCAAGGAAGGCTGTGAATCCGGAATGCATCAATGCCCCCTTTATAACCAATCATGACATGCCCAGAGTATCCAATGCACTTAACGGCAAGGTTCGGGATATGAAGATGGCATCGGCAATACTGCTAAGTATGACGGGTTCTCCGTATATATATTACGGGGAGGAGCTCGGAATGAGCTCTAAGGGAACCAAGGATGAGAATAAGAGGCTTCCCATGCTATGGTCTTATGAGGATACTGCCGGTATGTGCAGGGGACCTGCGGATGCGGATGAGGATGTGGAGCAGCGGTGTGAACCTGCGGATATACAATATGATGATGAGGGCTCGCTATATAATTATTATAAAAAGGGACTAATGCTCAGGAACAGCTACCCGGAGATAGCCAGAGGGGATTCCGTGTATGAGGAAGAATTGAATGCTTATAATGAAGCGGCAACGGTCATATCACGGACATGGAATGACGAATCCATATATATCATATATAATCTCACGGATGCAGAGGGAGAGAGCATAGCTTTTAAGGAAAAGGTAAGCGTAGTGGCCACAATGTCGCCTGACGGAGACGAAGCGGTTGCTTCGGATACGGATGGGGGGATGACTGTAATGATACCGGGTAAGAGTATAGTATATATTAAGCCGTTATCTGAGTGAAAATGAGGATAAGGCACGGTATTACAGTATAAACTTACAGGTTACAGGCCGTAAAAAACGAATACAGAGGAAAATCAGAGGGCACCGTTGGTGTCCTCGTTTTTCTTCCAGAGAAAGGCGAATACAATGAACCAGCTAATGGACTCTACGGTAGCTATCATATCGTTGGCGGTAAAATATATGATCATAACCATGACCACGCATCCGACAGCCATAAAGAACATAAGCCACATTGCGTTGCGGACATACTTATCGGGAGCTTTAAGCAGATCGTTCCGGCCTGTCTTGCGCCGTATGACTTTAGGGTCCTTCGTGATAGCCAGATATATACCGTAGCCGGCACAGAGAATTGCTAAAAGAACGGGTATCCATATTGAATTCATAAAAATTATAAGATCATTCATAATCACATTATACCACCTTTATACAGTCTGTATTGACAAAAAAATCCATTTTTTATAAAAAAGACACACGATCAATATCTTGTGGCATATAAAATTCTGCACGTTAAAAGATTAAAGTGCTAAAAGGTATCAAAACACGATTAAATTAAACAATTTATAATAAAAAAATAGTCTTTTTATGCAAATATGTGGGATTTGGGCAGATATTGTGGTAAAATGGATTCTATAAGTGCAATGCGGCACAAGATATTGGACGAAAAATGCAAGAATTTACATAACTCAGAAGCCGAAAATGCAAGTTATTCCCTTCCGAACTGCATAAAACGGTACTTTCGTGGGGGTCAACTTGCAACACAACCTGCAAAATTCAGATTATAATTTTGTATAGTATATTATACATATTACAGACCGCTTAATCTGCGGCATCAATATTTTGTGGATTACATAAAATAATATTTCGTGTGTTTTCGATGACTTTTAGAATTGTTATGAAATTCTGAAAAATATAGAAATTCCGATTTTGATATTTTAACATGCCTTCAATCATACGGTAACTCATGTTATCATAATAAAGCGTGGTCATTGCACATTTTTCATAAAATATTTATTCTGACAAAAACGGATTAAGACCGGTCATTCTGTCGAACGGAGGATTTATGAACGTATTAACACATTATCTGCTTGTTTTCCTGATCTCTATGGTTCCGCTAATAGAATTAAGAGGGGCGATACCCTATGCAGTCGGATTCATATCTTCGGGTGTACCTCTTAATCTGCCGTTGTGCTATGTGATAGCCATAATCGGTAATATGGTGCCTGTTCCGATAATCTACCTTTTTGCGAGGAAGGTTCTTGAATGGGGCAAGGATAAGAGGATAATAGGAGGATTTTTCAACTTCTGTCTTGAGAAGGGCAAAAAGGGCGGTGATAAGTTGCAGGAGAAGGCCGGCAGAGGATTGTACTGGGCTCTTTTCCTGTTCGTGGGAATACCTCTTCCCGGAACCGGTGCATGGACCGGAACTCTGGCAGCGAGCATACTTGATATGGATTTTAAGAAAAGCGTGTTATCCGTTATGTGCGGAGTAGTGTTGGCCGGAGTCATCATGGGACTTGTCTCGGCAGGGTTATTCTCTATGATCTTTTGATGGGGAGTTTGAGCGATATGTTGAGTCGGGAAGCGATGAATATCAATATGACAGACAACGATAGCGCAGGTGACGATAAAGGCAGACTGTCTGAGGATGATAAGAGCAACCGCAGAATAGCCTGCCTTATCATAGTGACGATGCTTACCGTCATTATTGGATTTATGCTTATCGGAAGGGATATGCAAAGCCTGTTAAGGTGGGAGATAGGGAGCCTGTTGCTCGGACTGATGGCATATCCCGTCATAAGAGTGGTATTTAAAGGCTTTTCGGACAGAGGCTATATATTCGGCAAGACTGTGGGACTTGCCGTCGCTTCATATCTTCAGTGGCTTTTATCATCACTTCGCATCATAGCATTTGACAGAGTATGGTGCATCATTATCCCCGTTGTTATCTGTATAGCCATATATCTGTCAGCATATCTTATCTTAAAAAGAAATGGCATAGACAAAGAAAAAGAGAATCGGCTTGCATTCGATTCCGTTGAAAAGACGGTGGAGGGGATTGCGTGGGCCGAGATCGCCTTTGTTGCTGCATTTATCTTTTTTACATGGCTATTGGGACACAGGATACATTCTGTGGAGACGGAGAGGGTGATGGACTACGCCTTCATGGTGTCTCTGGATAAGACGGCATATATGCCCCCCACAGATATGTGGGCTGCAGGAGAAACCATTAACTATTACTATTACGGGCTGTATATGATCACATATATGTGTAAGATATGCTTTGTGCCCGTGAGGGAGGGCTATTCACTGGGACTATCCATGATTGCGGCTCTTACGCTCATATACTCTTATAAGGTCGTTAAGGAGATGCTTGCATGGGTATTACATAAGGAAGAGAGAGGGGATAAGAGCAGGCTGCTTCCCATGCTTGGCGGAGTTATATCATCGGCTGCGGTGACTTTCGGCGGTAATGTGCATTATATCGTATTCTACATATTGTCTCCGATGATATGGGATATATTGCGGCTCGATGGCGAGAAGCCCACGTACTGGTTCGCTTCGTCAACCAGATACATCGGGTATATACCGGATAATCCGGCTGACAGGACTATCTCGGAATTTCCAAGCTATTCCTTCCTGATAGGAGACCTGCATGCCCATGTCATTGATATTATGATAGTGCTTACGATAACGGCACTTCTGGCGGCTTATGTCATGAATACGGTTAAGGGCAGGGATCACGGTATGATGATAAAGTCCATATTCTGTCCGGAGGTCATCACGATCGCCTTTATGATCGGTATCGCGGCGATGACCAATTACTGGGATTACCCGATATACTATGTAATTGCCGGAAGTGTGATACTTTTTATGCATATATACAGGCAGGACGGGGTAAGGATTACTCTGGGAACAACGGCGCTTACAGGTGTATTCGTATATACGGTCGCAACTTTAGTCAAATTGCCTTTTGAACTTAAGTTCGACAGAATGATCAACGGAGTGAAGACCTGCGAACAGCATTCGCTTGTCTATCAGTGGCTTATATTATGGGGGCTTCCCCTTTTTACACTTATATTGTATGTATCCTTCCTGACACATCTATATGGCCAAGAGAAAAGGCTTAACGCTATGGATATATGTATGCTTCTTATAGGTATGTGCGGGATAGGACTGGCCTTCATGCCGGAGATCATATATGTAGAGGACATATATGTTAATGGATTCCCAAGATGCAATACGATGTTCAAACTGACTTACCAGGCATACATCCTTCTTGGTCTGATGTCGGGGTATGTGATCGTGAGGATCATATCACGTTGTCATGGGAGGGTAAGCGGCACGGACATGACGGATATCCGGAGTTATCTGTGTGACAGATCTTATATAAAAAAAGCAGCTGTTTCACTGGTACTCTACGTTCTTACGCTGGGATATTCTGTTACTGCATACAGGCAATGGTATGGAGAAACAGATGCATGGAATTACAAGGGGATAGATGCGACTACCGGTATCCTTCGGGATATGGGAGAGGAAGCGGCTGTACTGGACTGGATAAGGGATAATACAGAAGATGGAGAGGTGATACTGACATCTGACGGTGACAGCTATACAACCGACTGTCTGATAGCTGCCTTAAGCGGTCATCCCACGGTGCTTGGCTGGAATACACATGAGTGGCTGTGGCATAACAGCAGGGAATATGTAGAAAACAGGAAGAAGGATATAGCGGCCATATATACGTCTGCGGACAGTGAAGAGATCAAAGAGCTGGTAAGAAGATACAATATCGCATATATCTATGTGGGTCCCAAGGAATACGAAAGATTCGGATTCGTGGACATAGAGGGACTTACGGCGGTCGGGAGCGTAGTGTATCGTGATAATGAAATATCGAGTGTTATTATAAAAACGGATGTGTGAAGATGAGGCTGGATGGAAAAACACTTAAGATATTATCTCTTATATATATGTATATCCCCCTTGCGATCTTCATGATCGGATATACAAGGTGGTATTATGCCTTGCCCGGTATCCTTATCTGTACGATATGTGTCGGAGGATACATTGCCGGTAAGGAGGGTATACACCTTAAGAAATGCCGGGAATTCGGGGAATATGACATAGATGCCTATATGTCCGGTGAAGGGGATGTATATATACATCCGCTTATGCTTATGGCGGCTGTGGCATTTATTGCGCTTATCTGTATCGTGGTGGGGATCGGAGGTGCATTCCCGCAGGCAGGAGACTGGTATAAGCACAATGCGGTATTGCGGGATCTGACCAAATCCTCATGGCCGGTATACTATGACAGATATGATGATTGTATGCTTACATATTATCTCGGTCAATACCTTGTACCGGCGGTGATAGGTAAGATATGGGATTCCTTCGCTTTGAGCAATATCTGTATGAGCATATGGTGTGTGGGCGGACTTGTGCTTGTATATGTATGCCTTGTAAGGCTCATAGGAGCGGATAAGATCAGAGAACAGGTGCTTGCGCTTGTTGTCCTCATGTTTTTCTGCGGCGGGCTTAACCTTGCCCAGAATATACTTAAGCTTATATTCGGTGACAGGATGTATTCGCTCGGAAGCTATCACTGGGTGCTTGTGGATGGGATCATGCTCCAGTACAGGAGTAATCTTGTGATGATCCGCTGGGTACTGCCCCAGATAATCGTGCCGTGGCTTGCTACGATGCTTTTTATGGAGGATATTGATAAAGTAAGATATTATGTAGTGATGCTGTTGCCGTCGCTTTTATTCGGCTCATTCTCCTTCGCGGCGCTGGCTGCTATTGCGCTACTTAACGGTATAGTGCTGATATGTAATAAGAGGGTTAGGATAAAAGAGGTCCTGAGCTTATACAATATCCTGCCGGCGTTATGTCCGGGACTTATACTTTTCTTCTATTTCCTTGGCAATATACAGGTTGAGAAGCCGGTGAGCTCATCCTTCAGATTCCAGACCTATCCGGGAGATCAGATCATCGTATATCTGGTGTTCTGCATATGTATGTTCGGGGTGTACTATGTATGCGTGGCTAAAGAGAATCTTAAAAACCCGCTTTACTACATTAATCTCGCCGTACTTATGGGGCTTCCGTGGTTGAGGATGGGGTTATGCAATGATGTGGTCATGTCAGGCTCCATACCTTCGCTTTTCATACTTATGATATATGTACTTAAGCTTGTGCTTGACAGAAGAGAGAGTACATCACTTGGTATAAGGAAGGGTATCGTAATATCGCTGATGCTCATTGGGTGTATATATCCATTGAAGGAGATAGAGGATAATATAGTGTGGAATGAGCCGGGATCAGAACTGGCGGACAGCTATCCCACGATGAAGTGGTTCACCAAGAGAGGAGATCCCAACACATCAGAGGATCTGATGTACAACTATTATACCTATGATATGAATGGCAAGATATTCTATGAATATATAGCCAGAACCAAGGAATAAAAGGACGCAGCCAATTCAAGAACAACTGTTATATATTATATCGCCGTTATTATCGATAAGAATGACGGCGATATCTTCATTCTTAAGCCTGTCAGCGTGTCTGGTGGCGCGAGCAGAGCCCTCGGCTAACAGCACTGTACTTAGTATATCTCCGTTGACAGATGAGCAGCCTGTGACAGTGGCGCTTGACAGATCGGTATCAAAGGGATATCCGGTGGTGGGATCAAGGATATGATGATACAGCCTGCCGTCAGAGATAAAGTATCTTTCGTAGGTGCCGGAGGTGATAACTGAGGTATCGCTTACAGACAGGGTAAGAGCTGCCTCGTTGCCTGATGCAAAAGGCTGTCTTATCCCGACTGTGAAATCCCTGCCTGCCTTATCGCCCAGAGCGACCACATTGCCGCCGAGGGATATCAGTGCGCTGCTTACACCATGCTCTTTCAGGGTATCATATAATCTGTCTCCGATATATCCCTTGGCAAGTCCGCCGAGATCGATCATGCAGTCCTCATCCTTAAAGCCTATGTAATGATCCTCGAACAGAATGATATTGTCTGCCGATACATGCGTAAGAGCTAAAGCCACATCCTGAGAGGACGGGATAGAGTGCTCGCCATCACTAAAGCTCCATAATTGGCTTACGGGAGCTATTGATATATCGAAAAGCCCGTCCGATTGCCTGTATGCGGATATACCGGCGCTTATCATATCATATAGCTCGGAAGAGACCCGGTAAGCCGTTACGGTCATTCCGTTATAATTAAAATCGCGCCTGTTGCTTATAAGTCTGTGATTCAGTCTGTACAGCTCGGAATCCTTATCCGTCCTGCTGCATATATATTCATATCGTGTGCATTCATTCCTTATTATATCCGGCAGATCGGATGAGGCTGATATATCATATATCTTCACATCCACAAGTGTATCGAAGTGTATACCGGAATAAGTCATGGGAGATGTCATAGAGGGAAAGTCGTTTGCTACTATCTGTATGACTGTCCTGCCGGGGAGACAGGCGATGACCTGACCGGGCTTAGAGATTCCTCCCTGATGTATACACAATCTGTCAGGACAGTCGGCATCCGTAACACTAACCACACTGTCTTCTATATGGATAGTATTATGTGAAAGTGTAATGTCTGCATCGACATCTAAGGGATAGATTCCGGTCTCTTTACCGGACTCTGTTATCCTTACATAGCAGCTGATGGAGTCTGACGGAATAAAGCGGCTTATAAGCAGAATCAGGATGATACATATTATGCAACTAAGTAATTTAATATCTTTTCTTTTCATGTTATACTGTAGCAGGACTTTTGAAGATGACATATCATAAGCTTAATCTATTATATCACCTGATCTATAATTAGCGAACGGGGGATATAAAAGGTCGGAGAGAAAAGATTGAAGTCAAAGAGAATAGCCACGGATGCGCTGATGCTTACGCTGGCGCTTGTATTAAGTTATATCGACAGTATGATACCAATGCCTGTTCCGGTGGCAGGAATCAAGCTTGGACTGGCTAATCTTGTGATACTGTACGGAATATACAGACTTAGGGTGACGGATACGATCCTTATCTCGATATTACGAGTGCTATTATCCGGCTTGATGTTCACGGGATTCTCAGGGATCATATATTCTCTTGCCGGAGCGATCTTAAGCTTTATCATTATGTACATCATGAACAGATTCAGAGATTACCATATTATAACGGTGTCCGTCTGCGGCTCTATAGCGCATGTGACCGGACAGATGCTTGCAGCGGGTATTATCGTAGGGATGAGTATAATCCCGTATTATGCTCCGATACTTATGCTTTCGGCGTTTTGTGCGGGGGCTGTCATCGGAATGCTTGATACTGCGATACTTAACAGAACAGCGGGCTTTGATGCAGGTGAATAAAGCTATGAACAGAACAAAAGCCGTAGTACTGCTTATCGCAGTATTCATTGCCAGAGGAACCTCCTTTTTATTCTCCAAGCTGTTACTTGAGAGTATGGCGCCTCTTGCCATACTTGCAGTCAGATTCACTCTGGCATTTATCATACTGTCGGTTATCTTCGGCAAGAGGCTTATAAAGTGCCGGCAAGGGGAGATATGCTCAGGATTTATTCTGGGGATATTGTATACCGTATGTATGATTTTTGAGATGTACGGACTTAGAACGGTGGATACGGGTATCAGTTCCCTTATAGAGAATATGGCGATAGTCCTTGTACCTATCTATATGTCGGTGCTTACAAGAAAAATGCCGCGACCAAAGACTGTGATATGTGCCTTAGCTGCGGTGATGGGTGTAGCCTTTCTTTCAATCGCACAGAGCAGGAGCGCAAGCGGCATATCGGGAATCATACTTATAATAATGGCCGCAGTCACATATGCTGCATGCATAATTACCACTGACAGGGTAAGCAGGGGAGGAGATCCGATAGTCATAGGCATTATACAGCTTGGTACAATGGGAATACTAAGCCTTATTGTCGCATTAATAACAGGAGGAATGTCAATTCCGCAGACCGGCAGCCAATGGGCCGAGATGTTCATGCTGATATTGGTATGCAGTTGCTTTGGCTTCGCATTGCAACCGCTGGGGCAGAAGTATGTTGAGGCTGAGACGGCCGCAGTGCTTACGGTAGTCAACCCGTTCACGGCAAGTATCATGGGAATACTCGTAGCAGGAGAGACGGTGACGGGTTATAAGCTAATTGGATATGTTTTGATACTTGGAGCGCTTATATATTATAATGTAGAAGATAATATTAATAAGTAGATATATGTAAATTATCCGAAACGGAGGGTCAAAGTGAATACAAGGTATTAGGTGAGACATGGCAAAGCGGATATTGAAAATGCAAGGAAATCGGTTTTCCCTTGTTTTTTTGGCATAAAAATGATAAATTAGACTGTATTGTAAGAATATATGTATCCGAATGAGTAAGCCGGATCAAAGAAAGGAATCATATGAGACAATTTACATCTAAGGAACTCAGGAAGGTCTGGAAGGACTTCTATATAGAGAGAGGACATAAGGATGTGGGGGCGGTGTCCCTTGTATCTGACGGTTCGACGGGAGTTATGTTCAACGTGGCGGGCATGCAGCCCTTGATGCCTTATCTGCTGGGTGAGAAACATCCGATGGGTAGCAGACTGTGTAATGTGCAGGGTTGTGTCAGGACTAACGATATAGATTCCGTAGGCGATAAGAGCCACGTTACATTCTTCGAGATGATGGGAAGCT
>DGII01000100.1 GCA_002393095.1 Lachnospiraceae bacterium UBA3826 | reverse complement strand
TGGGCTATGAGGTCGTGGAAGGCCCTGAGATAGAGACGGATTATTATAATTTTGAGGCACTCAATATTCCTGCGGATCATCCGGCCAAGGATGAGCAGGATACCTTCTATATCAACGATAAATTCCTCCTGCGTACACAGACATCCGGTACACAGGTGCATGTGATGGAGAAGGGTAAGCTTCCCATAAGAATGATCGCTCCCGGAAGAGTGTTCCGTTCGGATGAAGTGGATGCAACACATTCGCCTTCCTTCCATCAGATCGAGGGACTTGTGATAGATAAGCACATAACCTTCGCAGATCTTAAGGGAACTCTTGCTGAATTTGCCAAGGAACTCTTCGGACAGGATACAAAGGTCAGATTCAGACCTCATCATTTCAACTTCACCGAGCCCTCGGCAGAGATGGACGTAAGCTGCTTTAAGTGCGGCGGAAGCGGATGCAGGTTCTGTAAGGGAACGGGTTGGATCGAGATATTGGGTTGCGGCATGGTACATCCCAATGTGCTTAAGATGAGCAAGATCGATCCTGAGAAGTACAGTGGATTCGCTTTTGGAATAGGACTTGAGAGGATCGCGCTCCTTAAGTATGAGATTGATGATATGAGACTGTTGTATGAGAATGATGTCAGATTCCTTAAGCAGTTCTAGAACTTGGAGGTAAAGTAAGCAGATGAACACAGCATTATCATGGATAAAGGCATATGTACCCGATCTTGATGTAACCCCTCAGGAATATTTGGATGCAATGACCATGACAGGTACCAAGGTGGAGACATATGAGTGCCTGGATAAGAACTTAAGTAAGATAGTTGTAGGACAGATAAAGTCGATCTCACCGCATCCTGATGCTGATAAACTCATAGTATGTCAGGTGGATACGGGAGATAAAACCATACAGATCGTAACAGGTGCAAGCAATGTATCCGAGGGAGACAAGGTTCCGGTTGTACTTGACGGCGGTAAGGTGGCCGGAGGACATGACGGCGGACCGCTTCCCGAAAACGGCATAGAGATCAAGAGCGGTAAGCTTCGCGGCATAGACAGCTTCGGTATGATGTGCAGCATAGAGGAGCTTGGCTCTGACAGGAACTTCTATCCCGAAGCACCGGAGAACGGCATCTATATATTCCCCGAAGATACCAGGGTGGGTGCGGATGCCATAGAAGTACTCGGATTGCATGATACGGTATTCGAATATGAGATCACATCCAACCGTGTGGATTGCTACAGCGTACTCGGAATAGCCAGAGAAGCCGCTGCAACCTTCGGCAAGAAGTTCGTACCTCCGGTTGTTGAGGTTAAGGGTAATTCAGAGGATGTTAAGGATTATGTATCGGTAGAGGTTAAGGATACTGACCTCTGCAGCAGATATTGTGCAAGAGTTGTGAAGAATATCAAGCTTGCGCCTTCACCTGAGTGGATGCAGAGGCGCCTGTCCGCAAGCGGTATCAGACCTATCAACAATATAGTTGATATAACCAACTACGTGATGGAGGAATACGGTCAGCCGATGCACGCCTTTGACCTTGATACGGTCGAGGATCATAAGATCGTTGTCAAGCGTGCGGCAGACGGTGATAAGTTCGTTACACTTGACGGTCAGGAGCGTACTCTTGATAAAGATATGCTCATGATATGTGACGGTAAGAAGGAGATCGGTATAGCAGGCATAATGGGCGGTGAGAACAGTATGATCACCGATAATGTAAAAACTATGCTTTTCGAGGCGGCCTGCTTCAACGGCGCTAATATAAGGAAATCAGCCAAGAGACTTGGACTTAGGACCGATGCGTCCGGCAAGTTCGAGAAGGGACTTGATCCCCGTAATGCACTTGATGCCATCAACAGAGCCTGCTCGCTTATAGAAGAGCTTGGCTGTGGCGAAGTGGTATCGGGTGTTGTCGATGTATGCGAGCCTCTTAAGGACTTAAGAGTCATTGATTTTACCACGGCGCGTATCAATGATCTTCTGGGAACAGACTTAAGTGATGATGTGATGCTTAAGATATTCGATTCTCTTGAGCTTCCTGTCGAAAATACAGGTAACGGCTATAGGATGACGGTTCCGTCATACAGACAGGATCTTGAGGGCGTGGCTGATCTTGCCGAAGAGGTCGCAAGATTCTATGGATATGACAAGATTCCGTCGACACTTCCGAGCGGTGAGGCTACAACGGGTAAGATAAGCTTTAAGCAGCGTATAGAGAATAAAGCGGCTGAGATAGCCGAATACTGCGGATTCTCTCAGGGTATGTGCTATAGCTTCGAAAGTCCTAAGGTATACGATAAACTGCTTATACCGGCAGATGATCCCGTACGTAATGCCATAACAATAAGCAATCCTCTGGGTGAGGATTTCTCTATCATGAGAACTATATCACTTAACGGAATGCTTACATCATTATCAACCAACTATAACAGGCGTAATAAGGATGTTAAGCTCTATGAGCTTGCTAATATATATATACCCAAGAGCCTTCCTCTTACCGAAAGCCCCGATGAGAGAATGCAGTTCACGCTTGGCTTTTATGGTGAAGGCGACTTCTTCACGATGAAGGGTGTGGTGGAGGAATTCTTCGACAGCATCGGAATGAACAAGAGCATCGTATATGATCCCAATTCCGGCAAGCCTTATCTGCATCCGGGCAGACAGGCGAATATCATATATGACGGAGTGATAGTCGGATATATCGGCGAGGTACATCCTGCGGTTGCGGATAATTATGACATAGGTGTCAAGACTTATATAGCCGTTCTTGATATGCCATGTATCGTCCCCTTTGCAAGCTTTGACAGAAAGTTCAAGGGGGTTGCCAAGTATCCCGGTGTATCAAGGGATATCTCTATGGTAGTGCCCAAGGATATCATGGTAGGTGAGATAGAGGCCATGATAAGACAGCGCGGCGGCAAGCTGCTTGAGAATTACAGCCTTTTCGATATCTATGAAGGCTCACAGATAAAGGAGGGCTTTAAGTCAGTAGCTTACAGCATCACCTTCCGCGCAACGGATCATACCCTTACTGATGATGAGGTGGGCGCAGCCATGAAGAAGATACTTAACGGACTTGACGGCATGGGAATCGAACTCAGACAGTGATCCGTGATTTTTTCCCGACATGTCCGGCAGGTGTATAAAGTATATGCCGGACGGCTCGAGTGACACTAACCTCATGCATTATCCTCATATACGCGTCTCTTTCTGCGGAACTCGCTTCGCTCAAACAGTCCTCGAAAGAGACTAATCGGATAATACATTCGCTAAGTGTCATCGGCTAATTGTCCGGCATATACTATATACACTTGCCGGACTACACATGAAAAGGAGACAGACATGAACGACAGAAATATTTGGAAAAGCGCAACGCAAAAAAAGGTTAAGGAGATAGATGCATTCGCAAAAGAATACATCGACTTCTTAAATAACGGCAAGACCGAGAGAGAGTGCTGCGACCTGGGAGTATCCATGCTTGAAGATGCGGGATATACAGAGCTTAGCAAGGTGATCGCATCCGGTAAGAAGCTTAAGGCAGGAGATAAGGTGTATACCACTCAGATGAATAAGTCCATTGCTGCTTTTCAGATAGGCAAGAAGCCTCTTACCGAAGGACTTAATATCCTAGGTGCACATATTGACAGTCCGAGGCTTGATATCAAGCAGAATCCTCTGTACGAGGACGGTGGCTTCTCGCTTCTTGATACACACTATTACGGCGGCGTGAAGAAGTACCAGTGGGTAACAATCCCCCTTGCCATACACGGTGTGGTCGTTAAAAAAGACGGAACCATAGTAGAGATCAATATAGGAGAGGACGAGGACGATCCCGTATTCTTCATATCCGACCTTCTCATACATCTGGCAGCTAAGCAGATGGAGAAGAAGGCGAGTGAAGTAATAGAGGGTGAGGCTTTAGATATCATCGTGGGTAATATGCCTCTTAAGGACAGTAAGAACGAAGAGGTCAAGGATGCGGTAAAGGGTAACATACTTAAGCTTCTTAAGAGTGAATATGATATAGAGGAGGCTGATTTTGCTTCGGCCGAGCTTGAGGTCGTACCTGCAGGTAAGGCAAGAGAAGCGGGCTTTGACAGGAGCATGATACTTGCTTATGGTCATGATGACAGGGTATGTGCTTATCCTTCGATCAGGGCACTTATAGACACTAAGGCAACAGAGCGTACCACCTGTGCCATCCTTGTGGATAAGGAGGAGATAGGCTCTGTGGGTGCTACAGGTATGAGATCAAGATTCTTCGCCAATGCCGTAGCCGAGATAATCAACCTTACAGTGGATAATTACAGCGATATCCTTCTGTCAAGATGCATGGCCAATTCATATATGCTCAGCTCGGATGTCAATGCCGGCTTCGATCCCACATATGCGGATAAGTTCGAGAAAAAGAATGCGTCCTACCTTGGTAACGGTATGGCACTTATCAAGTTCACCGGCTCAAGAGGCAAGTCCGGCTCCAATGATGCCAATGCCGAATATATAGCCGAGTTACGGAATATCCTTGATAAAGACGGCGTCATCTATCAGACCGCCGAGCTTGGTAAGGTGGATATAGGCGGCGGCGGAACGATCGCATATATTCTTGCCCTGTACGGAATGAATGTCATAGACTGCGGTATCGCAGTGCTTAATATGCATGCTCCGTGGGAAGCGGTAAGCAAGGCGGATCTGTATGAGACCTATCTTGGATATAAGACCTTCCTTAAGAATATAGGGACTTCTAAGTAGATTCATATGAAGACAAGCGATTTCTACTATGATCTGCCGGAAGAACTCATAGCGCAGGACCCTTTGAGTGACAGATCATCATCAAGGCTTCTGGTTCTGAATAAAAAGACCGGTGATACGGAACACAGACATTTTACCGACATAGTCGATTATCTGAATGAGGGTGACTGCCTTGTGCTTAACAACACCAAGGTTATTCCCGCAAGGCTTCTTGGCATTAAGCCTGATACGGGTGCCGCGATAGAGGTATTCCTCTTAAAGCGCCTTGAGGGTGATGGAGCCGGCAGGGGCAATGTATGGGAGACTCTTGTAAGACCCGGCAAGAAGTTAAGAGAAGGTGCCAAGGTATCCTTTGGGGATGGTCTGCTTACCGGAGAGATAGTAAGCCGGCTTCCTGACGGCAACAGGATAGTCAGATTCGACTATGAGGGCATATTCGAAGAGATACTTGATAAGCTTGGTGAGATGCCACTTCCGCCTTATATAACGCATAAGCTTGCAGACAGGAACAGATACCAGACGGTATATGCGAAGTATGAGGGCAGCGCGGCCGCACCAACCGCCGGACTGCACTTTACGGAGAAGCTGCTTAAGCAGATATCCGATAAAGGTGTAAGGATAGCGTATGTGACACTCCATGTTGGCCTTGGAACATTCAGACCTGTTAAGACCGAGGAGGTCACGGAGCATAAGATGCATTCGGAATGGTACAGGATAGACAGGGAAGCGGCTGATATCATCAATAAGACTAAAGAGGCCGGCGGAAGAGTCATATGTGTAGGCACCACAAGCTGCAGAACTATAGAAAGCGCGGCATGTAAGGATGATAACGGCAGGTATATGCTTAAGCCCTGTGAAGGAGATACACAGATTTTCATCTATCCCGGATATGAATTCAAGCTTCTTGACTGCCTTATAACGAACTTCCATCTGCCGGAATCCACGCTCATAATGCTTGTATCCGCACTTGCCGGCAGGGAAAATGTACTTGCGGCTTATAGAGAGGCTGTTAAAGAAAGGTACAGATTCTTCTCCTTCGGGGATGCGATGTTCATCACCGATTAGAATGCAGATTCCGGTCGCTCTTTTGTAGTTGAAATATGGCGATATTTGTTATAAAGTAGATATAGGTGTGCGGCATTTAAGCATTTATCTTATTGCGGCATACAGTTATCCGATGATCTTATTGGGAAGGTTTAATGGGTGATTGATAATGGAGAAAAGAAAAGCAGAGAGAACAGAACTTGAATCCAAGCTCATAATCAAGCAGCTTAACGGTGATTCGAGTCAGGCCAAGGAAGTGGCGATAGAGATATCGGATGTATCCAAGGCGGGTGTAGGCTTTATATGTACCGAGAAATTGGATATCGGTGCCATCTACGAGGGCTATCTTACAATATGGACCTCCGAGACCATACATTGCTTTATGGAGATCGTGAGGATCGTCAAGAAAGGCGATACTTACGAGTACGGTGCCATCTTCATCGGAATGTCCGATATGGAGACCAAGAGGATCGAGATATATCAGACAGTAGGCCATCTTAACGGAGAATTCTGACCTTGTAAATAAAATACAAATAATAGTATATTTTCGTTGTAAATTGTCGGAATATTTAGTAAAATATTGATTAGAGTCGTGAAGACTCTAATCAATATTTTTTTGGTAGTGGGGACTACCATAAAGGAGGTTACATGAACGTATATACTACTGACAAGATCCGCAACGTTGTATTACTTGGTCACGGAGGTGCCGGTAAGACTTCACTTGCAGAGTCTATGGCCTATCTTGCAGGTCTCACATCAAGGATGGGTAAGGTGCAGGACGGCAATACCATAAGTGATTTTGGTAAAGAGGAACAGAAGCGCCAGTTTTCAATATCTACATCTGTTATTCCCATAGAATGGGAAGGAGTCAAGATCAATATCATAGATGCTCCCGGATACTTTGATTTCGAGGGCGAGGCATATGAAGCGGCTTCCGCAGCCGATGCCGCTATAATCGTTGTAAGCGGTAAGGCCGGTGTGGAAGTCGGTACGGACAAGGCGTGGGAGCTTTGCGATAAGTTCAAGCTTCCCCGTATGGTATTCGTTACCGATATGGATATCGATAATGCCTCATTCCGTCAGGTGGTTGAAGACATGACGGCTAAGTACGGCAAGAAGCTCGCACCTTTCCATCTGCCTATAAGAGAGGATGAGAAGTTCGTGGGCTATGTCAATGTCATAGCTGAGAAGGCTTACCGCTGGGAAGGAAAGGAAGCCAAGGAATGCGACATTCCTGATTATTCCAAGTCTTATCTGGAGCAGTACAGGGATACTCTTATGGAGGCTGTGGCTGAGACCAGTGAGGAGTTCATGGACAGGTACTTCGGCGGCGAGACATTCTCGGAAGCCGAGATACGTGCGGCGCTTCGTACCAATATCAATGACGGTTCGATAGTTCCCATGTCTATGGGATCAAGTATACTCTGTCAGGGCGTATATACACTCCTGGATGATATTGTAAAGTATATGCCGAGTCCTGAGAACAGGACCGTTGCAGGCGTAAGCCTTAAGACCAATGAGGTATTCGAAGCCAACTATGACTTCTCCAAGGCTAAGTCCGCATATATCTGGAAGACCATTGTAGATCCTTTCATCGGCAAGTACAGCCTTATAAAAGTGTATTCGGGAGTTATTAAGACGGATGATACTCTGTATAATCAGGATAAGGATGTGGATGAGAAGATCGGCAAGCTTTATCTGCTTCAGGGTAATAAGCCCATTGAAGTTCCGGAGCTTCATGCAGGAGATATAGGTGCCATAGCCAAGCTTACCGCCGCACGTACAGGCAATACCCTTTCCACCAAGGCTAATGTTATCCAGTATGGTAAGGCAGAGCTTCCTGTACCTTATACCTACAGAAGATATAAGGCTGTCAATAAGGCGGATATAGATAAGGTAAGCCAGGCCCTGCAGAAGATGATGCATGAGGACCAGACACTTAAGAATGTGAACGATTCCGAGAACAGACAGCTTCTGCTCTACGGCATGAGTGAGCAGCATCTTGATATAGTCGTCAGCAGATTACAGAATGAGTACAAGGTAGCTGTAGAGCTTTCAGACCCCAAGGTTGCATACAGGGAGACCATCAGGAAGAAGTCTGATGTTGAATATAAGTATAAGAAGCAGTCAGGCGGTCACGGACAGTACGGTCATGTCAAGATGACCTTCGAGCCCAGCGGTGATATAGATACGCCGTACATCTTCGAGCAGATGGTTGTGGGCGGAGCAGTGCCGAAGAATTTCTTCCCTGCTGTAGAGAAGGGACTTGCCGAATCCGTAGGAAGAGGGCCTCTGGCGGCATATCCTGTTGTGGGTATCAAAGCGGTGCTCTATGACGGATCGTA
Organism: Lachnospiraceae bacterium UBA3826; assembly: GCA_002393095.1. Lineage (GTDB taxonomy): Bacteria > Bacillota > Clostridia > Lachnospirales > Lachnospiraceae > Colinaster. The sequence goes on along the minus strand of DGII01000100.1, from coordinate 12,879 downwards.
CCATCCGGTCGATTCTTCGGAGCAGGCATTCAAGATGGCTACCATACAGGCGTTCAAGAAGGGTATCATGGAAGCTAATCCGGTTCTCCTTGAGCCTATAATGAGTCTTAAGGTGACTGTGCCCGATGCTTATACAGGTGATGTAATGGGAGACCTTAATAAGAGACGCGGAAGAGTGCTTGGCATGAATCCCACAGGAGACGGCAAGCAGGTAGTGGAAGCAGAGGTTCCCATGAGTACAATATTCAGATATTGTACAGATCTTCGTTCCATGACCGGCGGTTCCGGTGTATACTCATATGAGTTCGTAAGATATGAGCAGTGTCCTTCGGATATACAGGAGAAGGAGGTTGCCGCAAGAGCCGCTAAGGTTGCTGAGAACAATGTGGATGAATAATGATATCCATCGGCATTGCAGGCAGAATATGAACTGATGTAATAAAGGGCATTGGTATTAATATTGATAAGTCCGGAGAGATTGTTCTCCGGACTTATATTTGTCTGTAAATATGTTTTTGTTGATATTCTTGACTCCATGTGATATAACACGAATGTTATGAGTAAAGACAAGACAACAAGAGACCTTACACAAGGCAGTATAACAAAACATCTTATCAGCTTTTCGATACCGGTGCTTTTGGGACTTCTGTTCCAACAATTCTACAATATCGTAGATACGGCCATTGTGGGCAGGATATTGGGAGTGGATGCACTTGCCGCGGTCGGAGCGACAGGAAGTGTGATGTTCCTAATATTGGGTTTCTGCAACGGATTATGCGCCGGAGTAGGTATCCCCATATCCAACAGATTCGGTGCAAAGGACGAAAGAGGCGTCAGAAAATGTGTAGTGAACAGCTATTATCTCGGAGCGGCTGTGGCTGTAATAATGACGATCAGTACCATGCTTCTGTGCCGGTCAATCCTTACGTGGATGAATACGCCTGCCAATATAACCGAGATGTCATATGACTATCTGTTCATTATATTCTGCGGTATTCCGGTAACTATATTGTATAATCTGCTATCAAGTATAATAAGGGCGCTCGGAGACAGCAGGACACCTCTGTATTTTCTTGTGTTCTCATCCTTGCTTAATATTGCTCTGGACTATATATGTATTGTGTATATACATATGGGAACAGGCGGAGCTGCCTTTGCTACGGTCGCATCCCAGCTTGCGGCAGCCTTGCTTTGTGCCGTATATATGAAGGGTAAGTATAAGATACTTAAGACAGTCAGGGAAGAAAGAAGACCGGATACAGAAGAGATGCGAAGACTTTTTGGGGCGGGTGCACCCATGGGACTTCAGTATTCCATAACCGCCATAGGAAGTCTCATTTTGCAGACGGCTGTCAACGGACTTGGCTCTGAATATGTAGCCGCCATGACAAGCGGAGGCAAGATATCCATGTTCTTAGCCTGTCCATCAGATGCCTTGGGGACATTCCTTGCCACCTTCACCGGTCAGAATATGGGTGCCGGTAAGATTAAGAGGATAGATGAAGGACTTAAGAAAAGTCTTATGTTCGGTGCCGTATACATGCTCATAGTAGCGGTGCTCATAGAATTTTTCGGAGATAAACTCGCATTAATATTTGTAGATAAGGAAGAATCTGCTATAATAGCTAATGTGCATCTTTTCCTAAGACGCAACACGGAATTCTATCTGTTCCTGCTTGGAGTCAACACCTTCCGGTTCGTGATACAGGGCATGGGCTTTTCCAACCTTGCGATGCTTTCGGGGCTGATGGAGATGATCGCACGAGGCATAATCGGTTTTATACTTGTTCCGAGGTACGGCTTTACACTTGCTGTATTGGCATCACCTATGGCATGGGTAATGGCTTGTATGTTCTTAATACCTGCATACCTGTATCTTAAGGGCAGAGTAAGCAGACGCATGGGAACACAGAGTTAATTGAGGTAAGTATGTTCAGAGAACTGACTGACAGCAATGTGATAATGTTGATCGGTGTGATCGTTGCCTTTATGGCAACGGTTATATTGCACCATATCCTGAAGGATAAGCTGCCCCATGATAACGGAAGGGCATTCGCGGTAGAGGGTACTTTATCCAAAGGTAAGGCGAGAGGATCGGGGATAATATTCGTGCTGGTATTCGTGGCATGCGATCTGCTTTTTAATACACTCAGTACGGAGAGATGCGTGTATCTGACGGTGATAATACTAAGTATGATCACAGGCTTTCTGGATGATATGTCCGAAAGACCGTGGAATGAATATCTTAAAGGAGCGTTGGACCTTGTACTTGCGGTCATTGTTGCGATAACGTTCCTTACATATAACGGTAACACCTTCTATATCGGTATGCTTCACAGTCGAGCCATAACCCTGCCTTATCCGGTATACGGATTGTTGATAGTCGGTCTGGTGTGGATGGCTATCAATGTCACCAACTGTTCGGACGGGGTGGACGGACTCTCGGCTACACTTACGATCATAACGCTGGGTTCTTTTTACCTGCTGCTACAGGAGGTGAGAGGCATCGGAGGCTTCGTATATACCATAATGCTGTTCATGGTGGTCCTCACGGCCTATCTGTGGTTCAATTCAACGCCGAGTACGATACTCATGGGCGATGCGGGAAGCCGCGCAATGGGCGTGATGATAGCGGTCACTGCACTTTTAAGCAAGAGTCCGCTTTTATATATCCCGCTGTCCATAGTGCTTATTCTGGACGGAGGGCTGGGACTTCTTAAGGTGGCGCTGCTTAGGTTTCTTAAGATCAAGATACTTGTTAATACCCGATGTCCGCTTCATGACCATGCAAGGAAGAATAAGAACTGGTCCAATACGCAGGTCGTTATGAGGTTTGGGATAATACAGCTTATTATAAGCCTTATCACCGTATGGGCGTATTGGATGCTATATTAGATGGCGAGCGCCGACGAATTATGTTATAATATGAAAGTTTAAAACTATCTTTTTAAGGAGAGAGAAAATGGCAGAACCTTACAATCATCGTGAAACAGAAGGAAAATGGCAGAAGATATGGGCCGATGAACAGGCCTTCAAGACAGGAGAGGACAGGAACAAGCCTAAGTATTATGCTCTTGTGGAGTTCCCTTACCCTTCGGGACAGGGTCTTCATGTAGGTCATCCCAGACCATATACAGCACTTGATATAGTGGCAAGAAAGCGCAGAATGCAGGGCTATAATGTTCTGTATCCGATGGGTTGGGATGCTTTCGGACTTCCTACAGAGAACTATGCCATAGCCAATCACGTACATCCCAAGAAGGTTACTGAGACCAATGTAGCCAGATTCAAGAAGCAGCTTCAGAATCTCGGTTATTCCTTCGACTGGGACAGAGAGGTCAATACGACAGATCCCGGATACTATCACTGGACACAGTGGATATTCCTTAAGCTTTTTAATGCAGGTCTGGCATATAAGACCAAGATGCCGATCAACTGGTGTACGTCATGTAAGGTAGGTCTTGCCAACGAAGAAGTGGTCAACGGTGTGTGCGAGCGATGCGGCTCTCAGGTTGTCCGTAAGGCGCAGAGCCAGTGGATGCTTAAGATCACCGATTATGCTGATAAGCTCCTTGAAGGGCTTGACAGTGTGGACTACATAGAGAGAGTCAAGACTCAGCAGCGTAACTGGATAGGCAAGTCTACCGGTGCGGAGGTTGACTTCGCCCTTACGGGAAAAGAAGACAAGCTTACGGTATACACAACCCGCCCCGATACGCTCTTCGGAGCGACCTATATGGTCATGAGTCCCGAACATCCATATATAGAGAAGTATAAGGATGCTATAGAGAATTATGATGAGCTTATGGCGTACAGAGAGCAGGCTTCCAAGAAATCTGATTTCGAACGCACGGAGCTTGCCAAGGATAAAACAGGCGTGGAGATCAAGGGAATAACGGCTACCAACCCCGTCAACGGCAAGGAAATACCTATCTGGATATCGGATTATGTACTTATGAGCTATGGGACGGGTGCAATTATGGCTGTGCCTGCGCATGATGAGAGAGACTGGGATTTTGCCAAGAAATTCAACCTTCCGATAATAGAGGTCGTTGCGGGCAGTGATGTGCCTGTTACCGAAAAGGTATATACGGATGTGGCAGAAGGAAAGCTTGTGAATTCGGAATTCCTTAACGGGCTGTCTGTGGCAGAGGCCAAGGTTAAGATCACGGAATTCCTTACAGAGAAGGGCATAGGTCATGCCAAGACCAACTATAAGCTTCGTGACTGGGTATTCTCAAGGCAGAGATACTGGGGAGAGCCTATACCTATAATACACTGTGATAAGTGCGGATATGTACCGCTTAAGGAGGAGGAGCTTCCTCTAATGCTTCCGGAGGTGGACAGCTACATGCCTACGGATACAGGTGAGTCGCCGCTTGCAGCCATGGATTCATGGGTCAATGTATCATGCCCTAAGTGTGGTGGTCCGGCTAAGAGAGAGACAGACACCATGCCGCAGTGGGCCGGCTCATCATGGTATTTCTTAAGATATACAGATCCTAATAATGATAAGGAGCTTGCAAGCAAGGAGGCTCTTAAGTACTGGCTTCCTGTTGACTGGTATAACGGTGGCATGGAGCATACGACGCTTCACCTGCTCTATTCCAGATTCTGGCACAGATTCTTATATGATGAAGGAGTAGTTCCTTGTCCGGAGCCTTATCAGAAGAGGACAAGTCACGGTATGATCTTGGGCTCTAACGGTGAGAAGATGTCCAAGTCAAGAGGTAATGTTGTTAATCCGGATGATATTGTCAGGGAATTCGGTGCAGATACACTCCGTACCTATGAGATGTTCATAGGCGCCTTTGATCTGGCGGCTTCATGGAGTGATGAGGGCGTAAGAGGTTGTCGCAGATTCCTTGAGAGAGTATGGAAGCTTCAGGACATTCTTACTGACGGTGACACATATTCAACCGATCTGGAAGTTGCCATGCATAAGACTATTAAGAAGGTAAGCTCTGATTTTGAGACTCTTAAGTTCAATACAGCCATAGCTGCGCTTATGACTCTTATTAATGACTTCTATAAGAAAGGTCAGGTCAACAAGGCTGAATTTAAGACATTCTTAACGCTGCTTAATCCTGTTGCTCCGCATATCACTGAGGAATTGTGGGCAAGGACAGGTTATGAGGGCAGAGTATACCAGACCTCATGGCCTGATTATGATGAGAGTAAGACTGTAGAAGACACCATAGAGATCGCGGTTCAGATATCCGGTAAGGTACGCGGCAAGCTTATGATCGCCGTAGATGAAGATAAGGACAGTGTTATCTCAAGAGCCAAAGAATCGGAAGCTGTTGCTCCTTTGCTTGAAGGCAAGACCATAGTCAAGGAGATATACGTGCCCGGTAAGATTGTTAATATCGTCGCAAAATAGATCTGTCCCATGATGCATTTGTTATATGACTAACACAGTTGAGACATATGAGATCCGGGGCAGGAAGTTCAGAACCAAGGCTGACTATGCCAGAGGATTTCGTGACAATCAGACAATTGAACGAATTGAGAGAGATTTAGATAAGACTGATCCTGATGCTGTTGCTGCGCTTCGCATCGAGCTTGAGAGAGGAAAATATCATTTTGAAACTCTTCTTGGAGATGATTATCTCGAAGAGATTGTCGAACTGGATGAAGAGCTTAAGAAGAACCCGCCAATGGCCGAAGAACCGAAGAAGAGAGGATTATCTTACAGAGGGCGGAGGACTTCGAATGCAAGCTCATCTGAAGGCTCCATAAGAAACGCTAAGGGAAAAAAGCGCAAGGAACTGTCTGATTATGATGATGATATGCAGAGGGAGATCATCAAGGCTCTTAAGCGTGACCAGCTTAAGCGCAGGTTTCTCTTGGTTGTACTGGCACTGTGTATATTGGGCTCTGTAGGTTATCTGGTATTCTATTTTGCTTTGTATGAGAAGAACGATATGGAGTATACGGAGCTTGCCGAGCTTAAGCAGGAGGATGCGGGCGGAACTGTAGTCATCAATTATGAGGAGGCCAAGGATAAGCCGCCTGTACTTAAGAAATACGAGACTCTGTATCAGAAGAACAGGAGACTGGTCGGCTGGATCAAGATAGATGGCTGCGGTATTGACTATCCTGTGATGCAGACTTCCAATAACGACTATTATCTGGATCATAATTATAATCAGGATTATGATAAGAACGGCTCAATCTTCATGGATAAGGACTGTACTCCGGCATTTCCCAATGACAACATGATCCTGTATGGGCATCATATGAAGTCCGGTAAAATGTTCGGCAATCTCAATTACTATGCCAAGAAGGACTTCTGGGAGAAAAATCCGAACTTTACCTTCGATACGATATATGAGACGGGTACTTATGCGGTAATGTATGTATTCCGTTCCAAGATATATGCACAGGATGAGATAGTGTTCAAGTATTATCAATTCATAGATGCATCAAGCGAGGATGAGTTCTATTCCAATATGGATGCTATGGCAGAGATGTCACTATATGATACGGGCGTGACTGCCGTATACGGAGACCGACTGATAACGTTGTCCACATGTGATAATGCGGAATCGGGAGAGGGACGCTTCGTGGTCGTTGCCAAGAAGATAGGTTGATAGTAAGAGAGTGCAATAAGGTATACAATATGACGTACAATAAAGCACGGTGCTGAGGCACCGTGCTTTTTCAAATAGTCAATATTGATCAAGACATAGCCAATTGAGCCTTGAGTCTTTCGTTTTCTTCCCGAAGAGCCTTGATTTCGGCCTGGCTTTCTCTATGGTATTTTTCGCTTTCTATACGATATTTTTCGTTTTCTCTACGATATTTTTCGTTTTCCTTGCGCTCGTCCTCAACTTCTTTATAGACCTGTTCGCGAGCCTTTCTCATAGCTACGATCTCAGGTAACATTATAACTTTGCCGCCCATTAAATCACCTACTTTCTTCTGAACTGATTCATACTTCATGGTTAGCTTGTGCAGAACGCTTTCTGTTAATTGAATAATAACATTAAGCGATTGCGTTGACAAGCGTCCATTTTGATTTTCAATATGAAGTAGATCCATGATCTTATCATATGTCTTGACCAGATCATCTGTCTTATCTTCATTTGAATTAATATCGTTAAGCTCATCTTCATGCTTGAAGATATAGAATGGAATAAGGAGATACAGTTTATTATCAAATATCTTCTCAATTGTAAAATCGTTAACTCTGATAATCGGAATATTGTAGCTTACACTGCCACCCGGTGTGTTAAGTGTTATGGTGGCCGAATCAGGTGTATTACTGTTGGATCTCAGTTCAACCAATCCTGAATTCGGAAAGCATATATTTAACCTTGAGATATCTGATACCGGAGAGTTATCATCATATATGCTATATCCCGAATCAAGTGCAATCTGTGAATCATACTCAAAGATACGCACCAATATCGTTTTATCATACAGACTGCTTTCACATTCAAGATGGTAATCATTTGAAATACCATCATGAACGATCTTGAAATACGAATCAGTTATTCTTTTCCGCCTTTTTCTGCCCGGTTGACTGATAAAATGTTCATTTCTCATTCTTATGACGACATCATCCATGCTGTAGTTTTCGCCAAACATATAATTGACGAAGGGTATCAGAATGTCATTACATTCGGATTCCATTGTTCTAAAGGCATCGTCATATGCCGTCAAGGTGTAGATAGGATCTTTGTTTCTGTTTGCCATTATACTTCCTCCTTTGTTGCGACACAAAACAGACAATGAATTCTTAAAGCACAAATCCACCGATCATTCAAATCCCTATATCTAATCCCTTAATGAAAAAATGGACGAATGTCCAAGATTTTCTTCTCCCTTAGTACGGATAGAGTAGCAGACGAACACACAAGTGTCAATATGTTTTTTTATAGGATAAAAAGTCATGAATTTTTTTTTGCGATTATATGATTTTGATATGTTGGTTATGAATATTTGATAATAACACGACGTGTAATATATACAACAAGAAATACAATGTATTATTTGTTAATTTAGATAAGTTTAGTTAAAAGTTAAACGTTTTACCTTGATTATTTACTGCATTCTCCTTTATAATTAATTCGGATACTAAAGTACCATGTTATTAATCTTTTGAACGGAACAACTTTTAGGATATAGGAGAACATTGTAGGTTTCACTCAAGGAGAGGGATTATGAAGAACAAAGTTTTAATGTCAATGGGAATCGGGATTGCGGCAGCGATGCTTCCGGTAGCCGGTGCACACGCTGAAGTGCTTCCTACTGATGGTAGTGTAACGATCAATGATGCTGACAATGATAACAGCAACGGCATTGATTCCGTTACAGTTGACGGAGAGACCATCGAAATGGGTGAAGGATCTAAGGGCGAAGACGGAAGCATCACACAGAAAGGTGAAGATGGAACGAAGTTTACTACGAATACTATCGACCACGTAGATAACAAGGATGAATATGAGGAAACATCTGAGGATACAGAAGGCGCTGTTCTTCTGCAGGAGAAGACATTTGAACTTGAGGTTGGTAAAGTAACAAAGGATGAATGGGATGAGGTTATCCATCATGATGCGGTTACTCATGAAGAAGACGAAGTTGTTGTTGATCAAGAAGCATATTGGGAAGAAGGCGAATATCATGAGGCTGTAACGCATACGGAAAAGCGTACGATTGTTGATGTTGAAGCATGGGATGAACCTGTTCATCATGATGCAATCACTCATGATGAGACTGTTACAATTATTGATGAAGAAGCGTGGGATGAACCTGTTCATCATGATGCGGTGACTCGGCAGGAGACTCGTACTGTGATTGTTACGCCCGAACATGATGAGGAAGTTGTTCATGAGGAAAAGTCTCATGTAGTCAGTGAGGCTAAGAGCTTTGAAAAATACGGAATATCTGAATCAGAGATGAATGATCTTTTATCCAAGCTTAAAGGTGTTTTGGATGAAGAACATCCTGAAATGTCTGGTTATGCGGAGTCTGAAGTTACGTATGGTCTTGATGAAGAAGCCACTTCTAATAACGATTGGTCTGTTTGGTCTTCTGTTAAACCTTCAAATTATGATGAACTCGAAGCGAGAGGACTTGCCAAATCAAAAAAGATACATCTTGATTCAGGTCTGAATGTTGAGATTTATTTTGGTGATAAGCTTCTTGACCTTGGACAGTTTGGCATAATTACAAAAGAATTGGATGTCAGACAGGATATGGAATCCAATTTCCTTGTTTTTGGAAATGTCAGTGCAAATGGACATAAGATTGGCTCTACCCAACCTGTTAATCCGGAGAATATTAAATGGAAAGATGATAATGCCTTTAATAAGGATGAAGCAGGAATTTGTTCTCATTCATATTATACAGGGGATATTGACTCATATAAACTCAGTCATGAAAGCGAATTATTTGAAAATACAATCGACAAATTGCCGAATGAAGGAGATAAATCAAATGAAGCTTTGTATAATGAGGTTGTAAGTGCTCTTCAGTGGGTTGCTGATTCGTATGAGCAGGTTGTTCATTTGAAAGCTTCGGACTTTAAGAACATACTTAACATTAATACGCTTGCGGGGTATGCACATGTTATAGTCGATTGTTCAGATGCAACAGATGATGTGATAGAGTTTGGTGAATATAATATTTTCAATGCATCTGATAAAGAGAATCCATATAAAAAAGTTGAGGAGGGTGAAAAGAGTATTAATCCCCAACAGATAGTATGGGATTTTGGAAGTTATGCCGGATATATCAGATTAAGAAACTTCTCGGGAGTTTGTCTTGCCTCGAATGCCACGGTTGATCTTATCGACAAATGTGAAGGACAGGTTATATGTAATAAACTAACCAACTCAGAAGGCGTATGGCACGCAACTTCATGCAATTTTAGTGGTAACGAGACCCGGGTTTATTCAACAAAAGCACTATATAAAGTTGTAGCTAATCATGATGAAGAAAGAGTAGTCGACGAAGAAGGATGGACCGAATTAGTTCATCACGATGCGGTTACACGCGAAGAAGAATATACTGTGGTTGTAAGGGAGGCATACGATGAGATAATCCATCATGAAGCTATTACACACGAAAAAACAATTACTAAAGTACTTAAAGAAGCGTGGGATGAGATCGTACATCATGAAGCTGTAACGCATGATATAGATGAGGTTGTTATTGATGTACCCGGATATAGAGTTGGTGATATATATCATGATGCTGTAACTCATAAGGTGAAGAAGACAGTAGTTGACAAGGAAGCTTGGGATGAGATAATCCATCATAAGTCCGAGAAAACACCTGTAATGTACAATTGGGCAGAAAAAGTATATGGTCTTCTGATCGAAACGCCTGATACACCGGACACTCCGGATATTCCTGATATTCCGAACACACCGGATAATCCTGATACTCCGAATACCCCGGATAACCCTGATACACCGGACACTCCGCCAACACCTCCGGTTGTACCGCCAACGCCCCCGGTAGTGCCTCCGACACCGCCCACACCGCCGACAGTGCCTCCTACGACACCCGGTAACCCTCCGACGATCGTCGAGATAGAGGAGCCCGAGGTTCCGCTTGCAGGACAGGTTGGTGAAAGAAGATCGAGAGGACAGGTACTCGGTGCGAAGAGAGCAGTAGACGCATCTAAGAGGAACAGAGGCCAGGTGCTTGGTTCTAAGAGAAGCCGCAATGAGGTACTTGGCGCCAGAAGAACACCCGGTACGGCGGATGCTAACAGCTTGGCACAGTGGATATCAATGTTTGGCGCATCATCAGGATCTCTTGCAGCATGGGCTTTCAGAAATAAGAAGCGTAAGAAAGACGAAGAGTAACAATAATGCATAATGAAAAGCACGGTGTAGATGCACCGTGTTTTTTCAAATAGTCAATATTGATCAAGACATAGCCAATTGAGCCTTGAGTCTTTCGATTTCTTCCCGATAAGAGTATGAAATACACAATTAAAAAATAAAAATTTCATAAAATCACTTTGGCCGAGTAAAACGGTAAATTGAAATAGCAAGAAATACAATGCGATAATTGTTCATTTAGGAAAGTTTAGTTAAAATTTTGTCAAAATGTGTTGTATTTATTGTATACAATAATCTATAATACTACTAAGGACTAAAGTATTGCGGAATTGGGATGAATAAAATTACTGAAAGTTCTGAAAATAAGAAAGCCTTAAAGCCTAAGGAGATCATCAATAAGCTGATACCGGTTGTTCTGATCGCGATCATGATCGTATCCGGTATCAACACGGTCTTATCACTTAGGAGTTATAAGGTTGCAGGTGCGGAATACGAAAGCCTCGAAGCTTATGTTGTTCCCGTGACGACGGAAGAGCAGCATGAAGATGTTGAAAGTAACGAGACTGAAGTAACCGAAGAAGTCAAGCTTTATCCGGACATACCGGCGATGGATATTGACTTTGATGCACTTACGCAGATCAATCCGGATTTCAAGGGTTGGTTAAGCGTCCCGGCACTGGATCTTAGCTATCCTGTGGTACAGGGCACCGATAACGAAGGCTATCTGCATGAGACATTCGAGCATGTTCGTAACAAAGCAGGCGCGATATTCATGGATTCTTTTAATTATCCCGATTTTAAAGACTTTAATACCTTCATATACGGACATAGTATGAAAGATAAAAGCATGTTCGGCACGCTTAAAGAGCTTGGAGAGAACCCCGAACTTGTAAGTACGCATCCGTACATATATGTGTATACGCCCAAAGCATCCTACCAATTCCGTATTGTGGCGTATTATGTCACACGTAATGACTCTGACACATATAAGTTTCTTCAGAAGCCTGAAGAGTATGATGCGTACATCAAGTACATTGAAGGGGTTAATGAATTATCGGACATTCCTGATATTGATTATTCGGATTACCCCAAGCTGCTGACTCTAAGTACCTGTAAGGGCGCTCACGGTACAATCAACCGGTTCGTAGTGCATTCGGTACTTGTAAGCAAGGAAGCGAGAGAATAGCTTTTATAAGACAAAAAGGGAGATTCTGATTGTATGGAAGAAAGACGTAATATCAACCGTGTCGAATACAAAGTTAAGAGTGTGATTGTTGTATGCGACACCTACAACAAGTATTACGTGGATGTTGATAATGTCAGCCCTCTTGGTATGGGTATCACGGGGCCTGCTGACCTTCCCGACATCAACGGTAAGGACATCATAATCGTAGCAGATACGCTGATTATGTATGCTTTGGTTAACAGGCAGAAGAAATTGGAAGACGGCCGCTTCGAGATAGGTATCGAGGCTAAGAAGTTCACACCGGAAGTGCTTGAATACTTATTCAGTCACATCGGAGGAGACAGCGAGTAAGGCACAAGTAAAAGGGAATTTTACACAACGTAACTAACTGGGAGATTTTTTCGTAAACTAACAAAGGAGAAAAAATGAAAAACAAAGTACTTATTTCGATGGGAATCGGAATCGCAGCAGCGTTAGTACCTGTTGCAGGTGCTAATGCAGAAACTGATCTCAGCGCTAAGAATCTCGATAATCTTGAGAGTTTTGATGAGACTAAGTCAGGCATCGATGAAAACGGTGACGGCGATACTCTTGATAACATGGATGTCAAGAGAGATGAAGAGGCCTTTAAGGAGATAGAAGGCCCTGTTCAAGAAGGAAAAGCAGGTTTATCTGATCCTGTCAAAGTTGCTGAAGTAACTTTGATTGATAAGGACGAAGAGACTGTAGAATATGTTGATACAACTAACGGCGTAGGTTATGAGACTCAGGAAGAGGCTGAAAAGGCAGTAACAGATGCTGGATTTAATGTTACAGAATCCGGCCAGACAGGAATTGGAACACATGTAACCAAGACTGATATATTTGATAACAATACGGACGGTTATG
>DGII01000173.1 GCA_002393095.1 Lachnospiraceae bacterium UBA3826 | reverse complement strand
ATGTGGATGAGATGGCCAAGCTTGCGGCAGCCAAGATCAAGGAATTAAACGGCGGTAAAAGTGTGGGAGCCGTCTTCGTTGTGGGTGGCGGAGGAATGGTGCCGGGATATACGGACAGTCTGGCCAAGAAGCTTGGACTTGCAGCGGAGAGAGTAGCCCTCAGAGGCAAGGAAGTGATGCAGGATATCGTATTCGAGCATACGGATCTTCCGATAGATTCACTTTTGGTCACTCCTATAGGTATATGCCTTAATTACTATGAAGAGAGTAATAACTTCATAATGGTGAACTTTAACGGCAGTAAGGTGAAGCTTTATAATAACAACAACCTGTCAGTCATGGATGCGGCTATGCAGACTGATTTTCAGGGTGGCGGGTTCTTCCCTAAGAGTGGACCTGAGCTTGAATTCACCATCAACGGTAATAAGCGCCTTATAAGAGGACAGATGGGTGAAGCGGCTGTTATTAAGGTCAACGGCGCTCCTGCCAATCTTCATTCTCCCATAAAAGAGAATGATATCATTGAGGTGGAGGAGTCTACTGCAGGTGAGGCAGCCCATATGACAATCGGTGAATTGCCGGAGTACAAGTCGATACTTACCATCAATGTCAACGGCAACAGCGTGGATTTGCCCAAGTACGCTTCGGTCAACGGTACGCTTCAGTCGGAGTATTATGACATAGCAAGCGGTGATGTGATAGAGATACTTGACTATTATACAGTGTCACAGATCGAGACCTTCATGGATATAACGGTGGCGCCTGACAGTGTATGTATGGTGAATAATTCCCCTGCCGATGATGATACCAGGGTGTATGAGAACTTCACCGTATCATGGGAGGTTACGGACGGAACCTTTGATACAAGTGCATACGTTGCGACTAATTACGTTGAAGAGGTGATAGAGAAGAATTCGGACGAAGAAGAAGAAAAGCCCGCAGAGCTTCCTGCCATGAATATCTCGGTTATTGTCAACGGTAAGCCCGTAGAGCTTAAGGGCAAGAGTAAATATGTATTCGTTGATGTATTCGATGAGATAGACTTTGACAGGACCAAGGCAAAGGGTACTCTCATAACGACCATCAACGGTCATAATGCGGAATATATGGAACAGCTTCACGGTGGGGAGAATATAGAGATATATTGGGATAAGGAAAGAAAACTATGAGAATGTGTCCCATAGCCAGCGGAAGCAGCGGAAATTCCATATATATAGGCAGTGAGAGAACCCACCTGCTCATAGATGCGGGGATAAGCAAGAAAAGGATAGAAGAGGGACTTAAGACTACAGGGCTTAAGGGCGGGGATATCGATGCTATCCTCATAACCCACGAGCATGCCGATCATATACAGGGATTGGGTGTATTCGTGCGTAAGTATCCCATACCTATATATGGAACTGCGGCGACTCTTAAACAGATACAGCTTAATACTTCCCTTGGATATATACCACCTGAGCTGTTCGTAGAGATAACTCCGGAGAGGGATTTTGTGTTAGGTGACATTAATGTCAGTTCCATGAGGATATCGCATGATGCTGCCGATCCTGTGGCGTACAGCTTCTCAAAGGGTGATAAGAGGATGGCTGTGGCTACGGATATGGGGCAGTATGATGATTATGTCGTGGAGCACCTTAAGGATATGGATGTGCTTCTGCTTGAGGCCAATCATGATATACGCATGCTACAGGTAGGTCCCTATCCGTACCAGCTTAAGCAGAGGATATTATCCGAAAGAGGACATCTGTCCAACGAGACGGCCGGCAGGCTGCTAAGTGATATTGCCTGTGACAGATTAAGGACCATAATCCTGGGACACTTAAGCAAGGAGAATAACCTGCCGGAGCTTGCATATGAGACAGTAAGGCTTGAGATAGAGGCAGGTGATAATGAATACCATGCCAATGATTTTGAGATGATAGTGGCTAAGAGAAGTGAACCGACATGCATAGTAGAGCTTTAGGACAGTAATACGGGATGTCAGGGGCGGTCTTGCAAGACTGATATCAAATACAATAAGTAAGGAAAAGGAGTAACGGGCAATATTGGGTAGAAGATATAAAGCGATACTGTATGATATGGACGGGACTTTGGTTCCGATGGATATGAAGGAATTCACGGACGGGTATTTTAAGCTTTTGGCTAAGAGGCTGGCGCCCTACGGGATACCTGCGGATAAGCTTGTTGCATCTGTCTGGAAGGGTACGGCAGCGATGGTTCGTAATGACGGAAGCAGGAGTAATATGGATGCATTCTGGGAGTGCTTCTATAAGGATACGGGAGTGACGGATAAGAGTATCATGGCAGAATGCGATGACTTCTACGGCAAGGAGTTTAAGGATGCCAAGATGTTCACGCAGGATAATCCATATGCGATAAAGGCCGTGGAATTATCCCGTGAAAAGGCTGACATAGTTGTGCTTGCCACCAATCCATTATTCCCTATGGTCGGACAGGTGACACGAATGGGATGGGTAGGGCTTAAGCCTGAGGATTTTGACCTTGTGACTTCATATGAGTCAGACAGCTATTGTAAGCCCAATCCCAAGTATTTTGAGACAGTATGCGCCAGACTTAAGGTATCGCCATCAGAATGCCTTATTATAGGTAATGATGAGGAAGAGGATATGTATGCCGCATGTACGATTACCGGAATGGATGGGTATCTTGTGACGGATACAATGATAGCGAGCAAGGAGCATCCGTGGGAGGGCCCTAAGGGAACATTCGAGGATCTGATAAGAATGCTTGAGGACCTGTAGGATATGCTTGTCGTGAAGCATAAGTGCATTGGTGTATAAGCAGAACATAATAATATAACGGT
This sequence comes from Lachnospiraceae bacterium UBA3826, assembly GCA_002393095.1. Classification (GTDB taxonomy): domain Bacteria; phylum Bacillota; class Clostridia; order Lachnospirales; family Lachnospiraceae; genus Colinaster. The sequence continues at coordinate 5,667 of DGII01000173.1, read as the reverse complement.
CAGGAGAACAGATAGAAATGAAAAAGACAATAATCACTGTAGTGGGGCATGATGCAGTCGGGATAATCGCAAAGGTATGTACATATCTTGCCGATAATGGCATCAATATTCTGGATATATCACAGACTATCGTACAGGGATGGTTCAATATGATGATGATAACGGATTTTGCAGGTGCTACCAAGGCATTCGGAGATATTGCTTCGGAGCTTGAGAAGCTTGGAGAGGATATCGGGGTACAGATCAAGTGCCAGAGCGAGGATATCTTCTCGGCTATGCACAGGATTTGATCCATACGCTCCATGTGTCGTAATTTCCATATAATACACTGCGGGCACGCTTTCGCTAAGAGCTCCACGCAGCGGTACATAAGGCGATAAAAAACATCGCCTAAGTACCGGCGTTCCGCATTACCCGCTTGTGCATTATATGGAAATTACGACTGACTTGGTGTATGAACTATATATAATACAGAAAGAGCAGAGTAAGTAACATGGTTAATATATTTGAGGTAGAAGAGACTAATAAGATGATCGAGCGGGAGAATCTCGATGTGAGGACCATCACATTGGGGATCAGCCTGCATGACTGTATATCGGATGACCTTACAAAGCTGTGTGACAATATATTCAATAAGATCACAACCGTTGCGAAGGAACTTGTGAAGACCGGAGAGGATATATCCACAGAGCTTGGTGTTCCAATAGTCAATAAGAGGATATCCGTTACCCCTATAGGACTTATCGGGGCATCGGCATGCAGAAGCACGGATGATTTCGTGAGGATAGCGCTTACGCTTGATAAGGCGGCTAAGGCAGTCGGGGTTAATTTTATCGGAGGATATACGGCATTAGCTGCCAAGGGCATGACTAAGGCGGAAGAGCTTCTTATACGGTCGATACCCAAGGCGCTCTCTTCGACAGAGCGGATCATGAGCTCAGTTGTACTTGGCTCAACACGCACCGGCCTTAATATGGACGGCGTGCGGCTTATGGGAGATATCATCAAGGAGACGGCTAAGGCTACGAAGGACAGTGATTCCATAGGCTGTACGAAGCTTGTGGTGCTGTGTAACGCACCGGATGACAATCCCTTCATGGCAGGAGCTTTCCATGGTGTGACTGAGACTGATTCCATAATCAATGTAGGTGTCAGTGGGCCGGGGGTAGTAAAGCATGTGCTTGAGAGTGTGAAGGGAGAATCCTTCGAGGTACTGTGTGAGACTATCAAGAAGACTGCATTCAAGGTAACGAGAGTCGGTCAGCTTGTAGCGAAGGAAGCCAGCAGAAGGCTTAATATCCCGTTCGGAATAGTGGATCTGTCGCTTGCGCCTACGCCTGCGATCGGAGACAGCGTGGCTGATATACTCTGCGCAATGGGGCTGGAGCAGACCGGAGCGCCGGGAACCACCGCGGCACTTGCGCTTCTTAACGATCAGGTGAAAAAGGGCGGTGTGATGGCATCATCTTATGTGGGCGGACTCTCAGGTGCCTTCATCCCCGTAAGTGAAGATCAGGGCATGATCGACGCGGTGGAAGCAGGAGCACTTACCATAGAGAAGCTAGAAGCCATGACCTGCGTATGCTCTGTGGGGCTTGATATGATAGCCATACCGGGAGATACGCCGAATACTACCATATCGGGTATAATAGCGGATGAGCTTGCAATAGGAATGATCAACCAGAAGACTACTGCAGTACGCATAATACCCGTGATCGGTAAGAGCGTGGGAGATAAGGTTGAATTCGGAGGGCTTCTGGGACATGCGCCCATAATGCCTGTCAACAGCTTCGGATGTGCGGATTTCGTGAACCGCGGCGGAAGGATTCCGGCACCCATACATTCGTTTAAGAACTAGGGAAAAGCAAGAATTAAGAAAAAGTGCAAATTTTCACATATTTATGACACGATTGGCAATGAAAGAGAAAGCGTGTCGGTGGTAAAATATGATAGTATAGAAACGGAATATGTAATACGGAGGTTACAAAATGGGAGATTACATTGATAAGATCAAGGAGAGGGCAAGAAGCGATATCAAGACCATCGTGCTGCCAGAGACAACGGATAAGAGGACACTTATCGCTGCTTCGCATATATTGAAGGAAGGAATAGCCAATATCATCCTTGTGGGCAACGAGGAGAAGATACTTGACGGTGCCGGCTGGCTCGATATAGAGCTTGACGGTGCTACCATAATAGATCCCAATCATACGGATAAGCTTGATGAGTATGTGGAGTTGCTCTACGAAGTACGTAAGGCCAAGGGTATGACACCGGAGAAGGCGCGCGAGACCCTGCTTGCCGACAGTCTCACATTCGGAGTGATGATGGTCAAGGCTAATGACGCTGACGGAATGGTAGCGGGAGCATGTCACGCGACGGCAGATACGCTCCGCCCCGCACTTCAGATACTCAAGACTGCGCCGGGAACCAAGCTTGTCAGCGGCTTCTTCATAATGGATGTTCCGGATTGTGATATGGGATATAACGGAACCTTCTTATTCGCGGATTGCGGACTTAATCAGGACCCTAATCCGGAAGAGCTGGCGGCCATTGCGGATACATCGGCCAAGTCCTTCAAGAATCTTGTTGGAGCCAAGCCCATAATTGCAATGCTTTCACATTCCACCAAGGGAAGCGCCAAGCATCCGCTTGTGGATAAGATGGTGGAGGCTACTCGTATCGCCAAGGAGGAATATCCTAATCTGGTAGTAGACGGTGAATTACAGACAGATGCTGCGTTAGTTCCTTCTGTTGCCAAGGCCAAGGCACCGAATTCAGAGGTTGGCGGTAAAGCCAATGTCCTTATCTTCCCTAACCTTGATGCAGGCAATATCGGCTATAAGCTCGTACAGAGGCTTGGCAAGGCAGAGGCCTACGGTCCCATGCTTCAGGGACTGGCTAAGCCTGTCAACGACCTTTCAAGAGGCTGCTCATGGGAGGATGTTGTGGGTGTCGTAGCGCTTACAGCGGTTCAGGCACAGCTTGTATAGACTGTGATATACGGTTACAGAGTGTATGAAAAAGTGTCTTAAGATATGTCTTAAGGCACTTTTACGTAATTTGGACCAAATTATTCATAAAGCAGGAATAAACAGGGTGTAAGCTATACCAAGTTGTGATATATTAGATATATGAAGACTACGGGAATCATAGCGGAGTACAATCCGTTCCACAACGGACACAAATATCAGATAGATACCCTGCGCGGATCGGGAAGCGACTATGTGGTCGCTGTGATGAGCGGGGATTTTACACAGAGGGGCGAGCCTGCCATAGTTGATAAGTATGCGAGGGCAAGGATGGCTCTGCTTGGCGGCGCTGACATTGTGATAGAGCTGCCGGTAGTGTATGCGACCGCAGATGCCAAGAGATTTTCCGAGGGCGGGGTATCGCTTCTTAACAGTCTCGGAGTCATAGATGAGCTTGCCTTCGGTGTGGAAGAGGGCAGCGAGGAGCTTGTACTTAAGCTGTCGGAGTTCTTATCCGATCCTCCGCCACTGTATGAGGAGACTCTTGATTCCTATCTGCGCAAGGGCTATTCATATCCGCTTGCCAGACAAAAGGCTTTAGAGCTTTTTTTTGATACGACAGAGCTTACCAATCTTGACGGGCCGAACACCATTCTTGCTATAGAATACTGCCGAGCCATCCGTAAGAATCATTCGGCGATGATACCAAGAGCCGTGACGCGAAAGGGAGCGGACTACAGTGCCACGGAGCTTGATGTGGACGGAATGAGTTCTGCTTCGGCATTAAGACTGCTTCTTAGGGAGACCTTTGATGAAGAGCTCATGCTTAAGCACATGCCGGGGTCGAGTGTGGTCACGCTAAAGGTGTCGAAGTTAATGTATCAGAATGATTTCAGCTCATATCTGCACTATAAGCTTTTGCATGAAGAGAGCTTTGCCGATTATCTGGACATCACACGCTCCTTCAGTAACAGACTCGTGACGCAGATCAAGGACTACATCGACTTCGAGTCCTTCATAGATGCGATGAAGACTAAGAATATTACGCATACAAGCGTGTGCAGACTGCTCACTCATATTATGCTTGATATATGCGGTATGCCGCCTGTGGTGGTGCCTTATGCAAGGGTACTGGGCTTTCGTAAGAGTGCTGAGCCTCTGCTTGGCCGGATTAAGAGAGAGAGCCGCATTCCGCTTATAACTAAGCTTGCCGATGCCGATATGCACGCATGCCTTGATATCGATATCGCATCTGCGAATATATACGAAGCAGCCGTAACGGATAAGTATCACACACCGATGAATAATGAATTCTCGCGTGGGATAGTGATAATAGAATGACAGAATAATTGAGTAATAGAATATTAAAACGGTATACGGAACATCGTATTAAGGGAGAGATAAGACAATGAATGCTAATCCACAGAACATTATGCAGTTTATGGCTGCGATAGGGACATTTAAGAATAATCATCCGAAGTTCGCAGGCTTTATAGAGCACCTGATAAGGACAGGTGTGACCGAGGATACGGTAATAGAGATAACGGTGACTAAGCCCGGCGAAGAACCGATGACCACCAATATGAAGGTTAAGCAGTCGGATATAGAACTTTTTAAGTCACTTAAGTGAGCTTTGGACATGACCGGACACAGTAATATACCGGGGTCTTCGGTGATCCCGCTAAGATACGGCAACACCAATACATATCTGATAAAAGGAGATAAAGGGTATGTCCTTTTTGATACCGCATGGGCAGGGACATTCAACCTCTTCTGCAGGGCACTCAAGGAGACGGGGGCAGGTATCGGGGATATCAGATATCTTCTTATATCGCACTTTCACCCGGATCATATGGGCATAGCACAGGAGATAGCTTCACACGGAGTCACCATAGTCATTCCCGATGTACAGAAGGCATATATACATTCCTCTGACCATATATTCGAAAAAGAGGGGCGCACCGACTATACACCCATAGATGAGCGAAGTGTCAGAATGGTCGAACTGTCTGAGGGCAGGAAGCTGCTTGCAGAGCTCGGAATAGACGGAGAAATAATACATACGCCCGGTCACAGCGATGACAGCATATCACTGTGGCTAGATGAAGGTTGTCTGCTTGTAGGCGACCTTAATCCGTTATATGAGCTTGAACTTCATAAAGACACACAGATCGGAGCAAGCTGGGACAGACTCCTTGCACTTAAGCCCAAGCGGATATACTATGGTCATGCGAAGCCGGCTGTGCTTGAGGGCGTTACTGATGATGCCGAGGATATAACGTATGCCGGACGGACAGAGACCCGGTCGGCAGATATACATATGGATCTTGATACGTGTACTAAAGGCAGGAACAGAACTGATGAACTCTATACTGTGGTTAAGACCATAATGCGGCTGACGGATAAGGGGCGCTCCATAGATGCGATCGTTAAGAAGACCGGAGCGGATCGTGACTTTACAGAGGATGTTGTAAGGATGTATCTTACCCACAGGGATGTTGGCGTACAGGGGATACTTGACAGGATAGAGATAAAGGGCAGATAGTCGGAGAAGTAAAACCAAAAGCATCAAAGTTATTATAAAAAACAGTTGACAAGGGCAGGGGAATCAACATATAATACATAAGCGTGTTTTAATGATTATAAACTCTGAAGGAGGTGTAGATATGTCAATTTGTCCTAAGAATAAATCTTC